>DHIQ01000084.1:23897-39397 GCA_002403895.1 Candidatus Neomicrothrix sp. UBA4742
CGGCATCTGGTGGTACTGATCGCCCACGCCGGCGCCTGAACTCATCCCCCCGGGTCAGGCGCCGGTGCGGGTCTACCCCGAGCGGGCGGGCCCACAATGGGTATCGGTTCATGTTCGGTGCCGTCGCCGCGCCCCCGATGTTCGCCGATCTCGACGCGGCATCACGTACGTCGGCATGAGCGAGAGCTACTCGCCTAATACCATCGGCTCCCATGCGTGACGTCGTGATCGTCCCCCACACTCATTGGGACCGGGAGTGGTACTCGCCGTTCCAGACGTTCCGGCTCCGCCTGGTCGATCTGCTCGATGACCTGCTGCCCCGATTGGAGGCCGATCCGTCCTACGGCCACTTCCTGCTCGACGGGCAGATGGCGGTCGTGGACGACTACCTGGCCGTGCGGCCCGAAGCGGAGGCGACGCTCCGCCGCTTGGCCGCGTCGGGTCGGCTGTCAATGGGGCCGTGGTACATCCTCATGGACGAGTTCCTGGTGTCGGGCGAGACCATGATCCGTGACCTCCAGCTCGGGCGGGAACGGGCCGCCGCCTTCGGTGGTGCCATGGCCGTGGGCTACCTGCCGGACATGTTCGGCCACATCGCCCAAATGCCCCAGCTCCTGCGCCAGTTCGGGTTGGACCAAGCGGTGGTGTGGCGGGGCGTGCCGGCTGCCATGGACCGACCGGCCTTCTGGTGGGAGGCGCCCGACGGCTCCCAGGTCCGGTCCCAGTACCTCCCGGAGGGGTATGGCAACGGCGCCTCGCTCCCCGACGACGCCAAGGAACTGGTGGCGATGATCCGCCGCTTCGAGGAGACCTACGGGTCCCTGGCCGGGGGGGCCGATGACGGGCCGCTGCTGTGGATGAACGGCACCGACCATCAGGTCCCCCGACCGTGGCTGGGACGGGTGGTGGCCGAGGCCAACGCCATCCAGGACGACTACCGGCTGCGGGTGGGCTCGCTGAGCGAGTACCTGGCCGCCGCGCCCGTCGACGGGCTGGCCCACGTCAGCGGCGAGTTGCGTTCGGGGGCCCGGGCCAACCTGCTCATGGGGGTGGCCTCCAACCGCGTCGACGTACACCAGGCCAGCATCGTCACCGAGCGCGCGCTGGAACGGCTGGCCGAACCGCTGAGCGCCCTGTGGCGGCCGCCCGCCGACTGGCCGGCCGCCCTGCTGGGCGAAGCCTGGCGCCTGGTCATCTTGAACTCGGCTCACGACTCGGTCTGCGCCTGCTCGGTCGACGATGTCTGCCACGCCGTGCTGCACCGCTACGCCGAGGCCCGCCACATCGGCGAGGGCCTTACCGACCGGGCAATCAGCGCCCTGGGCCGGGCGGTAGGCGGTGCCCGACCCCTGGCGGTCAACCCGTCGGCCCGACGCCGCACCGGGCTCCTCGAGATCGTGGAGCCGGGAACCGGCGCCATCGGCGGGACCCAGCTCATCCGCCAGTTCCCTGGCGAGCGGGTGCTCGATGGCCTCACCCGGGCCCAGGTGCTGCCGGTGGTCCAGGGAGCGCTGGACGGCATCGACGACATCGTGGACGGCGAGATCGAGATCGACGACGAGGGCGTCACCGTGGTGCGCCTGGCCCGAGACCCCGCCCGGACGCATGGCAAATGGAACGGCCCGGTCCGGGGCTCGATGATGCAATTGGCCGCCGAAGACCCCGACGCGCCAAGCCGGTTCGTGGTCACCCGCCCCGCCGCTCGACGAGTGCTGGTGCGCGCCACCGACGTGCCCGGCCTCGGCTGGAAGCGGGTGGACGCGGCCCGGGACGGGGCAGCCCTGGCCGTCGACCCGGTTGGGGTCACCTCGACCGGCATGGCCAATGGGGAAGTCACCGTCGCGGTGGATCCCACGGACGGCACGTTCTCCATCGACGGCCTCGCCGGCTTCGGCCGTCTGGTCGACGACGGTGACGGAGGCGACACCTACAACTACTCCCCACCCGCCGGCGATCACACCGTCGACCGTCCCGAATCGGTCATCGTGACCGTGGTCGAGGAGGGTCCGCTGCGGGCCCGCCTCCAGATACTCGCGACCTACCGGTGGCCCGAGCAGATCGTGAACGGTGCCCGCGCCGGCGAGCGCACCGTGGAGGTCACCACCACGCTGGAGTTGCAGGCCGGCGAGCGGCTGGTGCGGGTCACCACCTCGTTCGACAACACCTGCCGCGACCATCGCCTGCGGGCCTGGTTCCCCTTGCCCACGGCCGCCGTTTCGTCACAGGCCGAGTGCGCCTTCGCCGAGGTCACCCGTGGTCTGGAAGGCGAGGGTGGCCCCACCGAGCGGGCTATGGCCACGTTCCCGTCGCGGCGATTCGTCCGGGCCGGTGGCCTTACGGTCGTGCACGAAGGGCTGCTGGAATACGAACTGGTCGACGTGACCGGTACCGGACATGCGGCGCGAGCCCGAGCTCTGGCCCTCACCCTGTTGCGCAGTACCGGCATGCTGTCGCAGGGCCCCATGGCCTACCGCCCGCTGCCCGCCGGCCCGACCATCGCCATGGAAGGTCCGCAGATGGCCGGTCCCCTGACGGTCCGCTACGCCGTCCAGACCGGCGAAGCTGACCCCTACACCCTGGTCGATGATGCATTCCTCCCACTCATGGTGGCCGACCCGACCAGGATCATCGCCATGGCCGCCACCCCGCCCACCGGGGCCGAGGAGGGTCAGCGCCTGACCATCGACGGAGCGGAGGTCTCCGCCATCACTGGCGCGGGCGGCAAGCTTCAGGTCCGCCTGTGGAATCCGTCGGCCACCGCCACCACGGTTCGCATCGAGGACCACCACGGGTGGCTCGTCGACCTGCGCGGCCATCCGGTCGCCCCGTTCGAGGAACGCTTCGAGCTCGGCCCATGGCGCATCGCCACCGCCATCCTCGACACCCCCGAACCGGCGTAGGGAACGGTCGCCCCAGCGACCGTTGGTGACGCCGGTTGGGCCTCAGTCCTTGCCGCCGTCTGCCTCGCGGGCTTTGTCGCGACGCTTGCGGTCGGCCTTGCGCTTGGCCTTGCGGCGGGCGTCACGCTTGGCCGCCTCGGCCTTGCGCTCCGCCGCTTCCGTCACCTGGGTCACCTTGCGGTTGGCGGCGTCGTTGGCCTTGCGTGACTTCTCCTCCCCCTCCTGCAACGCGTCCTCGATGCGACTACGGGCTTCAGTCTCCACTTCCTCCACCTTGCGCCTGGCCTCGTGTTCCGCTTCGGCCACGCGACGGTCGGCCTCGAGGTCGACCAATTCGCTGCGCCGCTGGGCCTCGACCTCGAGCTGGTACAGGCGTCGTGATACCTCGATGTCGGCCAGCAACTCCACCTGGAGCTCCTCGTCGATGTCGGCCTCCAACACCGCGTCGGAGATGGCCTCGAGCTGTTCGGTCGTCACCTCCTCGTCGAGATCCGACCCGTTGGCGTCGCGGCGCAACCGGGCCGGCACCACCGGCGCCAGGGCGTCGCCGAGTTGTTCGAACACCGGGCGCGCCGTGTACGACAGCGTGAACGTGTTGCGACCGGAACGACGGTGACGCTCCCGGCGGAACGGCGCCTCGGTGCTGTCGTCCGCCGAACGTAACGCCCACAACGGGACCCGCCCGATGTCTTTGAGATAGTGGGACCGCAGGCTGCGGAACACGAAGGTCTCATCGCCTTCGAGGGCGTCATGAATATCGGGGCTCACCACCACGGCACCGGGGAAGGCCACGTTCACGATACGACTGGCCAGGTTCACCACCGAGCCGTAGATGTCGGCGTCTCGTTCCAGCACCCGCCCGCTGGCCAAGCCGACGCGTACGTCCGAGAGGTGCTCGGCTTCCCGGTACGCGTGGGCCATGTCCAGGGCCAGCTCGGCCCCGCTGCGCACGCTGTCGGTCATGAACATGACCTCGTCGCCGATCATCTTGACCACCCGCCCGCCATGGGCCGACGTGAGGTCGAAGGCGATGGTCTCGAACTGGCCGACCACCTCAGCAAGCTGATGCTCGGGCAGCTCCTGGGTCTGGGCCGTGAACCCCACCAGGTCGGCGAACCCGACGCAGACGATCTCGCCCTCCTCGGTCGTGGCCCGCACGATCCGGCGCCGGGTGGCCGCCCCCAGATGGCGGCGCCACACGAGCTCCATGATCTGCGGCATGAGCGGCAGGACCTCGGCCGCCCGAAATGCCGACTCCACCCCGGCCTGCCCAGCCACCCCCGTCGAGCGGTCGGTGACCAGCTGGGCCTCGACCGCTTCCACCTGGGCCACCGCCACCCGGTTTATCGACGACCCGATGACCCGGGCCATCTGCAGGGCCAGGTCCTGCTCGAGCGACCCGTCCTCGATGAAATGCACGACCGCGTTCAACATTTCGATGTCGCTCTTGGTGAACACCCGCTCGTCGGACCGCGGGTCCGGGAACCCAAGCGCCCGCCAGAACGCCCGGATGCGAGCGGCGTCGAACCCCGAGCGGGCGGCGACCTCCCGCAGGTCGAACTCCGGTTGCTCGCTGACCACCAGCTTCTCGAGGGCGACGAGCTCAAGGGTGCCGTCGGCTTCGGCTTGGTCCACCTGGTCAGCGGGCACGCCCAAGGCCAGCACCGCGTCGCGCAGGAACGTGTCGCCGTTACTCACGAAAACGATACTCCTGGTTCCGGAGGCGGCTCGCCAATCGTTTGCGCCTCGGTGCCGGCCGGCGCGGCCAACAGTGCTTCGCCTTTCGACTCGGAGGCCTGCCAGGTCGGGTCCAACCCGGGAGCGGTCAGCACGACCGGACCGGTGCCGGGATGGACGTCGAGATCCCACAGCAGCGCAGGGCGCGCCCCATGCCAGCGCACGGCATACGACAGCCGCCCGAACGCCGTCGGCGCGTCGTGCACCTCGAAACCTTGACCCAACCAGTCCGGGGGTAGCACTCGACATAGCGCCAGCCCACTGTCGGTCTCCCGCACGAGGAGCTCGCGCACGAAGCGCAGCACCTCCGCTCCGGTCGCGCCGTGGTGGCCATCGCCGGCCGACCCGCCCCCGGTGCGGGGGTGCACGACCTCCGGCCAGGTCCCGGTGGCCGACGCCACCGACAGCACCCACGCGAAGCGCTCGAGCGACACCGGGTCACCGGCAGCCAGCTCGGCCCGGGCCAGGCCCAGCGTGTGGAACGGACTCAGCCCGGCCCGACCCCCCGGGTCGACCACGGCCACCCCGCTCACCTCCGCCGCTATCGACTCGCTGGGCCGCTCGCGGGACAAGGTGTCGGCAAAGGCGCGGGCGTCGGTGGCGACCTCGGGTTGGGCGATGCCGTCGAGCATGGTCGCCGCCGCCTCGAGACCGCGGACCGACCACATCACATCGTCAGTCGACAGGCTCGGCCCGCGGCGACGCGCCCGACGGCGCTTGTCGATCCAGTGCACCGCTTTGGCCACCGGCCCCACCAGGCTCTCGGCCAGCTCCACATCCGCGGAGAGGGCCACGTGGCGGGCGAGGGCGACCAGCGCCGCCCCGTTGGCGCCCGCCGTCCCACCCGGATGCACCAGCGAGCCGTCGAGACCCTGCCGCTCGGGCAGCGTGGCCAGCACCTGGGCCGCTTCGTCGTGGAACCCCTGCTCGCCGAGGGCGGCCAGGACCGACTCCGCCTCGACCCAGTCGAGGGGTCGGCTGGGCCAGGCCGCGAGGTCCTCACCTCCGTGAGCCACGAGCAGCCAGCGTCGGCCGGTCTCCACCGCCGTTTCCCAGATCGGATCGGGCAGGCTGAGGCGAACCCCACGGCGGGCCTGCGTCTCCCAGCCCTTGGCCACCTGCTCGGCCGAGGGCACCGCGGCCGGGAAGCGCATGCCGGCACCGGCGACCGGGCGGCGGCGGGGACGGACGGGCCGACCCAGCGGCAGGGCCACGCGCAGGATGGCGGTATGGGGCAGCGGGAAGACGACCGCCGCCTGGGCCTGGCCCTCGGGGCACCGCACGATGGTGAAGGTCTCGGTCGCGTGGCCGGCGAACACCACCTCGTCGACGTCGCCCTCGGCTGCAGTGGTGGCAGCCGCCCGTGCCGGCGCTTTGGGAAACACCACGCCGAGTTCGCCGTTGACCATGAGCCGGTGGTCGCTTCCCTCATCTCGTCCGTCAATCGGGCCTTTGGGCGGGCCCTCGAGCGAGATGGTGTGCACGGGGACGTACCCGGTCGGGTTGTAGGGCCGCACCGAGAGGACCAGAGCGAACGGCACCGCCGAGGCGTTCTCGATCTCGACGATCAGGAAGGCTTGCCCGAACGGCGAGTCGGTCGAGGCGTGGATGGCGTAGGCCCGCTGCACGGCGTCGCCACCGGGGATGCGCATCAGGGTTTCGACCACCGGCGCCTCGCCCACCAGGCGTTGACGCACGGCTGCTTCTCGTGCGGGCGCGTGCCAGCGGTCGTCGCCTCCGATCCACCAGTCGAGCGACCAGCCACCACCATCGCCCGGGCTGGTCGGGGTCACCAGGCCACGGGGGTCGACCACCCCCCGATCAGGGGTGGCCACCGTCCCCACCAGGGACCACGTCCGGTGGGTCACATTCGGCGGGACAGCCGACGAACCGGCCACCGAACCGGCCACCGAGCCAGGGATGAAGTCCGGACCACTGACGTCGCTCTGCCGCTCGAGCCAGAACGGCAACACGTCAGCCCATCCCGTGCATCTCAAGGCGCGTCCGCCGCCCAAGCAACCCCTGGTAGGCCTCGGCCGCCGTCCGCCCCTCGTTGATGACGGCATACACCTGCTCGGCGATCGGCATCTCGACGCCGTACAACTCCGACAGCTCCATGACGACCGACGCCGTCTTGACCCCTTCGGCCACCATGTTCATCGAGGCGATGATCTCGTCGATCGTGCGACCCTTCCCCAGTTCCTCACCGACGTGTCGATTGCGGCTCTGCGTCGAGATACACGTGGCCACCAGGTCGCCCATACCGGCCAGACCCGAGAACGTGATGGCATCGCCGCCCATGGCGATACCGAGGCGGGTGAGCTCGTTGAGACCACGGGTGATGACCGCCGAGCGGGTGTTGTCCCCGGTACCGAGGCCGTCGGCCATTCCCGAGGCGATGGCCATGACGTTCTTGAGGGCACCGGCCACCTCGCAGCCGATGACGTCGGGGTTGCCGTAGACCCGGAACAGGTCGGTGGCGAAGAGGTCCTGGAGCTCTTCGGTGATGGTGGGATCGCTCATGGCCAGCACGGTGGCCGCGGCATCGCCCACCAGGATCTCCTTGGCCAGGTTCGGACCGGTGAGCACGCCGTAGGGGTGACCGGGCAGGACATCGTTGATGACCTCGGTCATGCGCAGCCGGCTGCCCTGTTCGAGGCCCTTGGTGAGGCTCACGACGGGAACCCAGGCCCGCAGGTGCTCCGCCACCTGCTCGAGCGTCGAACGGAAGCCATGGCTGGGCACGCCCATGACCAGCACGTCGGCCTGGCGCACGGCGTCTTCGAACGAAGCGGTGGCCCGAAGGTTGGCATGGAGCTCGTGTCCGGGCAGGTACCGGGAGTTCATGTGATGCTCGGAAACCTCCTGTGCCACCTCGGGATCGCGGGCCCACAGCACCGTCGACGTGTTGTGAGCCAGGAGGTGCGCCACGGTCGTGCCCCACGATCCGGCGCCGATGACCGCTGCGCAGATCTGCATGGCCTCACCCTAGACTCGGCCTGTGTCCAGCCGCTCCGTGGCCGTGTTGCTCCCGGTCAAGGCGTTCCGTCAGGCCAAACTGCGGCTCGCTCCGGCCCTCGATGCCGATGCCCGGGCCGCCCTGGCGCGGGAAATGGCCACCAAGGTGGTCCACGCCGCCGGACACCTGCCGGTGGCCATCGTCTGCGATGACGCGGAAGTGGCGGCCTGGGCCGGCGAGGTGGGGGCCGGCGTGATCTGGTGTCCCGGGAGGGGCCTCAACGGCGCCGTCGCTGACGGGGTCGGCCACCTGGGTGGTGACGGGTTCGAACAGATCATCGTGGCCCACGCCGATCTCCCCCACGCCCTCGACCTGGCGTGGGTGGCCGACTTCGACGGCGTGACCCTGGTGCCGGACCGCCACGACGACGGCACGAACGTGCTGAGCGTGGCGCCGACGGCCGGGTTCATCTTCGCCTACGGCGCCGGGTCGTTCGCCCGCCATGTGGCCGAAGTCGAGCGCCTCGGCCTCGCACTACGGGTCGAGCGCGAACGGCGCCTTGGCTGGGACGTGGACCTCCCTGCCGACCTGGTCACCCCCGACTGGCTTGCGTCGTGATAAAAGTCGCGCTGTGGACCTGAACCTCCCGCCTCCCGGTGTCGCCCTGGCCATCGGCGCCCATCCCGACGACGTCGAGTTCCAGGCCGGCGGCACGCTGGCCAAGTGGGCTGCGTCCGGGTGCGTGGTGCACCACCTGATCCTCACCGACGGTTCCAAGGGCACGTGGAAGCCCGACGAGGACATCTCCGCCCTGATCGAGGCGCGGCGGGCCGAGCAGCAGTCGGCGGCCAAGGCCCTGGGGGCCAGCGGTGAGGTGGTGATGCTGGGTGAGACGGACGGCGAGCTCGAGTCGAGCCTGGCGCTGCGAGAGCGCGTCGCCTACTGGATCCGGAGGCTGAAGCCCGATGTGGTGCTGGGCCACGACCCATGGAAGCGCTACCGGGTCCATCCCGACCATCGCCACGCCGGGTGGCTCACCGTCGACGGGGTGGTGGCCGCTCGGGACCCGTTCTTTTTCCCCGACCACGGGGTGGCTCATCACCGGCCCGAACACCTGCTGTTGTTCGAAGCCGACGCTCCCGACCATCTCGAGGACGTGAGCGGCTTCGAGGCGGCCAAGATCGCCGCCCTGCTCGAGCACCGCAGCCAGTTCGTCACCACCATGGCCATCGACGACGCCGATTCGGGCGAGCAACTGCAGGCGTTCCGTGACCGGGTGTTCGACCGCATGCGGGCCAACGGCGAAGCGGCCTCGGTAACCTTCGCCGAGGCGTTCACGCACGTCGGCGACCTCTAGCCATGACGGCATGGAGCGATGAGTACCTGCGGCGGGTCACCGATCGCTTCGCCACCGCGGCCGACCCGGAGCGAGCGGTCGGCATGCGGGCCTACATGCGCGACCAGTTCCCCTTCGCCGGGATCCCGACGCCCGAGCGGGTGCAGTTCAGCCGCGAGGCCCTGGCCGGCCTGGATGCTCCGGACGAAGCCGACGTCATCGACCTGACTGACGCGGCGTGGGCCCGCGAGGAGCGTGAGTACGCCTACGTGGCCGACTGGCTGCTGAAGCGACGCAAGGGGATCCTCACCTCCGCCACCCTGCCCGAGGCCCAACGCTGGATCACCACCAAATCCTGGTGGGACACCGTCGACGGCCTGGCCCAGCACGTGGTCGGCACCATCGTGCGCAACGACCGCTCGCTGGACGGGGTCATGGCCACCTGGCTGGTGGACGACAACATCTGGCTGGCCCGCACCGCCATCCTGCACCAGGAACGCTGGGGGACCGGAACCGAACCTGAGTGGCTGTTCCACGCCTGCCTGACCCGGGCCGCCGACACCGAGTTCTTCCTGCGCAAGGCCATCGGCTGGGCGCTGCGCTCCTACAGCCACATCGATCCCGACGCCGTCGAGCGATTCATCGGCGACCACGACGCCGAGCTGTCAGGCCTGTCCAGACGCGAAGCCCTCAAAGCCATCCGACGCAGGAACTCATCCTCTGGAGGGTGATTCGGGCGCATACCATCCGAGCCATGGCAGACGACACGGCGGGACCCCCACCCGAGACCGAGAACGGCCCGGCATACCGGGTCGACCCGGCGCACACCTTGGGCGAACGGGACCTGTTGGAAGGGTGGCTCGAGTTCCATAGGGACACGCTTCGTTGGAAGATCGAGGGACTCGACGACGAGCAGTTGAAGCGGCGTTCGGTGCCGCCTTCGACCATGAGCCTGCTCGGGCTGGTGCGGCACATGGCCGACGTCGAACTGAACTGGTTCCGGCGGGTGCTGGCCGGCGAGCAAGCACCCGGAATCTTCTGGAGCGACGACAACCTCGAAGGAGAGTTCGACGACGTCGACGGTGCGGTGGTGGCCGACGACGTGGCCACCTGGCAGGCCGAGATCGGCAAGGCACGAGCCATCGCCGCCACCCGTTCACTCGACGACACCGGGGTCCGGCGGCGCGGGCCCTGCTCGCTGCGGTGGATCTACGTGCACTTGATCGAGGAGTACGCCCGCCACAACGGTCACGCCGATCTGCTCCGTGAGTGCATCGACGGGGCCACTGGCGACTGAGGCGGTGACCGCGACTCGCCCCGGGGCTTCAGTCGATGGTTCCAGCCGGGACGACCCATTCGCAGCGTTGACCGGTGACCTTGGCGATCTTGTCGAAGTCTTGGTCGTAGTGCAGCACCGTGAGTCGTTCAGCCTCGGCCGCGGCGGCGATGAGAAGGTCGGGGATCTTGCGGCCACGTTGGCTCTTGGAGGTCAGCAGGCGTTGAACCTGCTTCGCCCGGTTGACGTGGTCACCGCTGGTCTCGATCAGCGTGAGGATGTCCAATGCGGCCAGGAGGTGGTCCCACTCACGAGTGTTCCGGGCCGAGTAGCCCACCTCGAGATCCGAGATCCCCGCCCGGGCCAGCCGGCCGGCATCGGCCAGCGGCTCGACGACTGAACGCACGGCCGGCTCGGAGAGTCGCTTCAACACGCTCGTGTCGACGAGGTGCGTCAGCGCCACGCGTCCTCGCGATCACCGAGATCAGCGCCGGCGAGCCTGTCGAGGGCGCGTGAAACGCGCTTGTCGCGGGTCGAGGCCGCCTGTCGCAATGCTTCATTGACCGTGTCTTTGAGGGTTGCCGTTCCAAGTTCGGCGCGAGCCGCCCCCAGGGTGTCGTCGTCGATGTCCACCAGGTGTTTGGTCACTCCGACAGTATATAGAGGATCGGTTCTGTATATCTAGGGTCCGTCGAGTTCCGACGGCGGGCGACAGGGCGGGGGGTACCTCTGTCTGCACGCGCCCAATTACCTCAGATGGGGAGCGTGTAGGTGTTCTCCAGTTCATCCTGCACGACGGTGGCGATGGTGGCCGTGGTATCGACGATCAGTTCCTCATCGAGGATCCGGGTGCGAAAGGACCAGCCCTCGGGAAGCGCCAGCCGCTCCCCCAGCGCGCCGAGGCTCTCCTCGGTGAGCGTCGGATCGACCCCGACGCAGTAGGCTTGCATGACGTAGGCCAGCCCCTCGGCGTTCACGAGTTCGTGGACCGGCGCGCCGGCATCGAAGAAGAACACGGCACCGCGATTGACGTACCGCTCGACGTACGGCTGGGTCGAGGGGTCCTCGCCGAGGTCCACCGTGGCGATGCGTCGCGTGGTCAGGCCGTTGAAGTCCCGGAACACCGGATCCACCACCGCCACCTTTTGACCGAGACCGTCGAGCATCCAGTACCGGGGTCCGTTGAGCTTGACCACCGCAGCCCCCATCTCCTCGGCAATGGTGGCCGCGTCGAGCGTCTCCCAAAGTTCGTGCGGGCAGTCGTTCAGCATCTGCGTGCCGTACACCTCGGCTTCGAAACCGGAGCCTCGCACGTAGACGGCCAGCACCTCGCCGTAACGGACTCCGCGCATATCGGAGATGAGACGGGGGGTGGTTTCGCCAGCCATGGTAAGGCCCCTTCGCTGGGTTGATCGACAGGGAACAAACTAGTGGCACTGAGAGTGACAGTTCTCGTGCACCGCGGGCGAGGCGGTCGCGCCATGCTGGGGGGATGATCCCCGACGGCACCTATGACGCCTTCGTGGTCGACGCCGAACCAGGCGTGGCCGACGACGGCACCGCGCCCATACACCTCGAGTTGACGATCCTGGCCGGTGAGCACAAGGGGAACATGATCACCGTCACGGCGGTCGGCCTGGCGGGCACGGAGATCGACCTCATGGGCATGCCCGCCACCCTCACCGTGGTCGCCGGCCAACCCAGTGTCTGCATCGATGATTGATTCGGGCCGGCCATCGCTCCAGGAGTGACGAATGTCTCTAAACGGGCTGAAACATATCTCTTGACACGCTAGATAGCTCTGCATAGTCTCGTACACATGTTCTCCCCGGCGGAAATAAAGGAGTTGTCGACCACGGTCGAGCGGTTCGTGGGCGACCTCGAACCAGGCCGCCTGTCGATGGCCGACGCGTCGGGATGGCTGACTGATGTCGTGCGTATGCGCTCACAACTCGCTTCGGCCGAGCTCTCGTTGTCGGCCCGGGTGGCTGAAGGGCGCGAGTGGGCCAAAGAAGGCGACAAGTCCCCCGCCCATTTCCTGGCCCGTACCGCGGGCGTGTCGCTTGGTGAAGCGAGCTCGAAGCTCGATGCGGCCCGCCAACTACGCGACCTGCCTGTGGCGTCTGAAGCACTGGCGGCCGGCCGGGTGTCCGAAACCCAGTTCCGTCACATCGCCGAGGCGGCCAAGACCGCGCCCGACGCCGAACGCCACCTCGTCGACACCGCCGAACGCGAGACGGTCATCAGTCTGCGCCGCGAGTGCGCCCGCGCCAAAGCCGTCGGGCTCAACGCCCAGCAACAACACGACCGGGTCCACGCATCACGCCGGTTCCGCCACCACACCAGCGACGACGGCGCGTTCGTCGCCGAGCTGCGCACCACCCCCGAAGCCGGCGCCGAGCTCCTCGCCGCCATCGGCCACTACCAACAAGACATCTTCCGCACCGCCCGCCGCGACGGACGTCGCGAACCGTTCGACGCCTACGCCGCCGACGCGTTCGTGGCCATGGCCCGCGCCGCCATGTCCGGCGGCGCCACGGGCAAAACCGCCACCGGCGGCTCCGATGCCAAGATCATCATGCGTGTCGACCAGACCGCCTACTTCCGCGGCCACACCACACCCGGCGAACTCTGCGAGATCACGGGAATCGGCGCGGTCCCGGTCTCGACCCTCGACCGATTCCTCACCGAAGGAGCGTTCCTGGCCGCCGTCGTCACCAAAGGCGTCGACGTCCACACCGTCGCCCACCTTGGCCGCGGTTTCACCGCCCCTCAACGTACCGCTCTCGAGTTCCGTGACCCCGAATGCGCCGTCATCGATTGCCCACGCACCGAAGGCCTCGAACGCGACCACCGCACCAACTGGGCCGACACTCACCACAGCGCCGTCGACGACGCCGACCGCCTGTGCGATCACCACCACGACCTCAAGACCTACCAGGGCTGGGCGCTCGAATCTGGCACTGGCAAACGCAAACTCCTCTCCCCCGACCAACACAAACGAGCATCCGGCGGCACCGACCCACCCGCCCTCTTCGACACCGGCTGACCGTCGCGCCGACGGGCGGCCCCATCAGCCGCAGCCCGGCGCCCGAGAGCGTCCCGTGCCCTTAGTCTCCGGAGTGCTCGGCCGATAGATCTGACCTGGCCTCTGAGCACGGCGGCGAACTACCCGCAAGGGCTCGAACGCGCCGACTCGTCGTCGTGTCGCTGGTCGGGCTCATCGCCGTGATGGCCTGGTTCGCTTGGGCCCGAATCCATCGGGACGGACCCTCGGAACGGATGTGCACTGTGACGGGGGCGATCGGCAGCCCGGTCGCCAGCACGCCGGATGCTGCCTTTGAGGCTTGGTGGCAGGCCTCCGGCCAGGAGGCATCGATGCGCTGGGTTTCCTATCCGACCCAGACCGACGGCGTGAACCCACCTACCCGTGACGATTTCGTCAAGCTCAGCGACACCCAGTGGGAGTGGGCCTACGCCAAGGGTCGGAGCGTGGGAGTCGACGTTGCCCACGGTCCTGACGTGCTCGTCCAAGGCGACGGATGGGCTGTCGCTGGCGTCAATGGATGCTCGTACGGCCAACTCCACGACGGCTGAGCCACGGGACACCCGACCACCGACCACCGACCACGAGCCACGGACCGACGGACCACGAGTCACCCACCACCGGACCACCGGCGTCTCAGCCCGCCACACCACTGGCGGTGATGGCCGCCACCGGGTGGAGCTGGCGGGCGGAGATCACTTCGTCCACCAGGCCGTAGTCGACCGCCGCCTGCCCCCGCACGATGTAGTCGCGGTCGATGTCGCCCACGATGCGCTCGCGGGTCTGGCCGGTAGCGGTGACCAAGATGTCGACCATGCGTTCGCGCATCTCGATGGTCTCGCGTACCTGGATCTCGAGGTCGACCGACTGACCCTGGGCGCCACCATGCGGCTGGTGAATCAACACCCGGGCGTTGGGCAGCGTGGCCCGCATGCCGGGCTCCCCCGCGGCCAGCAGCACTGCCGCCGCCGACGACGCCTGACCCACGCATAAGGTGGCCACCGGCGGGTTCAGGAACGTCATCGTGTCGTGGATGGCGAACAACCCGATCATGTCGCCACCCGGCGAGTTGATGTAGAGGTTGATCGGCTTCTCCGGATCCTCGGCTTCGAGAAAGAGCAACTGGGCCACCACCAGGTTGGTGACCTGGTCATCGATGGCAGCACCGAGAAAGACGATGCGCTCGCGCAACAACCGGGAGTAGATGTCGTAGGCCCGCTCCCCACGGGAGGTGGACTCGATGACGGTGGGGACGAGCATGGGGCCTCCTCGGCGGGGTCCGGCATTCGACGGACCATCGCGCAACCATATGATTGCGTCACAAGGATGAGACTAGGGGTTGCCGACGCGATACGCAACCATTAGGTTGCTGACTATGAGCGAGCCCACCACCGCCCCCGAATCGGTGAACGTCGAACGCAGCGTCGACCTCGACGCCCCCATCGACGAGGTATGGCAGACGTTGACCGATCCCGGCGAGTTGACTGAATGGCTCGGTGCCGAGGTCTCCGTCGACCTCCAGCCCGGCGGCGTCGGGCGGGTCGTCGACCCCGACGGTACCGTGCACCAAGTCCTCGTCACTGCCGTCGAACCCGGCCAACGGCTGGCCTGGCACTGGTGGGAAGACGGCGGCGACCTGTCGTCTGTCGAGATCACGACCGTGCCGCTGACCCCTGGCACCCGCGTCCGGGTCATCGAGACGACCACCATCGAACCGGCCCCCTGGCGCGCCCAGGCCTGTGCCCGTGCTTCCTCGCTCACCGCCAGCCGCTGGCCCACCGCCTTTCGCGACCTCTCACGCTCCAGCCGCGCCGGCTCGTACCGCCTGCTGGTGGGCCACGGCACCCATCCGTGACTCCGCTCGATCGCGACGCCCAGGCCGGACGCATCTTCGCCGCCCTGGCCGACCCCACCCGGCGCCAGGTCCTGAGCGCGGTCGCCGAACGGGGCACGGCCACCGCCACCGAATTGACGGCAGTCGTCCCGGTCACGCGCCAAGCCGTGACCAAGCACCTCGGCGTCCTGGCTGAGGCCGGCCTGGTCGGTTCCGAGCGCATCGGTCGAGAGACCCGATTCGCGGCGCGCTCCGGGGCGCTCCGCCCGGCCGCCGCTTGGATCGCCGAGACCGACGCCGCCTGGAACGACCGACTCGAACGGCTTAAACGCCGAGTCGACGGCTGAACCCACCCCACCCTCCGCCGACGACCCGCCCGGCCATCCGTCGCCCACCCAGCCCACCCTCCGCC
>DHIQ01000189.1:0-2168 GCA_002403895.1 Candidatus Neomicrothrix sp. UBA4742
CCGCCTTGGCCGCCTTCGGTGACGCGGGTGGCAGCGACGGTCCCGTCAGGTCCGGCGGCGCCTTGCACCACCACGGTCTGGCCTGGCTGCAGGTCGGCGGCGGTGCCGGTCACCGAGCGGGAGATGGTGGTGGCCCCGGCGGTCGTCTTGACTTTGACGATGCTGCCGTCGGAGGCGGTCACATAGATCGTGTCGCCATCCACCAGCTTGACCGTGCCGAACGTGGATCCGGCGGCCCGGCCACCGGCGAAGGTCGCGGCGACCGTCGTTGTCTTGCCCCGCAACTTCTGCAGCTGCACCCCCCCGAACACGCCGAGGACAGCGACGAGCAACACCAGCAGGGCCACGGTCAGGGGGCCCACGCGCTTGCGCCGGGCTGGCAGGAAGTCTTCGACGTCGTCCTCGAAATCAACGGCGTGGTCAGTGGCATCGGTTGCAACGGCGGTCATGGTCTCTTCCTTGTCACTCATAGCGGAGCGCATCGATGGGGCTCAGCGAAGCGGCCCGGTTGGCCGGGTAGATCCCGAAGAACAGTCCGACGGCGAGGGCCACCCCGAAGGCGAGCAGGACCGACCCGGGGGCGATGACGGGCTGGACGCCGACGATCTTGAACCGGCTGCCCAGGATGCCGAATACGACGCCGAGGACGCCACCGACCACCGACAGCAGGACGGCTTCCACCATGAACTGGCCGAGGATGTCCCACCTGCGGGCGCCGATGGCCTTGCGGATGCCGATTTCGCGGGTGCGTTCGGTCACGGTGACCAACATGATGTTCATGACCCCGATGCCGCCCACTAACAGCGAGATGGCGGCCACCGCGCCCAACAGGACGGTGAAGACCTGGGTCGTGCTCTGGCTGGTGGCCAGGAGGCTGGCCTGATTCAGGACTTGGAACTGGGTCTGGCCGGTGGTGCTCTTGTGATTCGATGCCAGGACGGCGGTGATCTCCGCCGAGGCGGCGTCGGTGGTGTTGCGTGACGTGGCCTGGGCCACGATCTGGTTGACCTGATCGTTGTTGCCGGTGATGTTGTCCTCGAGCGAGGTGATGGGTGCCAACACCAAATCGTCTTGGTCTTGGAGTCCGTTGGTGCCCTTGGACTTGAGGACGCCGGCGACCGTCCAGGTGGCGTTGCCGATCTTGACGTCCTGACCCACCGGGTCTTCCGTGGTGCCGAACAGGTTCTTGACCACGGTGGTGCCCAGCACGACGACCCGGTTGTGGTTGGTCACGTCGTTTTCGGTGAAGAACGAGCCGCTGGTGGTGGTGTAATCACGGATGCCGGCCATGTTGGCCGTCGTCCCCAGGACCTGGCCGGGCGTGTAGCTGTTGCCCCCCGCCGCGGCGGCGGCCGACGTGGATTTGACCGGGGCCACCTGGGATATGTCGGGCACGAGGGTCGGATCGGAGATAGCGGTCACGTCGGTGGTGGTCAGCGTCGGGCGGACGGAGTTGTTGCCGCCGCCTCGGGGGCCGAACCCTCCGGCCGCCACGGTGAGAGTGTTGGTGCCGAGGCTCTGCAGCCGGGTCTGGACGGCCTTGGACGAGCCGTTGCCCACCGCCACCAGCACGATCACGGCCGCCACCCCGATCATGATGCCGAGCATGGTGAGCGCGGAGCGCAGGCGGTTGGCGGAGATACCCCGGATGGCGATACGGACGTTCTCGAAGTTCACGGCGCCACCCCGATGGTCGACAGGCGGGGCGGCGGGCCGGCCGCCGGAGCCGACCGCCGGTCGGCGGTGATCAGTCCGTCGCGCAGTACGACGACACGTTTGGCATGGGCCGCCACCTCGGCTTCGTGGGTGATGATCAGCACGGTGCGTCCCTCGGCGTTGAGCCGATTGAAGATCTCGAGCACTTCGAGCGTCGAGTGGCTGTCGAGGTTGCCGGTGGGCTCGTCGGCCAGGATGAGGGCCGGGTCGGTGGCGATGGCCCGGGCCACCGCCGCCCGCTGTTGCTCGCCGCCCGACAGCTCCGAGGGGAGATGGTCGGCCCGATCAGCCAGGCCGACGGCCTCCAGCGCGGCCTGCACCCGCTCGCCTCGCTCGGCCTTACGCATACCGGCGTAGATCAGGGGCAGCTCGACGTTGGCGCGCGCCGAGGTCCGAGGGATCAGGTTGAAGCTCTGGAACACGAACCCGATCTTGCGGTTGCGGATGATGGC
>DHIQ01000189.1:2420-2570 GCA_002403895.1 Candidatus Neomicrothrix sp. UBA4742
GATCTTGCGGTTGCGGATGATGGCCAGGTCCTCGTCGTCATGCTTCCGCACGTCGACCCCGTCGAGCAGGTACCGTCCTCGCGACGGCACATCGAGACAACCGATGACGTTCATGAGCGTGCTCTTACCGCTGCCCGAGGCGCCCATGAT
>DHIQ01000138.1:0-5539 GCA_002403895.1 Candidatus Neomicrothrix sp. UBA4742
GCACAAGGGCATGACCTACTTCGTGATCGACATGCACGCCCCCGGGGTGGAGGTAAGGCCCCTACGCCAGATGACGGGGGAGGCCGAGTTCAACGAGGTCTTCATGAGCGACGTGCGGATCCCCGACGCCGAGCGTCTGGGAGACGTGGGTGAGGGCTGGCGGGTGGCACTTACCACCTTGATGAACGAGCGGGTGTCGATCGGGGGTGCCATTCCGCCGCGCGAAGGCGGCCTCATCCGCGACGTGCTTACCACCTGGCGCCAGGGCGACGGCTGGAGCGACGTCCAACGTGACCAGCTCGTGCGCCTGTGGATCGAGGCCGAAGTGCTGCGCCTCACCAACATCCGGGCCTCGCAGCTCCGCACTATGGGGACCCCGGGGCCGGAGGGGTCGGTGGGCAAGATCCTGGCGGCGGAGCACAACAAATCGGTGACCAGCTTCCTCGTCGACCTCATGGGTGCCGAGGGGATGCTGTACACGAGCTACGAGATGGTTCGTCCCGAGGCGACGATGTCGTGGGATTGCCACCAAAAGGCGTTCCTCCGCATGCGGGCCAACTCGATTGAGGGCGGGACCACCGAGGTCATGAAGAACATCCTCGGGGAGCGGGTGCTCGGCCTCCCGGGCGACGTGCGCACCGACAAGGAAGCGGCCTGGAAGGATGTCCCTCGCTCGTAGGCCGGCAACGCAAAGGCCTGGGTGCCCCGCTTGGCTGAGATCGTCTCGAGGGAAAGCCTCGCCGGTGGCGGGGGGTGGGCACGGTACGGTGTCGACCATGGCTCGCCGCACCAAGATCGTCGCCACCATCGGTCCGGCGTCTGACTCGGAGGCGACCCTAAAGGACATGATTGCCGCCGGCATGGATGTGGCGCGGATCGGGTTGGCTCACGACACCCTCGATACCGCCCTGGAACGCTTCCGACGCATTCGGTCGGCCAGCGACGCCCTTGAGCGCGAGGTGGGGATCCTGGTCGACCTACCGGGCCCGAAGGTGCGCGCCGGGCGCTTTCCTGACGACGGTGTGACGCTCGACGGAGGCACCATCATCCGGATGGTGCCGGGCGGGGACGCCAGTACGGCCGAGGTCGTGCAGGTCGACTACGACGACCTGATCAGCGATGTCCATCACGGCGACACGCTCGGCTTCGGCGATGGCGCCGTGGTGGTCGAGGTGATCGGCAACACCGGCGACGCCCTCGAGGCTCGGGTGATCCACGGTGGACAGGTGACGGGCCGACCCGGCGTGCACATCCCGTCGGATCGTCTGCGCATCCCGACGCCGACCCCGCACGACCTGGTCATGCTCGATGCCTTCATCGAGGCTGGGGTGGACATGGTGGCGGTGTCCTTCGTGCGCTCCGCCCACGATGTGCGGCGGGTCGGCGTGGAGCCCCATCCCCGGGGCCCACTCGTCATCGCCAAGATCGAGACCCGGGCCGCCGTCGAGAACCTGGAGGGCATCGTCGAGGCATCGGGCGCGGTCATGGTGGCCCGGGGTGATCTGGGCATGGAGTTCCCCATCGAGGAACTGCCCCATCTACAAAAAGAGATCATCCAGCGGTGCATCTCGCTCGCCCGCCCCACCATCACTGCCACCCAGATGCTCGAGTCGATGCTGCGCGCGCCCACCCCCACCCGGGCCGAGGCATCCGATGTGGCCAACGCCGTGTTCGACGGCTCGTCGGCCCTCATGCTCTCGGGTGAGACGGCCGTGGGCGCCGACCCTGTCAACGCGGTGGCCACGATGGCCCGGATCGCCGAGAAGGCCGACCAGCGCTTCGACTACCGCGGATGGGCCCGGAGCTTGTCCGAGACCCGCATGACCTCGGCCACCGACTCCGACGACGCCATCACCGATGCCATGTCCATGGCGGGCTGGCGCGCCGCGGTCGAGACCGGAGCCCAGGCCATCATCTGTCTCACCACTACCGGCTTCACCGTGCGGTCGATCGCTCGGTTCCGGCCCGAGGCCCGCATTCTTGCCTTCAGCCCCGATGAGCGGACCGTGCGTCAGCTGTGCCTGAGCTGGGGAGCGCGCTCGTTCCCCATCGAGGCGCTTCCCATCGACGAGATGATCATGCGGGCCCTGGAACTGGCGCGTACTCGGGGGGAGGTCCGCAGTGGGGAGCTGGTCGCCATGTTGGCCGGCTCGCCTGAGTACCAAGGGCGAGCGACCGACACCCTCCGGCTGATGCGTGTGCCATGAGCCGGTGGCTTGGCGCGCCCCACTCGTGAGCTCTCGCCGGTGAGCACGATCGTCGATGAGCGCATCGCCGGTCTGGCCACCTACCGCCACGCGGGCGAGGCGGGAAGCGCCCGGGTGGTCTTCGTCCACGGGTCGATGGATCGCGCCGTCAGCTTCCTCAAGGTGACCCGGCGACTGGGCGACCTGACCATGGTCCGCTACGACCGACGCGGCTACGGCCGTTCCGTCGGCGCCGGCGTGGCCGCCTCGCTCGACGAGCAGGTCGCTGACCTGCTGGCGGTGATCGGCCATGAGCCGGCGGTCGTGGTGGGCCACAGCCTGGGCGGCGTGATCGCGCTGGCCGCCACCGAGGCACACCCGGAACGGCTCCCGTCGGTGGCCGCCTTCGAGTCACCCATGGCCTGGATGCCGTGGTGGCCGAAAGCGTCGGCCGGGGCCGTGGCCGTGGCCGCAGCCGATGAGGTCGGACCCGAGGAGGCGGCGGAGCGGTTCATGCGGCGCATGATCGGCGACGAGCGCTGGGAGCGGCTCCCGTCGAGGACCAGGGCCGAACGGCGCTCGGAAGGCCCGGCGCTGTTGGCTGAGCTCGGGTCGATCCGCTCCGGGCCGCCCTATGACCCGGCCACACTGTCGGTCCCGGTGCTGGCCGGTCACGGGTCGACATCCAAGCTGTACCACCAGGAGGCTGCCGTTCGCCTGGCCCAGTGGGCGCCCGATGGCGAGTTGGTGGTCATCGACGGAGCCGGGCATGCCGCCCAGTCCTCCCATCCTGACGAGTTCGCCGCGTTCGTACGCCGGGCCGTGGCTCGCCAGGGCTGACCCTCGCCGGTTCAAGGTTGTGACCGGGCCACCCGGAGGGGCGGCTCCCGTCATCGCGTACAGTCGGCCCATGTCCGACTCCCGCCCCGTCAACCTGACCACCTCCGGCCCACCCGAGACGGTGCTGGATCCCGAACCGCCTGAGGTGCTCCAGGCCCTCGCTGAGTCCCTCGCCCTCCCTGAGGGGGAGCGCCGCGCCGCGGTAGCCCTGCTCGTCGGGCGACGGCCCCGCTTCCTGGACGGCTGGGCCCGCCTCGGAGCGCTGGGTCGCGATCCGGTCGAGCGGTACGCCGCCTTCCGGGTCGGGTATCACCGCGGCCTCGACCGTCTCCGTCAGAACGGCTGGCGCGGCTCGGGCTACGTGCGCTGGGCCCACCCGGAAAATAGGGGATTCCTCCGCTCGCTCGACGGCTTGCGGGCGGCCGCCCAGGAGATCGGTGAGCCGGACGAGGAGGAGCGCTGTGCGCTGTTCCTCCTCCAACTCGACCCGGACTGGCCGCCGGCGGACCGTGTCTGATGGCGGGCGACGACTACGACCGCATGCGGCGCCGGGCGTTGTGGACCATGCCCGCTGGCCTCTACGTCGTCGGTAGTCGCTCGGGGGATCGCGCCAATCTGATGACCCTGAACTGGGCGACGCAGGTGTCCTTCGAGCCCAAGCTGCTCGGCATCGGCGTGGAGAAGCCGGCGCTCACCCACGAGCTCATCGTCGCGGGCGGCGCCTTCAGCCTCTGCACCATCGACCGCGAGGACCGGGTCATCGTCCGGAAGTTCACCAAGCCGGTCGAGATCGACGAGGCGGCCAGCACGGCCAACGGCTTCCCGTTCCACGCCGAGCAGACCGGTGCGCCCGTGCTGGACCAGGCCCCGGCGTGGTTCGACTGCGAGGTGCGCGAAGCAGTGAACCTCGGCGAGCACACGTTCTTCATCGGCGAGATCGTGGCTTGCGGTTTCCAGAAGCCCGAGGACACCCCCGTGCTGCGCATGGAGGACACCCGGATGAACTATGGGGGGTGAACCGCCCTCGTTCACCGGCGCCGTCCTGGCCGGGGGAGCGTCGTCACGGATGGGCACCGACAAGGCCTTCATCGAGGTCGACGGGCGGACACTGGTCGCCGGCGCTGCCCGGGCCCTGACCGGTGCCGGGGCGTCATCGGTGCTCGTGATCGGTGGCGATGAGGCGGCCTTGCGCAGCCTCGGACTCGACGCCCGCCCTGACGACGAGCCCGGCGAGGGGCCCCTCGGGGGCATCCTCACCGCCCTGCGGCTGGCCGCCGACGACGTGGTGGTCATCCTGGCCTGCGACATGCCCGCCATCGACGCCGAGTCGGTGACGTCCATCCTCGCCGCGCTCAGTGCCGCCCCGAGCGCTGACGTGGTCGTGCCGGTGGTGAGTGAGCGCCGTCAATTTCTGACCGCGGCCTACCGGCAACGGGCCGCCGCCCACCTCGGTGAGGCTTACGCGGCGGGCGAACGGGCACCCCGCCGAGCCGTCCTCGGTCTCGACGTGGTGGAGGTGATCGGCCTGGATGACCATCGCCTGGGGGATGTGGACCGACCCGAGGACCTGCGCCGCTACGCTCAGCGCCAAGTCTGAGCCCGCTGAGCGCCGAACGGGTCGCCGGGGCCGAGAAAGGTGATCGTGAGCATTCCTGAGATCGACGTCGAGGCACTGACGCAGCTCCACGGCGCGGGAGCGGTGATCATCGACGTTCGTGAGCCCGATGAATACCGCGACGCTCACGTCGTGGGTGCCCGGCTCATCCCGTTGGGTGAGGTCACTGAGCGGGTCGACGAGATCCCCGACGATCAGCCGGTCTACGTGGTCTGCATGAGCGGGGGGCGAAGTGCGCGGGCGGTGGAATGGTTGATCGGCCAAGGAATCGACGCCACCAACGTGGTCGGCGGCACGAAGGCCTGGCTCGAGGCGGGCAAGCCGGCGATTCCCGGCGACGAGCCCGGTTCGGTCCGAGCCGGTTGACCCGCCCGTGACCCACCAGCTGATCGATGCCGCCGAGGGGTTCGACGCCGTGCTCGACGCGCTTCGCGACGAGCCGGCCTATGCGGTGGACACCGAGTTTCACCGCGAGCGCACCTATTACCCCAAGCTGGCCCTGGTGCAGATCGCCTGGCGTGACGGCCTGGCCCTGATCGATCCGCTCGCCGTCGACATCGGCCCGCTGGCGGAGATCCTCGACGGACCCGGCGTGGCGGTGCTCCACGCCTCCGACCAGGACCTCGAAGTGCTCGACCTGGCCTGCGGCACCATCCCGTCCCGCCTGTTCGACACCCAGATCGCCGCCGGGTTCGTGGGCATGTCGATGCCGTCGCTGTCGAGCCTGTACGAGCGGGTGCTGGGGATCCGGGTGGGCAAGGGCGACCGTCTGACCGACTGGCTGGCCCGTCCCCTCAACGACGCTCAACTTCGCTACGCCGCCGGCGACGTCGAGCACCTGCTGGCCATCTACGACCACGAGCTCGCCGACCTCGAAGCGCGGGGCCGGCTGTCGTGG
>DHIQ01000138.1:5642-6898 GCA_002403895.1 Candidatus Neomicrothrix sp. UBA4742
CTACGACCACGAGCTCGCCGACCTTGAAGCGCGGGGCCGGCTGTCGTGGGCGCTTGACGAGTGCGAGGACGCTCGTTGCCGCGAGCGCGGTGCTCGCAACCCCGATGAGGCCTGGCGTCGGGTCAAGGAGATCCGCCAGCTGCGGGGCCCCGCCCGCCGGGTGGCCCAATCACTGGCGGCCTGGCGGGAGCGGCGAGCGGCGGAGATCGACCAGCCGGTGCGCTTCGTGCTGCCGGACCTGGCCATTGTCGGGATCGCCCAACGCCAGCCCAAGTCGCCGCCTGAGCTGCGCAAGATCCGCGGACTCGATGATCGTCATCTGCGGGGCGATGCGGCCGAGGGGGTGCTGACCGCGGTGCGCGATGGTCTGGCCCGCATCCCTGAGCCGGCCGAGGAGCCCGAGACCCGGGAACTGGATCGCGATCTGCGCCCGGCCGTGGCGCTGGTGTCGGCCTGGGTCAGCCAGCTCAGCCGCGACTTGGAGATCGACGCCACCCTGCTGGGCACCCGTGGCGATATCGAGGCGCTGTTGCGACGCGAGCCCGAGGCCCGGCTGGCGACGGGTTGGCGGTCCGAGCTGGTCGGCGAACCGATCCGGCGCCTGGTGGACGGCGAGGCCGCCCTGGCCTTCGACGGCGGCGGCGAGTTGGTCCTCGAGGAACGCTCCCACCGTTCCCTTCCCTGAACGCCCGGCCGGGGGCAAAAGTCAGGGTTGGAGCACGAGGGCCTTGTCGGGGCCCAAGACCCCAGAGAACGGCGCGCCCTGGCCTGAGCCGTCGCTGCTGACCTGGACCGTGTCACCGACGGCGGGGTGATCGCAGACGACCTCCTCGGCCCCGAAATTGATGACCACCACACGGCGGTCGACTCCTTGCACCCGTTCGTAAGCCAACACGCCGTCGGGGAGGCCGTCGAGCAGCGTGATCGTGCCGGCGCGTAAGGCGCTCGACGCCCGGCGGGCCACCAGCAGCCGGCGGTAGAGGTGGAGGATCGAGGCCGGGTCGTCGGTCTCCGCCTGGGCATTGCGCTCGTTAGGATCGGGGGGCCACGGCAGCCACGGGTCGTCGCCGGGCCAACCGTGGGTGGGTCCTGACTCCCAGGGGATGGGTGAGCGACAGCCGTCCCGGCCGCCGGGATCGACGACGCGATCGGCGGGGATGGCACCGTCCTCGAGGCCCAGTTCCTCGCCCGAGTAAAGGAACGGAGTGCCCCGCAGGGTCAACAACAGCACCGCCGCCGCCCGGGCCCGAGCCTCG
>DHIQ01000138.1:7122-7435 GCA_002403895.1 Candidatus Neomicrothrix sp. UBA4742
GTGGTTGGACAGCACCCAGGTGGGCCAGGCCCCGACCGGGTCGTGTTCGGCGGCCACGATCTCGATCTGACGGCGCCACTTGGCGGCGTCCCAGGGGGCGAAAAGGGGCGCGAAGTTGAACGCCAGATGCAGTTCGTCGCCGTCGCCCAGGTATTCGACCACCTGCGCGGTGTCGAGCAGATAGACCTCGCCGACCGAGACGCGATCATCGGGATAGGCATCCAGCAGGCGGCGCAGGCCGCGCAGCAGGGTGTGGGTCTCGGGTCGGTTGTTGAGCGGGACGTGCGACAGCCCGGCCAGGTCGTCGGGGTCG
>DHIQ01000138.1:7642-8762 GCA_002403895.1 Candidatus Neomicrothrix sp. UBA4742
AGCCCGGCCAGGTCGTCGGGGTCGTCGGGCAGGGTCGGGTCCTTGCCGATGAGATGGATCACATCCATGCGGAAACCGTCGATGCCCCGATCCAGCCAGAAGCGGAGCACGTCGTGCATGGCTGCTTCGACGTCAGGGGTGGCCCAGTTCAAGTCGGGCTGCTCGGGCAGGAAGCAGTGCAGGTAGTACTGGCCCGATGCGTCGTCGAACGTCCACGCCGGCAGATCGCTCCAGGCTCGGACCCAGTTGTTGGGGGGACCGCCGTCGGGCGCAGGGTCACGCCACACGTACCAGTCCCGGTGAGCGGCATCGGGCGACGACCGGCTGTCGAGGAACCACGGGTGCTGGTCGGACGTGTGGTTCGGCACCCAGTCCAGAATCACCCGGAGGTTGCGGTCGTGGGCATCGGCCACCAGTACGTCGAGGGAAGCGAGGTCACCGAAGACCGGGTCGATGTCGCAGTAGTCGGAGACGTCATATCCGAAGTCGCGCATGGGCGAACGGAACACGGGGGATAGCCACAGTGCGTCAACACCCAGCCACTGCAGGTAGTTCAACCGCTGACGGATACCTTCGAGGTCTCCCACGCCATCCCCATCCGTATCGAGGAAGGATCTCGGATAGATCTGGTACACGACGTCGGATTGCCACCAAGGGGCGCTTCTGGGCATCGGGCGATCATAGGTGGTCGGTCCGGCCCGGGGAGGGGCTACACTGCCCGGGCGACAACCGGCACCATTTGGGAGTTGGCCCGTGAAAAAGGGGCGGCATCGGCGCTTCGAAGAAGCCCGCGCACTCAAGCACACGAATGACATGGACATTGACGCGATCCTTGACAAGCGCGACGCCGAGCCATGCCCGGAATGCGGTGCCGGCCCCGGTCATGACCATGCATCCTGGTGTCTCCGTGAGGAGAGCGAGGATCAAGGCCTCTGGCCGTCCTGAGCGGCATCTGAGGCCCTGAGCCAGCCTCGTCTGCTCCCTTACCCTCACACCCCGTCGGCTCGCCGCCCCATTGGCGCGCCTGCCCTCCTGCGATCCGAGAGAAGCCTGTGTCCCCCGCACCCCAACTCCGAAACCTGGCCCTGGTGGCCCACGTCGACCACGGCAAGACCACGCT
>DHIQ01000038.1:0-3459 GCA_002403895.1 Candidatus Neomicrothrix sp. UBA4742
AGCGTCGGCGCCGCGTGCCCTTAACAGGGCAAGGGTGCCGTTGCCTCCCGGCTCTTCGTCGATGACGCTGTGCAGCTCGATCGGCGAAGCGGGGTCGTCGCCGAGGTGTTGCAGGCAGGCCGCTGCGAGCAGCGCGGCCACGGTGGACGCCTTGGTGTCGCAGGCGCCGAGGCCGTAGAAGCGATCGCCGTCCCACTCCCCCGACGGGTTGCGTGTCCAACCATCTCCGACGGCCACGGTGTCGATGTGAGCGTTGCAAACCAGGGGCCGACCGTGGGCACCCGGGAGCGTGACGACGCAGTTGGGGCGGGAGGAGAATGTCATCCCGGTCGTGACGAAGCGCTGGTCCTGTTCCAGTTCACCTGCCGGGTCGGCGGCGATGAGCTCGGCGTGAAGCCCGACGGAGCGTGCGATCTGTGCCACGACTTCCTGTGCGGCGGCCTCGCGGGGAGACTCGGAATCGACGGCGACCAGAGTCTGCAACCAGTCGAGCGCCTCGTCCCGCATTCCTTCGACGTACCGCGCCACCTCGAGGCGCGCGAGGTCACCTCCCTGTCGGGCGGGTTCCAGGACCCTCACGAGGCCGTCACTTCGAGGTGTTTGGCGCCTTCCAGTCGCATCCGGCGAGACGCGGCGAAGAAGTCGTCAGCGTCCTCGAGCCGGGCGAAGACACTGACCTTCGCCGGTCCGGTAAACATCGACGGCCGGGCGTCGATGTCGTAGAACCAGCAGATCTCGGCGAAGTCCTCTGCCACCCCGTGGTGATCGGCCGCGAACAGGTAGACGTAGGCCAGATCTCCGACCTCGACGTCGGATGACGCATGATCTTGCGAGAGCTGAGGCAGCTGCGGGCAGATCGCCGCGATCTCGCTGCCGGAGTAGATCCCGTGGTGGGACTGCACCCGCATCGGCGACGCAGCGACCAGTGCCTCGCAGATTTCGGGGGCCTGGTCCCACAGCAGCCGTGCCTTGGCAGCCACCTTCTCGCCGATGAACGTCAAGGTGATGTGCGAGGGCCTCGCGTTGGTGTCCTTGTCCTGGTCCGACATGTGCCGGTTCCTTTCCTTTGTTGTCATGCCTGGTGAGCTGATCAGATCGATGGCGGTGCTCAACCGTCGTGGGCGCGAACGGTGCGGCCCCTCACCAGCACGGCGACTGGTGCAGCCAAGGCGTCCAGGTTCAGCATGGGGTCGCCGTCCAGAAGCAGAAGGTCGGCCCGGGAGCCGACGGCCACCCGTCCTTCGCCGGGCAGACCGATCCCCGCCGCCGCGCCGCTGGTCGCGGCCACAAGGGCCGCGCGGCGAGGCAGCCCGAGGCCTTCGAGCAGCTTGATCTCCTCCAGGACACCGCGGCCGTGGGGCACGCTTGGGCACCCGGCGTCAGTGCCAACAAGAATCTCAACCCCGGAGGCGACAGCTTCTCTGACCGTCGACCGCAACCGGTCGACTATCGCCCGTAGTCGTACGACGTGCTGGCCGGTGCCATGGGGATCGTCGCGTAGAAGCAGGGCACTGGGGGTCAGAACCGGCACGAGGGCCTGCCCGCCCTCGCGCATGCGCCGAAGCTGGTCGGGGGTGGCACCGACACCGTGTTCAAGAGTGTCGACGCCAGCGTTGATCGCAATCTCTGCCCCCTGGGACGTCAGCACGTGCGCGGCCGTGGCCAGGCCGGCAGCACGGGCAAGCTGCACGACCAGGGTCACCTCGCGCTGGTGAAACTGCAGCACCTCGGGGTCCGAGGTGCTCGTGAGGGCACCACCGGTCACCATTATCTTGACCCAGGAGTCGCCGGCCGAGACGTGTTGGGCGACCACCTGGACGAGGCGGTCTCCGCCGCGCACCTCATCGCCCACGAAGAAACAGTGTCCGTTGGGCACCGTGACCACCGGGCCCGAAGCAATCACCCGGGGCCCGATCACCGCGCCGGTCTCTACGTCCACTGCGTAGCGTCGCACGACGTCACCACGGCTGCCGAGATCGCGCACTGTTGTGACACCGGCGGCGAGGGTGGCGTGGCCGTGCTCGCTGACCATCTCGGCCAGCTCGTCGTCAGCGGTGTCACCCATCCATTCCTCTGGACGGCGAGTTGGGTCAAAGCACAGGTGCACGTGGCAGTCGATGAGTCCGGGGAATGCGACCAGACCCGAGGCGTCGAAGCTGCGATCCGCGACACCCCGCCCCGGCGCCGCAAGCTGAGTGACTCTCCCGTCCACGCCCACGACGATGTCGTGACGGGTGGATCCTTCCCGCGAGGGGTCCACCACCGTCACATCCCGCAGCACCATCGACACGTCAGCGGCCGTCCCGCCCCGCAGCCAGCACGGCCTCGACGTCACCGCGCACGTCGGGGCCGACGAGCAGCGCCTCAAGCACGATGGCGATCATCCACGATGTGTTCCACGCCGGCTCCGGCCGCGTCGTTCCGGTGATCGCGACGTACCCATCAGCCGGGAAGGTCTCTGGCCCCGAGCGAGCCAGGAGCCACTCAAACGCCCGAGACACCTTCGGGCCGTAGTCGCGTGCCACGCCGCCGGCCAGCCAGCCCTTTGCCTCAAGCTCGTGATAGAGCAAGATTGCGAGTCCAGTCATCCCGAGCCACTTGTCGTCGCGCCCACTCATTCCCAGCGCTCCGTCCTCAAACTGGCACGCGTCGAAAGCCCACCTCATCGACGACACGCAGCAGTCCTTGATGCGCACCTTCAGCTGGTCGTCGTCGATCGCGTCGTGCAGTCGCATCAGGTAGTGGCTGGCGTAGTAGCTGGTCCATCCCCACCCGGCGGCGTCGGAGAACTCCTTGACGTTCTCGAACCCCTTGGCGGGGTGCGGACCAATGACCCAGGTCCCCAGCGAGCTGCTCCACACGCCGACCAGAGTGCCGGGCACGTGCTCGCGGGTGAAGTACCGGGCCAGCTCCACAGCGTGCCCGAGCGACTGCTTGTCGTCGAAGAAGGTGCCGTAGAACAACAGGCCACGTCCCACGTCGCTGAGGTCGTTGGAGAAGGCCGCGTCGCTGCCCTGGATGTACTGGCCCGTATCGTCTTGCCAGCAGTAGCCGACGTCGAAGTAGTTGCCGTTCTCCGTGCGGTTGCTGAGGATCCAGTCGCGCAGCGTGCGCGCCTTGTCGTCGAGACTGTCCTCGTGCGGATTGTGACGGCGGTACTCACTAAGGCATGGGTCGAGGGCGTCGCCCAGGGCAAAGGTCGGCGCCGAGCTGTACATGGTGGCAATGAAGTAGACGCTGTACCGGTCGGCCGCGTCCTTGTACCTGACGTCCAAGGTCGCGTCGTAGGCGCGGTACAGCGCGCGAGCCAACCATGGGATGTCCTGGCCGTAGGCACTGGGCTTACCCAAGGGCGTGTGCGCGTGGTACACGCATTTGCGGACGTCGATTCCGCCGCTGGCGGTTTGCCAGGCGACGATCTGGTCCGCGAGCCAACGCGCGTTGTCTAGCGAAGAGCTC
>DHIQ01000038.1:3681-3889 GCA_002403895.1 Candidatus Neomicrothrix sp. UBA4742
TTGCCAGGCGACGATCTGGTCCGCGAGCCAACGCGCGTTGTCTAGCGAAGAGCTCATGGTTCGTTCCTCTCGTTCAGAAGCGTGATGGGTCGGCGGTTTCATTGATCGCTACTTACCACCCAGCCCGGAGACGCTCATGCCCTGGACGAAGTAGCGTTGCGCGCCGAAGAACAGCAGCAGCATCGGCAGCGTCATCAGCGTGGCCGCG
>DHIQ01000069.1:0-8033 GCA_002403895.1 Candidatus Neomicrothrix sp. UBA4742
TTCGGTGGGACCGAGCCCCAGGACCCCGTTGACACCCGTCGTAGCCTCGCGGCGTGGACCAGACCGGCGGGGATGATCCGAGCGCAGCCGACGACTTGGGCGACGCGTTCGACGGGTTCGATGACCTCGATGGCTTGGCCGCGTGGGCAGCCGAGGTCCGGGTCGACGACGCCATCGACCAGCGCCGCCGCGCCGCGTGGCTGCGCCGGCAGGCCGCCGAGGGGGCGACCTTGGCCGGGGTCCTGGTGGACCTGGCCGAACAGGGTCGGGCCGTGACCGTCCAGACCTCCGTGGGGCAGCGCCATCGGGGTCGGATCACCATCGTGGGTCGCGACGTGGTGGGCCTGCGCTCGATCGATGGTCAGGTGATCCTCCTGCGCCTCGATGCCGTCGTCACCCTGCGGCCCCAGCCGGGAGCCTTGCCCGTGACGGGCGACGAGCCCCTCGACGCGACCACGACGCTGCATCGCCTGCTGGGCCGACTCCACCAGGGCCGGGACCGGGTGGTGATGACGATGCGCGGCGGGGAGGCGCTGGCGGGCGCGCTGGTGAACGTGGGTCACGACGTCCTCACCGTGACCACCGATGCCGGCGGCCAGGTCTACGTGCCGCTCGACTCAGTGATTGAGGTCTCGGTGGTCGAGGTCTGGGTGCCCGAGTCCGGGTAGAGGTGCTCGAGCGTGCCCGGTTCGATGCGGCAGTTGTCGATGAACCCATCGACGTCCGTCGCTTTGAGGCGGATCACCCGGCCGAAGCGGTAGGCCGCCACCTGTCCCTCATCGATGAAGCGATAAAGGGTGCGCGGCGTGATGCCGAGCCGGTCGGCAGCGTCGGCCGTGCTGAGCCAGCGAATGTCGTCGTCCGGCGACGTCGGTAAGCCTGAAGCGGTCACCTGACCAAGATACCCCTTTCGATATCTTTTCGCCAGTTTCGGTATCCCTGGCAAGAACGCGAGCGGAAACAACCCGCGCTGCGTGTCAACTTTGCCACCTTGTGCAGGGTCATCTGTGTCGGATGTCACGTTGCCCGGACCCGTGCTGGCTGCCTAGATTCTCCACTCACTCGAACGCGCGGCTGGCGGAAGCGGCGGTTCCCTTGCAGGTCGGCGGAAGATGGAGAACGACGGCGAGCCTCGTCGCGCCCCAACTGGCCCACGAGGGGTCGTCGTCGGGCCCCACGGCGGCCCGGCCCATGCGCGCCCGACCGGCGTTGCCGTCCGGAAGGGCCCTGGCCGGCGGGTTCCTGGTGGCGGTGGCCATGATCCTGGCCTTCGCCGTTGCGTCGGCGTCGCGCCATGGCCCCCACCGTCAAGTGGTGGTGGCGCGTCGGGCCATCCCCGTCGGCCATCGCCTCGTTGTCGACGACTTGCGGCTCGAGCCCGCCGATCTCACCGATCCCGTGGCGAGCCAGCTGTTCGACCGAGCGACCGAGGTGACCGGCTCGGTCTCGCTCGTCTCCATCGCCGCTGACGGGATGATCAGCCGCTCGGCGGTGGTGGCCGACGGCGGCGACGGTGCCGTCGGCCGCGAGTTCTCGTTCCCGGTCGACCGGGAGCGAGCCATGAACGGCCGGCTGCAGCCCGGGGAGTCGGTGGACGTACTCGTCACCTACGGCACCGGTGACAGCGCCCGCACCCTGGTGGTCGCGCCGGGCGTGCGACTGCTCGACGTCACCGAGGCCGGCAAGGCGACGCTCGGCTCGAACGGCAAGGTGGTGGTCACCCTGCTGCTCACCGATGCCGAGCAGCTCTTGCAGGCGGCGCACGCCAGCGCGGTCGGGGCCGTCACCCTCGTCCGCTCGACCGGGGCCACCCCGGGGTCTCCTCTCGACACCTACGTCACTCCCGGAGCGCCGCCCCGCACCGCCGACACGGTGCCGACCTCAGGAGCAGGTCGGTGACGGGCGAGCGGTTCCGCGTGCTGGGGCTGGCTCAGGCCCGCGCCGGCTGGTTCCGGGAGGTGAGCCGGTGGTCGACCAGCGCCGCCGTGCCGGTCGACTTCGTGAAGTGCGTCGCCGTCGACGAGCTCGTCGCCCGTCTCACCAGTGGTCGGGTGTTCTCGGCGCTGTTGATCGACGCCGGCGTGAGCGGGCTGGACCGTGACCTCGTCGACCACGCCCGCGAGGTGGGCGCCGCCGTGGTTGTGGTCGACGACGGCCATACCCGGCGCGACTGGGCGGGGTTGGGGGTCGATGCCGTGCTCCCCGCGTCGTTCGATCGTGCCGTCCTGCTCACCACCCTGGTCCAGAACGCTCAGCCGGTGCAGCGCCCCGACACCGACGCGGCATCGGTCGAGCCGCTCGCCGTGGCCGGCTGGCGGGGCCGACTCGTGGCCGTCACCGGGCCGGGCGGGGGCGGATCCTCGACCGTGGCCATGGCTGCGGCCCAAGGCCTGGCGTCGCCTTCGACCCCGCGCCGCGATGACTCCCAGCGAAGCGACGTGCTCTTGGCCGACTGCGCCCTCCACGCCGACCTGGCGCTGCTGCACGACGCCGGCGACATCGTGCCGGGCCTGCAGGAACTGGTCGAGGCGCACCGCAGTGGGCTCCCCGATGCCACGGAGGTGCGGGCCCTGACCTTCGTGTCGGAGGCCCGTGGCTACCACCTGCTGCTCGGCCTGCGTCGCCATCGGGACTGGACGGCGCTGCGGCCTCGCGCCATGCAGGCGTCGATCGACGGCCTGCTCCGTACCTTCGACGTGGTCGTGGCCGACATCGACGCCGACCTCGAGGGCGACGACGAGGTCGGGTCGGTCGACATCGAAGACCGCAACCTGTTGGCTCGAACCATCGCCGCTCGAGCCGACCTCGTGGTGGTGGTCGCCCTCCCCACCATCGCCGGTCTACGACGGCTGGTAACGACGCTCGACGATCTCATCCGCTTCGGGGTGGGCGCTGAACGCCTCCAACCGATGCTCACCCAGGCCCCTCGGCGGGCCAGGGCGAGGGCTGAGCTCGCGGCCGCCGTGGGCGAGTTGACCAGCGGCCTCACCCACGGCGCCGAGGAGCTGGCCTCACCCGTCTTCGTCCCCGAGCGCAGCCACCTCGACCACCTCCACCGCGTCGGGAGCCCGCTGCCCCGAGCGGTGGTCGACCCGGTGGCCGAGGCGGTGCTTGCCCGCCTGGACCGTCAGCCAGTCGTGTCCCCCGGGATCGACGCCTTCGCGCCGGTGCCGGTACGGCCGGGTTCCCTGGGCGCGTGGGCCGACAACGAGGAGGTGGCCGGGTGACTGATGTTCGCTCTCCAGGCCCGACCTACTCAGCATCCCTTGGTGAAGCCGATCTGGCGGGGCAGGCGAACCGACGGGCCGGCCATGGGGAGCAGCCCCCGCTGCACCTCGGTCTGACGGGTCGTCAGGAGCGGCGGCCATGAGGGTCACGGACGCGGAATTGAACCCCCTCGTCGAGATCGAGCAACGGGTGCAGGCCCGAGCCAAGGACCTGGTTCTCGACCTGGCCGAGCCGGCCGGCGAAGCGGAGTTGCGTGACCTCATCGAGTCCGAGATCGAGCAGTGGACCGACGACTTCAAGCGCGGCGGCCGACCCTTCGAGCTCGCCGGCCCCGACGTCGTCGCCGAGCGGGCCTTCCGCAACCTCGCTCGCTACGGGCCGTTGACACCCCTGCTCGAGGACGGCGACGTGTGGGAGATCATGATCAACGCGCCCGACGCCATCTTCGTGAAGCGTCACGCGGGTCAATCCGGCTATCACGACGACGTCTTTCACGACGGGGAGCACCTCACCCGGACCTTGACCAAGTTGCTCGACGATTCATCGTCGAGCCACCGCAAGCTCGACCCCGCCGAAGGCCTCCAGGACGCCCAGCTCGATGACGGGTCGCGCCTGCACATCGTGCACGGCGACGTGTCCCGGGGCGGCCACCTCATGGTGAACATCCGGAAGTTCACCGGCATCACGTTCCGTTCCCTGGACGAGTTGGTGCAGCGGGACATGCTGAGCTCGCAGGTGGCGGGATTTCTGGCGGCGTGTGTGCGCGCCGATCTCTCGATCGTGTTTGCCGGGGCCCCGGGCTCGGGCAAGACCACGCTGCTGTCATGTTGTGCCGCCGAGCTCGATCCGTCCCGTCGCGTGGTCATCGCCGAGGAAGTGTTCGAGGCCGATGTGCCCCTGGCCAACGTGGCCAGCATGCAAACGCGAGCGGCCCGCTCGGATCGCCCCGCGGTTGACCTCCGCCGGCTGGTCTCGGGCTTCCTGCGCATGGCGCCCGACGTCGCCATCGTGGGCGAGGTTCGCGACCGGGAAGCACTGCCGTTGCTCCTGACCCTGTCTTCGGGGGTGAAGGGCTTCACCACCATCCACGCCGGGTCGGCCCGTCAGGCCCTCACCCGATTGCGATTCATCTGCCAACTCTCCGATGGTGCGGGCGATCTCTCGGTCACGGCGCTCAACAGCCTGGTGAGCGAGGCGATCGACATCGTCGTGTTCTGTCGACGAACCGTCGAGGGGCCGAGGGTGGCCGAGGTCCTTGCCGTGGAAGATCTCGCCGCTGGTCCGGATGCCACCCAGTTCACGGTGACCGAGCTCTTCTCTCGTCGCTGCCGCGACGCACCCCTGGTCTGGACCGGCAATGTGGCGGCCCGGGCCACTCGCCACTTCGACGACGCCGGCATCGACCTCGACCGGGCCCTGAGCCACGACGGTCGCTCCTCCCGAGTGATCCCGTGACCGCCTTCCTCATCGCCATGGTGGCCGGCTACGGCGCCCACCTGGTGTCGAGCGCCGCCTTGTTCGGGTGGCGCGGAGACGGGCCGGGGCCGCGGTCCAGTACCCCGCGGCCCCGGCGGCGGGCCAAGTCGGCGATCGAGGCCTGGCTGGCCCAGGCCGGCCTGGGCGAGATCGCGCCTCGCGAGTTCCTCGCCGTTCTCGGCGTTCTCTTTGTGATCGGGGCCGTCGGTGGCGCGGTCCTCTTCGGCGGTGCGATGCCCTCCCTCGTCCTGGGATTGTTCGCGGCCTCGGTGCCGGTTGCGAGCTACCGCGCTCGACGTGCCCGAAACCGTGAGCACAGCCGAGAGGCGTGGCCCCGGCTCATCGACGAGATCCGGATCCTGACGGGCAGCGCCGGCTGGTCCATCCCGCAAGCGTTGTTCGAGGTCGGCACCTCGGGGCCGGCGGAGCTGCGACCGGCGTTCGAGGCTGCCCATCGTCAGTGGCTCCTCTCCACCGATTTCAGCCGCACGCTCGACGTCCTCAAGGGCGCCCTGGTTGATCCAACGGCGGACGCCACCTGCGAGACGCTGCTCATCGCCCACGAACTCGGCGGCACCGATCTCGGCCGTCGGCTCGACGCCCTGGCCGAGGATCGCCGTCAGGACACCCAGGGCCGAAAGGACGCCTTGGCCAAGCAAGCCGGCGTCCGCTTCGCCCGGCGGTTCGTCCTCATCGTGCCGCTGGGCATGGCCCTCGTCGGCCTGTCCATCGGCAACGGCCGCGAGGCGTACGAGACGGCGTTCGGCCAACTCATCGTCGTCGTGGCCCTCGGCCTCGTGGTCATCTGCTGGATCTGGGCGGGGCGGATCATGCGCCTACCCGACGAAGAACGGGTCTTCCCATGATCCGGCTCCAGGCCCTCGTCGTGGTGGCGCTGTGGGCGGGGGCGACCCTCCTGCTCGGGCAGCTGGGGTGGTTCCGGCGCCCACGCCTGGCGGAGCGCATCCGGCGCTACACCCCGGGGACAGCCGGTCCCGCCGCGCCGGTCGGTCTGCTGTCCGTCACATCGTTCCGCGAGATCATCCGCCCTCTGGCCCGCAGCTTCGGCGATCGACTCAGCCGGGTCTTCGGGGTGAGTGATGAACTGGCGATTCGACTCGCTCGGGCCCACTCGCCGCTGACGGTGACGGCCTTTCGCTCCCGCCAGATGGGCGCCAGTGTCGCTGCCCTTGGCATCGGCGGTCTCGCCGTGCTGGCGTTCGCCCCTCCGCCGATGGTCGGCCTTCTGCTCCTGATCGGGCTCCCGTTGCTGACCTTCCTCGTGCTCGAGCAACGGGCACTGGCCGAGGCCAAGGGGTGGCAGCGACGCATCTTCCTCGAGCTGCCGGTGGTGACGGAGCAGCTGGGCATGCTGATCGGGGCGGGCTACTCCCTCGGTGGAGCATTGAACCGGCTGAGTCAGCGGGGATCAGGGGCGTGTGCCACCGACCTCACCCAGGTGTGCGCCCGTATCCGCCAAGGCCTGAGTGATGTGGATGCCCTGCGGGAGTGGACCCGTCTGGCTGACGTCGATGCCCTGACCCGACTGGTGAATGTGCTCGCCTTGCATCGCGAGGGCGGAGACCTCGGACGCCTGATCTCCGAGGAAGCCCGGACCATCCGCGGCGACGTGCACCGCGAACTGGTCGAGACCATCGAGCGTCGATGTCAGCAGGTCTGGATCCCCGTCACCGTCGCCACCCTCGTGCCGGGCGTCCTGTTCATGGTCGTGCCGTTCATCGAGGCCATGCGCCTGTTCACCACCGGGTAGCGCCGACCTCCCCAAAGCCGACCCACCCTCCTCAGTCCACCCATCAACCCCACCACCACGGCCATCCACGACAAGGCGGAATTCATGACGACCACGACCATGACCACATCCCTGAGCTGGACCGGAGCCCTCGTCCGGAGCTCACGCGCCGGTCGATTCCTGGCCGACGCGGGACGCCTGCGCGGTGACCGCGGCGAGGGCGTCATCAGCGCGGCCATCGCCGTTTTGATCATGGCCTTCCTCGGCGCGGCCATGTGGATCGGCTTCCAGAAGATGTGGAAGACAACCGAGACCACGACCAACACCAAGGTGGAACAGATCGGCAACGAGTGACCACCGGCCGTGGCGACCACGCACGCCCGCGGCGCTTGACCCAGCCCGATCGCGGCGCTGGATTGATCGGGATCATCGCCGGGGTCAGCGTCTTTCTCGCCTTCTTGCTCTTCGCGGTGCAACTACTCATCAACTTGTACGCGACGTCGAGCGTGACCGACGCGGCGTGGGACGGGGCCCGGGAGGTGGCCGGAGCCCGCATCGACCACCACGACCCGTCGACGCTGGCGGCAGCGGAGACACAGGCCGAGGTGAGGATGCGAGCCGAGCTGGGCCGGTTCGCCCAGCGGGTCGTCTTCGACTGGACCGGGACGGACGCCGCGTCGGTCTCGGTCCGCGTCCGAGGCACCACGCCCCGCTTCGGCCTACCCGGGTTGTCGGGCCCGCTCGGGTTCGACACCATCGACCGCACCGTCCTGGTGCGGGTCGAGGTCCTCCGGTGAGTCGGCCCGACCGCGCCCCGAGGCTGGGAGGAGACGGGGGCCAGGTAGCCGGCATCGAAGCCCTCCCGTTCGGCGTCCTCATCTTCGTGGTCGGTGCCCTCCTCATCACCAACCTGTGGGCGGTGATCGACACCAAGATCGCTGTCGACGCCGCGGCACGAGAGGCCGTGCGGACCTACGTGGAGGCCCCCGACGCCAGCGCTGGCCAGCAGCGGGCCGGTGTCGCCGCCGCCGAGGTGATCCAGGGATACGGCCGGCGCCCGGAGAAGTTGGCCATGACCGTCCACCACGACGGGGAGCGGCCGTTCGCCCGGTGTGTGCGGGTGACCATCACCACCCGCTACCCCGTACCCGCGCTGCGCCTGCCGTGGATCGGCGGGCTCGGCCATCTGTTCGACGTCCACGGCAGCCACTCGGAGCGGATCGATCCGTTCCGCACCGGCCTGAACGGCTCGGGCTCATGCTGACGTCGTCGTCCGCCCCACGCCGGGCCCGGCGCGACCGAGGCAGTGTGCTCATGCTCATGCCCGCCGCGGTACTGGTGGTCTTGCTGCTCGGCGCCATCGCCGTCGACCTGTCGATCGTCCACCTCCGCCAGCGTGAGGCGGTGGCCGCTGCTGCCAGCGCGGCCAACGACGCGGTGACCGCCGGGCTCGACCAGGCCGCCCTGCGCCGCGGCGACGGCTACCGCCTGGACGCGTCCCGCGTCGACCAAGCGGTGGCCGAATCGATCGAATCCCAAGGCCTCACCGATCAGCTGACCGAGGCTGCCCGCATCACGA
>DHIQ01000069.1:8217-8466 GCA_002403895.1 Candidatus Neomicrothrix sp. UBA4742
CCCGCATCACCGTCGTCCGCGGCACCGCCACCGCATCGGTCCAACAACGCTGAGCCTCCTCCGACCCCCGCGCACTTTTCGGCCCTATCTGGTCAAAACGTGCGCAGAGAACGAGAAGGCGCGTATCCGCGGGCGGCGCTCTGGCTCTTCACACCATTGCGCATCATCAAGCGGACGTTTCGCACAAACCGAAGCGCCAAGGAGGCGGACGTGGCGGTCCCCGGAAGGTGCTCCCTAGGAGTCATCTCC
>DHIQ01000069.1:8642-23985 GCA_002403895.1 Candidatus Neomicrothrix sp. UBA4742
CTCCCTAGGAGTCATCTCCGCGGCGAAGGACGCCAACGAGCAGGTCAAGGCGAAGCCGCGGCAAGGGGCCTGACGAGGCCACCCCCTGCACGCCCCCTGATCGGTCACGTTGCCCCCCGCTGGGCCGAGCAGATCTCGAGTTTCCGATCCTTTTCTTGCGCCCCGTCAGACGGTCGCTTCGGCACCCTCCGTGACCCAAAACGACGTGGTCGCCCCGTGCCCCGCTCGGCGGAAAGGGTGACCATTGACACTCGCGGCGGACGGGAGGATCGTGGCTGATACCACTCCGTAGACCCGAGGGGGGTCCCTCCGGAGCGGACCGAGTACGAGCCTGCACCAGGCACGACCCGGAAGGAGGTTGGCTCGATGCGTCATCATCGAGAGTTGGAGCGCTCTCCGCCTGATTAGAAGATCGGGAGCGGACGTTGCCGTTTCGGAGCGCCTCCGACGACCCTCCAGCGGTCGGGGCACCCGTGGCCGCCCGCTCTCTTCCCCGGCGACTCGCACATCTGGCCCACCGGGCTGGTGTCGTCGGGCTTGCCTGACGCCACATCCTCGCCGCCGCTTGCGAGCCGTCGGATGCGCTCGAGGCTGACGCCCACCCCGCTCAGCCGGAACGCCACCGGGTTCGCCCGCACCTGGGCGGAAGAGGATGGGGCGGACGGCACCCACCCATCGCTGAATCCCTCCTCGTGCCCGCGTTCGCCGCGGGCACGGTCGCGCCTGGCCTTGCCAGGTTCCGGTGGCGCTTCCCCGGTCCTTCACGGAACCGAGATTGGTTCGTGCATCGAACGACCGCGCCGTTAGCCTCAATGGTGATGACGGCCGGCCGGAGTGGCATTTCCTTCCCATTCAGACCGCGCAGGAACACTTCGGCGTGACGATCTCCGCTGACGACACCGCTGACCTCGGGCCCGAGGGGAACTCACCCAACGACTTGTGCTGGGAAGATGCCGAGGACGCCCTGCTCGAGGGTGACCGCACCTTCGCGGCCGGCACCGCCCGCGCCGCGCTGCGCTACCCGACCTTCCGCACCGTGTTCTTCGGTGCCTTCCTGTCGAACATCGGCAGCTGGATGCAGAACATCGTGCTCGGCGCCTTCGCCTTCAAGACCACCGGCTCACCGGTGTTCGTATCGATGCTCACCTTCGCCCAGCTCGTCCCGCTGCTGTTCCTGTCGATCGTGGGCGGGACGCTGGCCGACATGTTCGACCGGCGCAAGCTCCTGATCCTGGTCAGCATCGAACAGACGGTCTTCGCCCTCGGCATCGCCTGGATCGCCACCAGCCCCAACCCGTCGCGACTGGGGCTGTTCGGCTGCACCCTGGCCATCGGCATCGGCCAGGCCGTCTACGCGCCCACCTTCGGCTCGGTCGTCCCTCAGCTCGTCGACAAGAAGGACCTGGCCGGCGCGGTCTCGCTCAACTCGGTGAACATGAACCTGTCCCGGGTGATCGGACCGGCAATCGGCGTGGCCATCTACGCCGCCTTCGGCGTCTCGTGGGTGTTCATCGGCAACGCCTTCAGCTACCTGTTCATCATCGGGGCGATGCTGCTGGTTCGACTCCCCGAGGTGAAGCGGGACCCGACGGCCCCCACCGGCGTGCGCCGGCTGCTCGGTGGCTTCGTCGCCGCCCGCGAGGACCATGTCGTCGGCCGCAGCCTGTTGACCATGACGGGCTTCTCGCTGTTCTGCTTGTGCTTCATCACCCAGATGCCGACGCTGGCCGAACACAACCTCGGCATCGACCCAAAAAGCGGCCAGTACGGCTTTCTCTACGCCAGTTTCGGCCTCGGCGCGGTGATCGGGGCGCTGTCGATCGGCACCTTCCTCTCGGGCCGGTCGCTCGAGCGGATCACCCGCATCGGGCTCGGCGGGTTCGCCACCGCCCTCACCTTGTTCGCCGCCGTGCGCTCGCCGTTGATCGCGTACCCCGCGGCTTTGCTGGTCGGCTTCTTCTACTTCGGGACCGTGACCTCGCTGGCCACCGTGTTGCAGGTGCGCCTCGATGAGCGGGTACGGGGCCGGGTCATGGCCCTGTGGGTCATGGCCTTCGGTGGCACCGTGTCGGTGGCCGCCCTGCTCAGCGGCTACGCCGTCGATGCCACGTCCATCACCATCGTGATGCTGGTGGGCGCCGCCGTGGCCGTTGCCCTCATCCCCTTCGCCAACCTGCGCGACCGGCCCTCTCCCACCCCGGCACCGGGCTGAGGTCGACTTAATCGTCCGCCTCGACGCCGAGCAGCGCAACGGCCAGGCGTTCCAGGCCGGCGACCCGGCTGCCCTTGACCAGCACCGCATCATCGGCCCCGAGCGAGCCATCGGCCAGGAGTAGGGCGAGCGCCTCATCGAGGCCTGCCACGTGCTCGGCCGACGGCCCGTAGTCGGGCGCGGCCACCGCCACCACCCGCACCTCGAGATCCTCGGCCAGCGCGGCGATGGTGCGATGAGCGTCGGGCCCGTCCTCGCCCAGTTCGGCCATCGGGCCCAGCACCGCCACCGGGCGCTCCGCTCCCAGCGCAGCCAGGGCCCGCAGCGCGGCGGCCATCGACGCCGGCCCCGCGTTGTAGGCGTCGTTCAGCAAGCGGGCACCGCCGGGAGTGGTCTGGAGGTCCATGCGCCAGGGCGAGAGCTCGGCTTGGCCCAGGCCGGCCGCTACCGCGGCGAGGTCGACGCCCACCACCAGCGCGGCGGCAGCAGCAGCCAGCGCGTTGCCGACGTTGTGCCCGCCTCGCACCCCGAGGTGGATGTCGATCTCCCCCCACGGCGAGTGCAGCCGGAACTGCGGTCGCAGATCGGCGTCCACCGTCACTGCTGACGCCCACAGATCGAGTCCGTCGGGAGCCGTCGGGGCCACGCCGAAGCGCAGGACGCGGGCGGCCGTGCGGTCGGCCAGGGCCGCAGCCAGGGGGCTGTCGCCGTTCAGGACAGCCGTGCCCTCCGGCGGCAGTGACTCGATCAGTTCGCCCTTGGCCACAGCAACCTCGGCCACGGTGCCGAACAACTCCGTGTGCACCATCTCCACTGAGGTCACGACGCCGATGGTGGGGCGGGCCACCGCACAAAGGGCGTCGATGTGGCCCAGCCCCCTGGCCCCCATCTCCACCACCGCTACCTCGGTGCCGTCAGGCGCGTTGACCAGCGTGAGCGGCACCCCCAACTCGTTGTTGAACGACCGCACGCTGGCCGCGGTGCGATACGTGGTGGCCAGCACCGCGGCCAACAGATCCTTGGTCGTGGTCTTGCCCACCGAGCCGGTGATGCCCACCACCTCGGCTCCCTGACCCGATGGCCCCGGCACCGCCGAGAGCCGGTCGCGTGCTGCCCGGCCCAGAGCCGAGAGGGCGGCGGCGGGGTCGGCCACCTCGATGGCGGCCACCCCGTCGGGCAGATCTGACGGCGCGTCGTGAGCGGTGAGGAAGGCTGAAGCCCCCCGCTCCAGGGCATCGACGATGAAGTCGTGGCCGTCGCGGGCGTCCACGATGGGCACGAACAACGCGCCCGACGGCAGCTCCCGGGTGTCGATGCCGGCGCCGTCAACCATGACATCCTCGCCTACCAGCACCCCACCGGTGGTGGCGACGATCTCGCTGGCCCAGAACCTCATCGACCGAACGTTAGAGGGCGCGCGGTACGGTCCGGGCCATGACCTCCGGCGACCCGGATCCCAACGCGCCCCTTCCCACCGCCTCGCCCGAACCGACGGCGGGCGCCGTACCGCGTACTCGCCTGGTGGTGTTGTTCGGCGGCCAGTCGGCCGAACACGAGGTGTCGCTGGTGACCGCCCGCCACGTGCTGGCCGCCACCGACCCCGACCGCTACGACATCCAGCCCGTCGCCATCACCAAAGACGGCCAGTGGGTGAGCGCCACCGAAGCGGCCCGCGCCCTTGCCGCCGGACCCGACGCCCTGCCCGACGCGCTGCCCACCTCCGGTTCGCCGACCCATCCCACCGAGGCCCTGGCTCGAACCGAGGCTGAGCGAGTGGTGGTGTTTCCGCTGCTGCACGGCCCTCTGGGCGAGGACGGCACCGTCCAGGGCCTGCTGGAACTGGCCGGCGTCCCCTACGTCGGTTGTGGGGTGCTGGCCTCCGCCCTGGCTATGGACAAGGCCAAGGCCAAGGACATGTTCGCGGCCAAGGGGATCCCCCAGGCCCGCCATGTCACCCTGTTCGAACCAGACGTAGGCGAGGGCGCCATCGACGATCTCGAGGGCGTTCTCGGCTACCCGATGTTCGTCAAGCCGGCCAACATGGGCTCGTCGGTGGGCATCAGCAAGGCCCATGATCGCGACGAGTTGCGGGCCGCCCTCGACCTGGCGCTGGGCTACGACGAGTGCCTGGTGGTGGAAGAAACCGTCGTCGGTCGCGAGATCGAGTGCGCCGTGCTCGGCAACCGGGACCCACGGGCATCGCTACCCGGGGAGATCCGCCCGGGGGCCGAGTTCTACGACTACGCCGACAAGTACCAGAGCGGCGCGGCCGAGCTCATCACCCCCGCCGACCTACCCGACGACGTCACCGCCGAGCTGCGGGCGCTGGCCATCCGGGCCTACCAGGCTCTCGGCTGTGAGGGCATGGCCCGCGTCGATTTCTTCTATGAGGAAGCTGGACGGGGTCTGTTGGTCAACGAGATCAACACGATCCCCGGCTTCACGCCCATCTCCATGTATCCGAAGATGTGGGAAGCGACCGGCCTGAGCTACGGCGATCTCGTCGACGAACTCATCCGCCTCGCTGTGGAACGGTACGATCGGCGAGCTTCTCGGCGCCGGTCGGGCTGAGCCCTGACCGGGACCAGCCCGCCGGTCCCACGTCGCCTCATCCACCGCGGGAGTGCACCTTGGCCGACCGATCGTTCACCGCTCTGCTCGACAGTCTGGTTTTTCCCGAGTGCCCCCGATGGCGCGACGGACGGCTGTGGTTTTCCGACGTCCACGACCGCAGGGTCTATGCCATGACCCCCGACGGTCAGCCCGAGGTGATCCTGCAGAGCGAGGACTTCGTGGGCGGTCTCGGCTGGCTCCCGGACGGGCGTCTGCTGTTCGTCTCGATGGTCGAACGCAAACTCATGCGACTCGATCCCCACGGGGTCGCCGAGGTGGCCGACCTCTCGGAACTGGCTCCGTTCCACTGCAACGACATGATCGTCGACGCCCACGGCCGGGCCTACATCGGCAACTTCGGCTTCGACATCGACGCCGGGGCTGAGCCGACCAGCACCGGCCTCATCTGTGTGGAGCCCGACGGCGAGGCCTGGGTCGTCGTCGAGCAACTCCTGTTCCCCAACGGCATGGTCATCACCGATGGCGGCCACACCCTGGTCGTGGCCGAATCCTTCGGTCAGCGCCTGTCGGCCTATGGCATGAACGGCGACGGCTCGCTGGCCAACCCCCGGGTGTGGGCCGATCTGCGGCCCAACGTCCCCGACGGCATCTGCCTCGACGTGGCCGGCGGCATCTGGGTGGCCGACCCCGTCAACCGTGGCGTCATGCGAGTCGTCGAGGGCGCCGGCCCGGTGGACTGGATCCCCACCGGGCGGCCGGTCTACGCCTGCGCCCTGGGCGGGGCCGACGGCCAGACCCTCTACGTGTGCACCGCGGACTCGTCCGATCCGTCGCGCACGCCTGAGTTGCGCTCCGGGCGGATCGAGACGACCCGCGTCGATGTGCCCGCCGCCGGCTACGGCGAGGCCGGCTCCGGGTAACGCTCATAGGTGTCGATGAGCAGCAGGGCGAGCTCGCGCTCGGTCAGCTCGTCGGTGGTGAGCACCCCGCGCTGACCCAGATCAGCGCTGAGCTGAGCCAGGATGAGATCAAGCGACAAGTCGTCGCCATGGGTCCGCCACGCGTCGCGCTCAGCCTCGTCGGTGAAGCAGTAGGCCTTCCACGACACCGAGAAGCGGACCTCGTTCCACCCGAACGTGGCCAGCACCTCACTGCTCCCCCGTTCGGGACGCAGCACCCAACGGCCGCCCTCGTGCATCAACACGTTGCCCGGCGTGACCGCGAACGGGTCGACCCCAGGCGGACCCACCCGGTCGACGCCGTGGAACACCGAGTCGGTATCCAACACGATGCCGGTGTTGTGACGGGTGGGCAACACCGTGACGGCACCGTCGGCCCCATCAGGCCAGTAGGCCAGCTCGCCCCCCTCGGGTAGGCCGGCCGTCTCGTCGGCGAAGTAGGCGATGCCGGTGGCGATGGGCATGCGCCAGCGTTCGAACAACCCCGAGTGGTGCATGACCACCATCAGCCATTGGGGGAACAGCCTGCGGTTCGCCCCCCGGAACTCGGGCACGTCGGTGTGGACGGCGAGCTCCTGGCCCGGCAGCAAGATGTTGGCGTAGGCGATGGCCGGCTCGATCACCGGCCGCCCGTACAGCGAGCGGGCCGCGTCGAGGAGCGCCTCGTGGTGCAGGAACCGCTCGATGCCCGGCGCCACCACCTCGGTGCCGTAGGCGTAGCTCTCGCGCAGATAGTTGGTGCGCAAGGCCAAGGTGGCGGCCGGCTCGCGACGCCCGAACCGCCCGCCGGTGCGCACGTAGTTGGCCGCCGCGTCGTAACGCTGGGCCAGCTCGGGGGCGAAGTCGCCGTCGCTGCGCTCGGTCACGTACAGCCCGTAGGCGGGGAACGCCTCGCACAGCCCCACCATGGCGGTGGCGTCGTCGGCGTCCATGAGCGGATCGAGCAGGAAGGCGGCGACCATGACCACAGTCTGCCGCAAGTCCTCCGGTCAAACCCCCGTTTCGGCGTCACTTCTGCCCTCTGAGCGGGCAGTTTCCGGGGCCAACACCGCCGTCAGGGTCAGTTGTCAGGGCTCGAACGGCTCGTAGTAGTGCTCGGCTCCGACCGCACGGACATCGTCGAGCCAGTTGCCCTCGTAGTCGTCGTTAGGACCCTGGATGAGATCGCTGGGCTCGCCCGGCGCGGTGGTGGCGAACGTCCAGGCTTGGCGCTTGTACGTCCAGTTCTCGGGATACAGCTCGTGGGCCCGCCGGAACCAGCCCACCGCAGCGTCGTGCTCGCCGTCGCGCCACAGACCCTGGCCCAGCTCGAAACAAGCCGCCGCCTCGGCATGGGCGGGGGGTCGGGGGTCGGACCGGGCGATGACCTCGTCGGGGCTGAGGGCGAAGCGACTGGCCGAGCCGTTGGCCGCCCAGTCGCGGATGGCCTCGAGGTAGAGGTCCACGTCGGTGCGGATCTTCTTGACCTCGGTCAGCATCTCGCCGATGCGGCCCAAGCCCTCGGGCACCTCCATGTCACGCCGCGCCGACTGACGGACGTGGGCGGCGTGGGCCGGACGCACGATCACGCCCTGTTCGTCGATCCACACCGCGTTGGGCACGTTGACGAAGCCGAACCGCTCGTCGGTCACGTGCGCTTGGTCGATCAGCGACGGGTGGGTGGGATGGGCGGCCTCGATCCACCGTCGGGTCGCATCGGCGCCACCAGTGTCGAGGGCCACGGTGACCACCTCCACCCCCAGCGGGTGAAGTTCAGTGCGCAGGTCCTGCCACCCGGGCAGGTCGCCGCGGCATCCTCACCACGACGCCCAGGCAACGAGCAGCACCTTCTGGCCGTCCAGGCTCGACAGCGAGAAAGGGTTGCCGTCGAGATCGGGCAGCGTGAGCTCGGGGGCCTCGGCGCTCGACAATGCCCGACCCGACACCGTCGCCGGACCGAGCGCCCACCGCTCATGGACCTGATCCTGGACGAGGGGCATGGCCAGCCGTTCGGCCAGCACCACCACGTCGAGGCGACCACCAGCCACGGTGGCCTCGGCCGGGAGAGGCACGCAGATGTCGCCGCTGCAGGCGCCCTCTGGCTTGATGGCCCAGCCGGTGCGGGCGGCGAACTCGTCGCCGTCGACGATCAACTCCGAGAGGATCACGTCGTGACCGTACCGCTGTTCCGGCTCCGGCGGTTGGCTCCGACGGTTGGCTCAGTCGGGCACGCCGTCGGCCACCAGGGCCGAGTGCAGGAACCGCAACAGCTCGCGGCGGCGGATCACCATCGAGCGCAGCGTGGGTTCGATACCGACCGCCCGCAGCACCTCGACCTCGGTGGCCACACCCAGCACGGTCGAATACGTCGACAACAAGACGAGTCGGGCGTCGGTGGTGCGCATGTTGCCGGCCGCCATCTCCGCCTCCAGGAACTCGCGGGCCCGGGTCACCAGGGGGTCGAGGCTGTCGCTCAGGCGGGTGGCGGCCGGCGGGCCGAGGCGGCTCACCTCACGAAGGAGTCCCAGCAACTCCGGGCGGCGCAGAGCCAGGCGGAAGACCGATCGGATGATGGCCTCGACCCGGGCCCACCCTGGCCCCGCGTCGGCCAGCGCCTCTTCGAGCACCGCGGCCAGATCAGCCGAGCTGTGGTCGATGACGGCGTCCAGCAACTCGACCTTCGACGGGTAATAGTAGAGGATCGTCTGCTTGCGAATGCCCAGCTCAGCGGCCAGTTGATCGAGGGAGGTCGCATCGAACCCGCGGCTCCCAAATGAAGCCAGCGCCTCGGTCAGCACCCGGTCCTTCGTCGTCATCTACCAAATGGTAGAGCATGTTTGCTAGAACGTAGGGGTGATCGCCGACGACCTCGCCGGAAAGCGCCTGTTCATCACCGGCACGACCGGCTTCTTGGGCACCGCCCTGCTCGAACGGTTGCTCCGCGCCGTGCCCGACTGCGAGATCGTTCTCCTGGTCCGACCCGGCAAGCGATCGACCGTCGAGCAGCGAATCACCCGGGAGATCTTCAAGAACGACGCCTTCGACCGCTTGCGGGCCGAGTTCGGCAAGGACGGCTTCGCCGAGCTGACCGCCCGGCGGGTGTCGGCCGTGGCCGGCGACGTGAGCACCGACGGGCTCGGCCTCGATGAAGCCGGGCGGGCCGCCCTGGCCAGTTGCGACGTGATCATCCACTCCGCCGCCACCGTGTCGTTCGACTCGCCGCTCGACGGCGCCGTCGAAGTCAACCTGCTGGGACCCACCCGCGTCGCCGCCACCCTCAACGACCTCGGCGTCACCCCCCACCTGGTGGCGGTGTCCACCTGTTACGTGGCCGGCAACCGCCGGGGCAACGCCCCCGAGATCATGGTCAGCGACGACCCGTTCTCCGTCGAAATCGATTGGCGCCGCGAGGTCGAGGGTGCCCGCCGCGCCCGCAGCGATGCCGAAGCGACCAGCCGCACCCCCGAGATGTTGACCGACTTCCGCAAGGCCGCCCGCCGCGAGTTGGGGGCGGCGGGGACGCCGGCCCTGGCTTCCAAGACCGAGCAGCTCCGCGGCCGGTGGGTGAGCGATCGCCTCGTCGAGGCCGGCCGGGCCCGCGCCGCCTCGCTGGGCTGGCCCGACGCCTACGCCTACACCAAGGCGCTGGGTGAGCGGGCGCTGCTCGAAACCCAGGGGCCGATCCCCGTGAGCATCGTCCGGCCGTCCATCATCGAATCCGCGCTGGCCGAGCCCAAGCCGGGCTGGATCCGCGGCTTCCGAATGGCCGAGCCGGTCATCATCTCCTACGCCCGCGGGATGTTGAAGGAGTTCCCCGGCGTGCCCGAGGGCATCGTCGACGTCATCCCCGTCGACCTGGTCGTGGCGGCCATCATTGCCGTGGCCGCCAAGGGCCCCGACACTGATCCCACCACCGGCGAGGCGGTGCCCGAGGTCGTCCAGGTGGCCTCAGGATCGCAGAACCCGCTGCGCTATCGCCGGCTGGTGAACCTGGTGAGCGGCTGGTTCAAGGAGCACCCGCTGTACGACAACGACGGGCAACCCATTGTGGTACCCGAGTGGACGTTCCCCGGCCGGGGGCGGGTGCAGGACCAGCTCACCCAGGCCAAGTCCATGCTCGAGCGGGCCGAGAAGATCCTCGGCAACCTGCCGCTACGAGGCAAGCAGGCCGAACTGAACGCCACCATCGAGGAGCGGCGCGAGGAGCTCGAACGGGCCCTCGGCTACGTCGAGTTGTACGGGGCCTACGCCGAGTGCGAGGCGGTCTACGGACTCGACCGGCTGCTCGCCCTGTGGGACGCGCAGACGCCCGAGGACCAGGCCACGTTTCTGTTCGATCCCCGGGCCATCGACTGGGACCGTTACGTCAGGGAGATCCACCTGCCGTCGGTGGTCGAGCACGGCCGGGTCAAGAGCACGCCCGGGGCGCGCACCGGCCCCAGCCGGGCCGACCGGCTGCGCAGCCAGGTCCTGTCGCCCGAGCGCCACCTGGCCGCCTTCGATCTGGAGAACACGCTCATCGCCTCGAACGTGGTGGCGTCGTACTCGTGGCTGGCCACCCGGCGCCTCCCCCCCGACGAGCGACTGCGCTTCGTGGCCCGCACCCTGGCCGAAGGCCCCTCCTTGCTGGCCCTCGACCGCAAGGACCGCAGCGACTTCCTCCGCCTGTTCTACCGCCGCTACGACGGCGCCCCGGTGGGTCAGATCCAAGAAGACGCGGCGGAGATGTTCAGCGAGCTGATCCTGGCCAAGTCGTTCCCGGCCGCCATCCGCCGGGTCCGCGAGCACCGCCGGCTGGGACACCGCACCGTGCTCATCACCGGCGCCCTCGACTTCGTGATCGACCCGCTGCGCCCACTGTTCGACGACATCGTGTGCGCTGAGCTCGGCGTGCGGGCCAACGGCACCTACAACGGCGAACTGACCAACGTGCCCCCCACCGGCGAGACCAGGGCTCAGGCGCTCATGGATTTCGCCGCGGCCAACGATCTCGACCTGCGTGAGTCGGTGGCCTACGCCGATTCGACCAGCGACCTGCCCATGCTCGAGGCGGTCGGCTTCCCGGTGGCGGTCAACCCCGAGACCCGGCTGGCGACGCTGGCCCGCAAGCGGGGCTGGCTGGTGGAGCAGTGGGCCAAATCGCCCGGGGCTCCTCGGGTGCTGGTCCCCATCGGTGGTCGCCGCCGCAAGCACAGTGGGCTGGCCAATCCGTTGGTTCGTTCCCTCGGAGGCTCGACCCGATGAAGGCGCTCCGATGAAGGCGCTCCAGTTCGAACGCAACGTGGCCCGCTACGCGGCGGCGATGCTGGCCGGTCGGGCCGTTCCCGGCGCCGGAGCCCGGGTGGGGCCGCTGCGGCTGCGCGACATCGATCCACCGCGCCTGCCGGGGCCCGACTGGGTGTACCTGCGGCCCCGGCTCTCGGGGATCTGCGGCAGCGATCTGTCCACCATCGACGGGACCTCGTCGCGCTATTTCGAGCCGATCGTGTCGTTCCCCTTCGTGCCCGGTCACGAAGTGGTGGCCGACCGCGAGGGCACCGACGGCACCGACCGGGTCGTGCTCGAACCGGTGCTGGGCTGCGTGACCCGCAACATCGATCCGGTATGTGTGGCCTGTGCCCGCGGCGATTTGGGCAACTGCGAGCGCATCGCCTTCGGTGATCTCGAACCGGGTCTGCAGACCGGCTTCTGCTGCGACACCGGCGGCGGATGGTCGACCCTCATGGTGGCCCACCCCAGCCAGATCCACCCCGTGCCAGCCGACATGAGCGACGAGGCCGCGGTCATCGTCGAGCCCACCGCCTGCGCCGTCCACAGCGCACTGGCCGCCGGGGTCAGCGAGGGCGACACCGTGGTGGTGATCGGCTCCGGCACCCTCGGGTTGTTGACCATCGCGGCGCTGCGGGCCCACACCTCGGCGGGCATCATCATGGCCACGGCCAAGTATCCGGCCCAACAGGAACTGGCTCAGGCGCTGGGCGGCACGCAGGTGATCGAACCGAATGAGCTGAAGCGGGCCGTGCGCCGTACCACCGGCACCCTGGCGCTCGGTGACGGGGACATCGACCGGCTGGCCGGCGGCGCCGACGTCGTCATCGACTGCGTGGGCAGCGAGGCGAGCATCACTGAAGCCTTGGCCGTCGTCCGTCCCAGGGGACGCGTCGCCATGGTGGGCATGCCCGGCCACGTGCACCTGGACCTCACCGGGCTGTGGCAGCGCGAGATCACCCTGTTCGGGGCCTACGCCTACGGCACCGAGACGCTGGCCGACGGCACCCGCCGGCGCACGTTCGACCTCGCCTTCGATCTCGTGCGCGCCGCCGACCTCGGTCGTCTGGTGAGCGCCACCTATCCCCTCGCACGGTTCGGCGACGCCGTCGCCCACGCCGCCGGCGCCGGCCCCCGCGGCGCCGTGAAGATCGCCTTCGACCTCCGCAACGAGAAAGAGCGCACTCGTGCCTAGACCTGGATTCGTCCTCGACGTGGATCGGGCGACCCCGCCTGTCCTGTTCCACCACGGTGAGAACTTCAAGCTGGAGAAGCTGCCGCCCGGGCGCTCGCGCATCATCTATCCGGGCGAGCCCCTCGAGCCGCTGGACGACATCGAGGGCGCCATCCATCACGCCCTGCTCAATCCCCACGGCGACTCCGAACCGCTCCCCGCCCTGTTGCGCCCGGGCATGCGCCTCACCATCGCCTTCGATGACATCTCGCTGCCGCTGCCGCCCATGAAGCGTCCCGACATCCGACAGCGCATCATCGAACAGGTCCTCGATCTGGCCGCCGCGGCGGGCGTGGACGACGTCGAGCTCATCGCCGCGCTTTCCCTGCACCGACGCATGACCGAGGACGAGCTCCGCCACGCCGTCGGCGACCGGGTCTATGACGCCTTCGCCCCCCACGGCCTGCTCTACAACCACGACGCCGAAGATCCGGACAACCTCACCTTCATCGGCACCACCGACCAGGGCGAAGAAGTCGAGATCAACAAGCGGGCGGCCGAGAGCGACCTGCTCGTGTACGTCAACATCAACATCGTGTCGATGGACGGCGGCTGGAAGAGCACCGCCACCGGCTTGTCGAGCTACCGCAGCCTGCGCCACCACCACAACGTCAAGACCATGCAGCACTCGAAGTCGTTCATGGACCGCCACGCCTCCGAACTGCACTCGTCCAACTGGCGCATGGGCAAGGTGTTGCGGGAATCGGGCGTGAAGGTGTTCCAGATCGAGACCACCGTCAACAACAACGTGTTCGGGACCGAGGGCCCCATGAGCGTGCTGCAAAAGCGCGAATGGGAATGGACCACGCGTGACCGGATGACGTTCCTGGGCATGAAGGCGGGGCTGGACCGCATGTCGGCCCGTACCCGGCGGTCGATCTTCCAAGGGTGGCGGGCCCCGCACCAGATGACGTCGGTGCAGGCCGGCGAGGTGGAAGCCGTCCACGAGGTCACCACCGCCAACGTGTTCAAGCAGCACCTCGTTCCCGTCGAGGGCCAGACCGACATCCTCACCATGGGGCTGCCCTACATCTGCCCGTACAACGTGAACTCGATCATGAACCCGATCCTGGTCATGTGCCTGGGACTCGGCTACTTCTTCAACCTCTACCGGGGAAAGCCGCCAGTGCGCGAGGGCGGCGTGCTGATCATGAGCCATCCCACGCCGTGGGAGTTCCACCCGGTGCATCACCCCAGCTACATCGATTTCTTCGAGCAGGTGCTGGCCGATACGACCGACCCGATCGAGATCGAGGCGAAGTACGAAAAGCAGTTCGCCGAAGACGAGTGGTACCGCCATCTGTACCGGACGTCGTACGCCTACCACGGCGTGCACCCGTTCTACATGTGGTACTGGGGCGCCCACGCCATGCAGCACCTCGGTCAGGTGATCATCGTGGGCGGCGACGTGCGAGCGGTCCGCCGCCTCGGGTTCAAGCCGGCCTCCACGCTGCAGGACGCGTTGGAGATGGCGTCGGACACCGTCGGGCGCGACGCCACCATCACCCACCTCCACAACCCGCCCATCCTCATGGCGGACGTGACGTGAGTTCGTCGGACCGGTCGAGGAAGGCCAACGGCGAGCGCATCGCCGAGTTGGCCCGACGCATCCCGGTCAACCGGTCGACCGTGACCGCCGCCGGCCGCCTGAGCACCGCCGCCGCCCTGCGCCGAGTGCCGTTCCCCCTGCGCCCACCCACCGTGCCCGGCGGGGTCGTGGTACCCACACCCAAGAGCACCCTCGGGGCCAACTACGACACCGAGTGGGCCCGCCGCTACCCGGCCCGGATGGCCCGGGTGCTGATGCTGGAAGGCGTGGTGAAGCCGGCCATGCAGGTGCTGGCCGCCCCCACCCTGCGCGGCCTCGACCGGCTCACCGACCTCGAGGGGCCGGCCGTCTTCGCCGCCAACCACCACAGCCACGTGGACACGCCGCTGGTGCTGTCGTCCATCCCCGAGCCCTGGCGTCACCACATCGTGATCGGCGCCGCCGCCGACTACTTCTTCGGCAACAGGCTCACCGCCCCGCTCTCGGCCTTGGTCATCGGCGCCATCCCCATCGAACGCACCAAGGTGGGACGCAAGTCAGCCGACGATGCCGCGGCGCTCATCGATGAGGGCTGGAGCATGCTCATCTTCCCCGAAGGCGGGCGCAGCCCTGACGGTTGGGGCCAAGAGTTCCGGGGCGGAGCTGCCTACCTGGCGTTGCGCTGCGGCGTTCCCGTGGTGCCGATTCACGTCGAGGGCACCGGCCGCATCCTGCGCAAGGGCCGCTCGGTCCCCCGTCGCTCGTCGACCACCATCACGTTCGGACGGCCGCTGCGCCCGACCGAGGACGAGGACTCCCGCCGCTTCGCCGCCCGCATCGAGGCCGGGGTGGCAGCCTTGGCCGACGAGGACGCCACTGATTGGTGGCAAGCCCGCAAGCGCGCCTATGCGGGCGAGTCCCCGTCACTCCAGGGGCCGGAACTGGGCGCCTGGCGCCGCACGTGGGCCCTCGGTGACCGTGGCCCCAGGCGCCGGCGGACCACGAAGACCCGCTGGCCCGACCTCGACGAACACTGATTCGTTGTGAGCCTGCCGAACCGGCGTAGGAAACGGGTGCCAGGGCGGCCGTTGCATACGCCGGTAGGGGGTGGGGTGGGGACCCTCGGCCCGCGGGGTGTCGTCGTCGTCCTGGCGGTGGCGGTCCTCCTGGGGGCCTGCGGCACGAACCACGACCCCGTCCGCGCCACGACCACTGAGGCGCGGTCGAATCCGACGGATCCGAGCGTCACCTCCGGCACGGCGCCGGCCGCGCCGACGACCCCGAGCCTGTCGGCTGTCGGTGGAGTGATCCACACGGCCATCACCCTGGTGGACCCGACCCGCGGCACCGTCGCCCGCCCCCCGGTGCCGGCCTCAAGCCAGCGCGTGCTGCGGACCACCATCCGTCGGCCGGCGTCGGGAGCCGGGCCGTGGCCGCTGGTGGTCTTCGGCCACGGCTTCGACATCTCGGCCGACGCCTATGCCACCTTGCTCGACTCGATCGCCCGGGCCGGCTTCGTGGTCGCCGCGCCGGAGTTCCCCGGCTCGTCGACGGCCCTGCCGGGCCAACCCGACGAGCAGGACGTCGAC
>DHIQ01000069.1:24042-24587 GCA_002403895.1 Candidatus Neomicrothrix sp. UBA4742
CGGGCCAACCCGACGAGCACGACGTCGACGCCGAGCCCTGCGACCTGCGCTTCGTCGCCGACCGGGTGCAGGCCGCCTCCACCCAGCCGGGTGAGCTCGCCGGGATCGTGCGGCCCGGCCCGATCGCCCTGGCCGGCCAGTCCGACGGGGCGACAGCGGCCGCGTTCGCCACCCTGGTCCCTGCCGCCTGCCCGGGACCGGCCGTCACCTCGGTGGTGGCCTTCTCGGCCAAGCCGGTGGCCGGTACCGCCATCGACCCGACAGTCGCCGCGGCGCGCCCGGCGCTGCTGGCGGTCACCGGCAGTGCCGACACGGTCAATCCCGCCTCCAACACGGAGACCTTGTACCGGCAGTGGCCCGGTCCGGCATGGTTGTTGACCAGCCTCGGCGATTCGCACCTCGGACCGTCCACTGATTCCCCGCGCCATACCACCATCACCGCCGTGGTCATCGATTTCCTGCGCGCCACGCTGGGTGCGGACCCGATGGCGGAGTACGCCATCGCGGCCGACGCCCACCTCGCCGGGCTCACCCTCGCCCAACGC
>DHIQ01000227.1:0-6810 GCA_002403895.1 Candidatus Neomicrothrix sp. UBA4742
GTCCGGGAGTTCATCGCCAGCGAGATCATGTACGACGAATCGCCGGCGGTGCTCACCGACGACACCAAGCTCCTGGGGGGGATCATGGATTCCCTGGGGCTGATGCAGCTGGTTTCCTTCATCGAGGAGCAGTTCGAGGTCCAGATCGACGACGCCGAGGTCACCGTCGAGAACTTCTCCACCATCAACGACATCGACCGCTTGGTGAACTCCAAGGTCGAGGTGGGATGAGGCCACCCGGGACTGCAGCTCCGGAGTGGCTCACCCGGGCGCAGGTCGAGTTCTACGAGTCGGTCGTCCGATTCGCCAAGACCCTTCCCGACGACGTCCGGGATCGCGACGAAGCCGGCGCGTTCTCCCGCGACATATGGAACCGGTGCGCGACGTTCGGCATCCAGGGCATGCCCGTGCCGGAGGAGCTGGGGGGCGGGGGCCACGACGTCCTCACCACCATGCTGGGTCTGGAGGCACTGGGGTACGGATATCCCGACCAGGGCCTGATCTTCGCCATCAACGCGCACATGTGGACCAGCGAGATCTCGCTGTGGCGATTCGGCACGCCCGAGCAGCAGCAGGCATGGCTCCCGCGCCTGTGCTCCGGTGAGGCCATCGGCTGCCACGCCATCACCGAGCCCGAAGCCGGGTCGGACGCGTTCAACCTGGCCGCCACAGCCCGCGAGGTGGAGGGCGGGTTCGTCCTGAACGGCGGCAAGACGTTCATCTCGAACGCGCCGGTGGCGGACGTGTTCATCGTGTTCGCCCGGAGCGGGGCCGGCATCGGGCCGTTCGGCATCAGCGCCTTCCTGCTCCGGAAAGGGGTCTCCGGGATGGAGGTGGGCAAGCCCCTCGAGAAGATGGGCCTGCGCACCTCTCCGATGGCCGAGGTCTTCCTACGGGACTGCTTCGTCCCGGCCGAGGATCTGGTGGGCAAGCCCGGCCAGGGCGGGGAGATCTTCACCGAGTCAATGCGGTGGGAGCGGGCCTGCATCATGGCCAGCCACGTCGGCCTGATGCGCCGGACGCTGGAGACGTGCGTGGCTTACGCCCGACAGCGCCGGCAGTTCGGCAAGCCGATCGCGAAGTACGAGTCGATCTCGGACAAGCTGGCCAACATGAAGATCGCCCTGGACGCGGCGCACCTCCTGCTGCTTCGGACCGGGTGGCTGATGGACCAGGGCCGGGACGCCATGACCGAGGCCGCCGTGGCGAAAGCCTTCATCAGCGAAGCGACCGTCCAGTCGCAGCTCGACGCCATCCAGATCCACGGCGGGTATGGCTACATGAGCGAGCTCGGCATCGAACGCGGGCTGCGTGACGCCATCGGCGGCCGCATCTACTCGGGCACCTCGGAGATCCAGCGTCGGATCATCGCCCGAGGGCTGGGGCTGTAGAGGGCGGTAGGCTCGGAGTTCCCCATGCCTCCCTCGCCCACGCTCCACGACCTCCTCCGCGCCTCCGCCGAGCGGTTCCCGGACCGGGTCGCCGTCCAGGCCGGCGAGCTGTCGCTGACCTACTCCGAGCTCGACGCGGCCTCGGACCGCCTGGCCGAGACGCTGCAGGCGCACGGGGTCGCCCGAGGCGATCGGGTGGGACTGTTCCTGCCGAAGTCCGTGGAGGCCGTGGTCGCGCTGTACGGCGCGATGAAGGCGGGGGCCGCATACGTGCCGATCGATCCGCACGCCCCGGTCCATCGGGGGGCCATCGTGGCCGCCGACTGCACTGTCAAGGCGATGGTCGCCACGCCGGGGCGCGCGATTGAGATGCTGACCGCGCTGGCCGAGCGGGGGCACCGGCCGGCCCTGACCGTGGTGGTCGGCGGCGGCGGCCCCGATGCGGACCTCCCCGGCGCCTCGATGGCCTGGCTCGAAGCGACAGAGACCGAGCGCGCCGCGCCGCGCGTGGCGGTCGGTGAGCGCGACCTCGCCTACATCCTCTACACATCCGGGTCCACCGGCGTGCCGAAGGGGGTCATGCTTTCGCACCGGAACGCCCTGGCCTTCGTGGAATGGTGCGCTGAGCGGATCGGAGTGGGTCCGGAGGACCGCCTGTCGAACCACGCACCCCTGCACTTCGACCTGTCGGTGTTCGATCTGTACGTGGCGGCGCTGGGCGGGGCCGCGGTGGTCCTCGTGCCGGAAGAGGTCGCGTACCTGGGCGGCTCGCTGGTGGAGTTCATCCGCGGACAGGCGATCACCGTTTGGTACAGCGTGCCCTCCGCTCTCATGCTCATCACCAAGGCCATCCGGGATCGCTCGGCGCTGGCCGGGCTTCGAACGGTGGTGTTCGCCGGCGAGGTCTACCCGACCCAGCGGCTGCGCGAGCTGCAGGCCCTGGTCCCCGGGGTGGACCTGTGGAACCTGTACGGGCCCACCGAGACGAACGTCTGCACCTACCACCGGATCGGCGAGCTCCCCGAGGACGACCGGCCCATCCCCATCGGGCGGTCCTGCGAGGGCACCGACGCGTTCGTCGTCACGGCCGAGGGCGGCCCCGGGACGGTGGGGGAGGAGGGCGAACTCTTCGTGGACGGCCCCACCGTGATGCAGGGGTACTGGGGGCGCCCGGACCGGACGGCCGAGGTGCTGGTTCGCCATCCGCTGTCTCCGGAACGGGAGGCCCCGGTCTATCGGACGGGCGACCTGGTCCGGCTCCGGACCGATGGCGAGTTCGACTTCCTGGGACGGCGCGACCATCAGATCAAGAGCCGCGGCTACCGGATCGAGCTGGGGGAGATCGAAGCCGCCATCAACGCCCACCCGGAGGTGGAGGAATCGGTCGCCGTCGCCGTGCCGCACGGGGAATGGGGGACCGCGGTCGTCGCCTACGTCGTCATCCGGACCGGGGCCACCGGGTTGGGCGAACGAGCGTTGCAACGCCACGTGGCCAGCCGCCTCCCTCGGTACATGGTGCCGATGCGCGTGGAGGTCGTCGAGTCCCTGCCCAGGACCTCCACCGGCAAGATCGACCGGACGCGCCTGCGGGAGGCCGCAACGGCCTGAGCCGTTCGCTGCCCGCTTCTCGGCACACCTCCAGGCGAACGGTGCTGGCGGGCCCGCCATCTGGGCGTGGTACAGTGCCCGACTCCGCTCGGAACACGCATGGGGGGCCCCGTGACCTTTCGAACCTGGCGCTCCATCTGCAGCAGCGTCGCGATGCTCGGTTTGCTGCTGGTACCGCTCGCTGGGCGGGCTGAGGCCGTCACCGTCCCCATCGCGGTCGACGAGGCGTCCAACGCGGGCATCGCCCAGTCGACGCAGACGTGGAGCGCCGCCCTCGGCGACTACAACAACGACGGCCGGACCGACTTCCTGCTGTCCCGGCACGGCGAGAGCGCGGGCCAGCTGTGGTTGAACTCGGGGACCGGGCAGTTCAGCGTGGCGGCACTGTTCCCCATCACGGATCGCCACGACTGCGTCGCGGCCGACGTCAACGGCGACGGACGGCTCGACGCGTTCTGCTCGCGGGGCGGCAAGGACGGGACGTCCGTCAAGGCGAACGAGCTGTGGCTCCAGGGTTCGGGCTCGACGTTCACCGACCAGGGGGTGCCGGCCGGCCTGGCCGATCCGTACGGCCGCGGGCGGCACGCCGCCGTCATCGACGCGAACCACGACGGGCTGCCGGATCTGTTCGTCGGGACCTCGCCCGAGCGCCCGGACGGGCTGCCGTCGACGAATCGCCTGTTCCTGAACACCGGCACGGGTACCTTCCGGGACGGGCCCGAGTTCGGCCTGGATCAGGAGATCGGCTCGTCGTGCGCGGTGGCCGCCGACGTGAACGGCGACGGGTTCCAGGACCTGTTGCTGTGTCCGGAGGGAACCGGACAGCTCCGCCTGTACCTGAACCAGGTCGGGGCGTCGTTCACCGACGTCTCGGCCGCGGCCGGCGTGGGGGGAGATGCCCAGGACGCCGCCCTGGTGGACCTCAACGGCGACCACCGGCTCGATCTGGTCGAGGTGGAGTCCTCCCAGCTGGTGGCGCTGTTGCAGGACGACCAGGGAGTGTTCCAGAGCTCGTTCACCATGCCGCTCCTCGCCGGCGCCGGCGTGGCCACCGGCGACGTGAACGGCGACGGCTCGCCGGACGTGTATGTCGTGCAAGGCGCGGGGGGGAGCGTCTCGAACGAGCCGGACCTGATGCTCCTGAACGACGGGACCGGGACGAACTTCACCCAGATGAGCATCCCCGAGACGAGCGTGGGCAAGGGGGACCGCGCCTACCCCTTGGACTACGACCACAACGGCTTGACCGACTTCCTGGTGCTCAACGGTGCCAAGAACGACGGTCCGATCCAGCTGATCGCCTTCTTCCCTCCCGCGCGCGTTCCTCGGTCCGATCCACGCCGCATCTCGGCACCACTTCCCGCCTCTGCGGGCCTTCCGGGTTCGGCGCAGGCAGCATCGACCTGTGGCGCCGCGTGGAGCGAGGCGACCGCTCTGCTCACCGGCACCCGGACGGACCTGTTGACGGATCTGGCGGCCATCTCACCTTCGGACGCCTGGGCGGTGGGGACGAACCAGCTGGTCAAGGGCGGTCCGCCCTTGTATACGTTCGCGGAGCATTGGGACGGCTCATCCTGGACCCAGGTCCCGACGCCAGATCCCTCGCGGGGAGGGAACTCCCTCCACGCGGTCTCGGCGGTCGGAACGAACGACGTCTGGGCCATCGGCCAGCAGGTCCGGGGACTGGCGGTCAATACGCTGGCCGAGCATTGGGATGGCAACGTGTGGAGCACGGTCCCCACGGTGGATCCGATGCGGGACGACCTGCTGATCGGCCTCGCGGCCGCCGGCCCCTCGAACGTCTGGGCGGTGGGCTACGGCACGGACGGCACCGGTCATGTCCCCCTCCTGGAGGAGTGGGACGGCACCGCCTGGAGTGTGGCGTTCATCCCGGTCCCCTCCGGGGGCTGGACGGGTGACACGGCCCTGACCAGCGTCACGGCAGTCGCTCCCGACGACGTATGGGCCGTCGGGTACGAGGGCAGCCCCGACGGGTTCCGCACGCTCACCCTGCACGATGACGGGACGGGGTGGAGTATCGTTCCCAGCCCCAACACGGGCACCTCCCTCACCGGCCAGGGGGATAACCTGCTGACTGGGGTCTCGGCGGTCGGGCCGAACGACGTGTGGGCGGTGGGCCTGAGCTACTCGCAGGCATTGCCCGGCTACCAGACGCTCACGCTCCACTTCGACGGCCAGTGGCACATCGTGGCCAGTCCCACCGTGGGCCAGGTGAGTGCCCTGCGCGACGTGGCGGCCCGCTCGAACGGCGACGTGTGGGCGGTGGGGACCGGATACACGGGGGGATACACCGCGTTGATCCTGCACAACGACGGGACGGAGTGGTCGCAGATGGCGAGCTCTACCATGGACCCTGTCGGAACCGACGAGCTCCTCGGCGTGGCCGGGGCGGGTGCCCGGGACTGGGCGGCCGGCTACAACGCGGCGACCGTCCAGAGCTTCCTGATCGAATCGCTGTGCCCGATCCAGGTACTGGACACCGGTTTCTCGCCGACAGCGACCACGGCGAGCGTCGGGGATACCCTCGCGTGGAGGGTTGGGACAACGGCGGCGTCCGGCCACATCGTGAAGGATCAGTCCGGGGTGTCCCTGTTCGCCTCCGCCCCGCTCTCGCCGGGCGGGTCCTTCACCTTCACCTTCTTCGCGGCGGCCAAGGTGACCGTGCTCGATCCGACCGATGGACAGACCCTGATCGTGAAGGTGCCGCCCAAGGCCACGCCGGCCAGCGGGGACCCGTCCAAGACGTTCACGGTGACCTGGGCGTCGCAGACGCCGCCTACCGGGCTCGTGTACGACGTCCAGATCCAGCGGCCGGGCTCCAGCTCCTGGACGGCGTGGAAGACGGGCGTGACGGGCGTCTCCGCCTCGTTCGTCCCCGACGCCGGGACGGGTGGGTATTCGTTCCGGGCCAAGATCCGCCGACTCTCGAACGGCACGTCCACGGGGTGGTCGCCGCCCGCGAAGATCACGGTCACCTGAACGAAAACCCGGTTGGCGATGGGGGCATTGACGGTGCTCGGAGAAGGCTGGGAAAATCGCCCCTTCCACGAGTGCACCTTTCCTGGAATGTGGATCCGACCGGGCCTCGAGAGAGAAGACATGCCGATCGACGAAGAATCGCTCACCCAAAGCCGCAGCTATGAGAACCACGAACTTGGACTGCGTGAGGAGTTCCTGCAGCCTGCACTGGGGTCGGGGCGGACGGTGGCCGTGTTGGCCCATCCGACCGGACCAGCCAAGAGCGTCGGGTTCGTCCTCTGCCATTCCTTCGCCGCCGAGCAGCTTCACCTGTCCCACGTGGAGGCCGTCGTGGCCCGGCGGGTGGCAGCGGCCGGATTCCCGGTCCTGCGCTACCACGGCCAGGGGTACGGGGACAGCGAGGCCCCGATCGAAGACATCCGGCTCTCCTCGCATCTCGCCGATGCCCTGGACGCGGTGAAGCTGATGTCGGAGCTGCCCGGGATCGAACGCGTAGGGATCATGGGCCCCCGGTTCGGAGGACTGGTGGCCGGCCTGACCGCCGACCGCGAGGGTCTGGACCTCCTGGTCACCTGGCAACCGGTGGTCAGCGGCCAGCAGTACATGCGCGACTACGTCCGCCAGCAGCTCGTGCATTCGGTGGTGCTCCAGGCCGGGGACCGGGCGAGCGGTACCGGCTCCGCGGACCTTCGGACCCGCCTGCGGGAACAGGGGTGGCTGGACGTGAAGGGGTTCCCGCTCAGCCGGGAGGCGTTCGAGGAGATCGGCGGGGTCGACCTCCTCCGCGACCTCCGCAGCTTCGCCGGCCATA
>DHIQ01000227.1:7034-7168 GCA_002403895.1 Candidatus Neomicrothrix sp. UBA4742
CAATCGGCCGCGGCGAACGGGCCGACCCCGCAATCGACAAGCTGGCCGCGCGACTGGAGGAGCTCGGCGGCGACTGCGCGCGGGCAGCCGTGCGAGATGCCAGCGGGGGGCAGTTCGGCCAGCACCATCACCAG
>DHIQ01000134.1:0-416 GCA_002403895.1 Candidatus Neomicrothrix sp. UBA4742
CAGCGTTTGCTTCGATGTCCGAACGAGCTGGTCGTCGTCCCCGGCGCTTGGACGCTCCAACCCGGGGCCTCGCGCCCGGCCAGCCCTCTGCGCTCGCGACGGAGATGACGATGCCGCCTCCCGTTCCGGCTCCCTCCCCCGACCGTGACCCGGCGCGGGAACCTGACCCGACGCCCGCCCCGGACCCCGAGCCGCTGCCCGGCCCCGGACCCCTACCCGGTCCAGTCCCAGAGCCGGGACCGGTGCCCGGACCCCAGCCGCACCCGGGACCCGGACCGGAGCCCCAGCCCGAGCCGCCCGATCGCCCGTCCCTGGGTCCGGCGGGTCACAGCACGCGCACGGCGCGGAGGGCCGCGTGACCGGCTCCACCGACGACCTCTGCCCCTTGTGTGAAGGGAACGTTCCGTCAGGTGGAC
>DHIQ01000134.1:703-4106 GCA_002403895.1 Candidatus Neomicrothrix sp. UBA4742
CGTCGAGCGCCGCACCTCGGAAGACACCGTCACGCCGGTCGAACCCGAGGGGTGAGGCTCCGTCGGCCCACCTCGACCAGGGTGGCCCTCCACCCGTAGACCATGTGCACCAGGTCCAGGGCCCGTCCGTAGGCATCGGGGTCGGTGCCCAGGGCGAAGCTGGCCCGGTAGGTCTTCGGTCCCACCTGCTCCAGCGTCCCGGCGTGGGCGCTGGCGTAGGCCACGGCGGAGGCGAACACCGGGGTGGAGGCCGGGCCGAAGGTGACGGTCAGGGTGATCTCGCCGCGGGGGGCCATGGCCGCACATGTTGCTCGGGAGGCCGGGGAAGTCCAATCGGGAGATGGGGCGCCGTCGCCGAGATCGGAGGAAGGCTGGGTTGGCGGGCCTGGTTGCCTCCCTAGCGGTTTTTTCGAGACCGCCGCCCTCGGCCAGCCTAGGCGACCCTACCGCCGGGCATGATAGCGCACCAGGATCAGGACCCATGTTAGCCACCTGGTCCGCACGCCACTTTGCGACCGGCTCGCCGTCCACTCCCCTGCGCGTTCCGGACCGGAGACCGGAAGACCGGGCCCACGCCCTGGGGCGGAGCCTCGGTGTTGAGCGAGATCCTGGTCCTCGAACTGCCAGGGGTAGCGGTTGCTCCCGGGAGTCGACCACGATGGTGAAGCCGGAGGCGAGGGCCGTTCGTCCTGGATGGTCTTCTTGGCCGATCCGAAGGCTAGCCTGCCCATGCGCCCGTATTACAGGGGCGGGCAGTCAAGCCTCCCTGCCCGGGCAAAGGAGCGTGAATCGATGAGCGACATCTCCAAGCAGAGGAGTCTGCTCCTCCCCGGGAGGACAGTCATCGTGATTCTCGCCGCCCTCCTGCTCGGCGTCACAGCCGCCGGCCCGGCCTCGGCGAAGGCGCCGCCTCTCAAACAGGAGTGTTCTCTCGCCTCCAACGGCGGCACCCTGGTCAACGGGGTCTGCGTCCTGCCCGCCGCGATCGCCGGGGGCGCGAACGACTACTTCGGGTACGTGATCGCCAACAACACCGAGCGGACGGGCTCCGACACGTTCTCGGTCATCTCGGGCAGCCTTCCGCCGGGCCTGTCGATGCCATCGCACTACGGTTCGACGGACACCGTCATCAACGGTGTGGCCACCCAGCCCGGGACGTTCACCTTCACGGTCAAGGCCGCCGACCCCGACGAGGGACGGTCATCGCTACAGGCCTACAGCATCACCGTCAACCAAGCGCCCCCGGACACGCTGGTCTGCTCGCCCGACACCAACGGCGGTACCTTGCTCAACGGTGTGTGCGTCCTGCCCGGCGCCACGGTCGGTCAGCAGTACGAGGGGTTCATCATCACCAGCAACAACTCCGGGGGCACCTTCGCCATCGTCGCGGGCAGCCTTCCGCCCGGCCTGTTCATGCCGGCGTCCTACGGGGCCTCAGGGACGATCGTCGGCGGCACTCCCACCCAGCAGGGAACGTTCACCTTCACGGTCAAGGGCACCGACCAGCAGGGACAGTCACTCCAGCAGACCTACAGCATCACGGTCGGCCCTCCGCCACCACTCGCGATCACCTTCCCGACGACCTGCTGCAACACCGGAACCTTGGGCCAGGCCTACCTGCAGAACTTCTTCCTCTCCGGAGGGGTCGGGCCGTTCACCGCGTCGATCGCCTCGGGACAGCTTCCCCCGGGTCTCAGCCTCTCGCCGTCACCACCCATCTCCATCACCGGCACTCCGACCGCCAAAGGAGCGTTCACCTTCACGGTCAAGGTGACCGACAGCACCGGGGCTCAGGCGACCAAGTCGGGCAGCATCACGGTCAGCTGACGCGCCCGCACTGGCGGTCCTCATGCCATCTCCACAGCCCGGGCGGTTTCGTGGGCAGGCGACAGCGACGGAGCGGCCAAGCCGATCAGCCCCGGGATGGCCATGAGTGCGGCCACCGCGACCACGGTCGCCCGGAGGTTGCCTCGCGCGAGCCGGGGGGCGCGTTCGGTCAAATGGCAGGCCCCGAATCCGTGCTTTGTGGGCACCGGGCCCGTACCATGCTGGCGTTGCGGTCGGAGGGCTAACCCACGGGGGGAGGTTCGACCTGATTGCTGTACCCGGGTCGCCACGCGGCGCGACGGCCGAATCGGCCTCGCCGTCTCATCGTTTCGCTGGTTGCGCTGGCCCTGGTGGTGGGCGTCGGGAGCGTCGCGCTGTCCGCCCAGGGAGGCCCAGCCGGGAGGAGGTCGCCCGCCGCGCCCACGCCGGTCGGATCCGAGACCTCCCTGACCAACGTCGCTCCCCAGAACGCCCCGAGCCCGTCCTCCACCCCGCTTCCGAGCGACATCGCGCACCTGCGGCCCGACCAGGCGGCGTGGGTGATCCAGGAGAACCGCATGCCCGGAACGCTGGCCTGGCAGATCCCGGCCTCCGCTCCGTACGACATCCAGGGGTACGCCGACCAGGTCAGCGCCACCTCCGGTGAGTCCCTGACCCTGTACGTCTCGACCCCGGCCAAACGGTTCCGGGTGGAGGCGTACCGGCTGGGCTACTACCAGGGGCTGGGGGCCAGGCTGGTCTGGCGTGCGGGCGAGGTTCGGAGCACCCAGCAACCCCCGGCCACCGTTGAGCAGATCACAAACATGGTGGAGGCGCCCTGGAGGCCCTCCCTCCGGTTCACGGTGGACGAGCAGTGGGCGCCGGGATGCTACGTGCTGAAGCTGATCGGCTCCGACGGAGGGCAGAGCTACGTGCCGCTCACCATCCGCGACGACCAGAGCCGTTCGGCGCTGGTGGTGCAGAACGGCGTCGCGACGTGGCAGGCCTACAACGACTGGGGCGGGTACAGCCTGTACGGTGGGCCCCAGGGCTATGGGTCCCGCTCCCGGGTGGTGTCCTTCGACCGCCCGTACGCCATCGGCCGCGGCGCCGGCGATCTCCTGGACGGCAACGAACGGACAGTGATCTCGCTGGTGGAGAAGTTGGGCCTGGACGCGACCTACTGGACCGACCTGGACCTGAGCGCCCACCCCGAGCGTCTCCTGCTCCACCGGGCACTGATCACGCTCGGGCACGACGAGTACTGGTCCACCTCCATGCTGAACGGCGCGGAGTTGGCCCGAAGCCAGGGGGTGAACATCGCGTTCCTGGGAGCCAACGCCGTCTTCCGCCACATCCGCCTGCAGTCCTCACCCCTCGGGCCCGACCGGGAGGAGGTCGACTACAAGAGCGCGGCCGAGGATCCGATGAACGGGGTCCACCCGGCTCAGGTCACCGTGGACTGGCGGGAGCCTCCCCTGGGCCGCCCCGAGAGCGAACTCACCGGGGCGATGTATGAGTGCAACCCGGTGTCGGCGTCCATGGTCCTGGCCGACGCCCCGGCCTGGCTCTTCCATGGGAGTGGGCTCAGAGCCGG
>DHIQ01000167.1:0-5209 GCA_002403895.1 Candidatus Neomicrothrix sp. UBA4742
CGGCTGTCGCCGGCTGATCCAGCTTCACCAGATCGGTTAACGGGGGCGGACCGCAAGGTCCGCCCCCGTCGCCGTTCCCCGGTCCTCAGCACGATGAGAAATGGTGGAGAACGATGAGGAGTGATGAGGGGATAAACTGCAGGTGGCGGGACCTTTCCGTCGCATCGGTGCAGGTCACGGGACCGCTCCCTGACTTCTGGCTGAAGTTCTGACAGGAGGCGGTCATGGCTGATGACCCGTCCGGGCGAGGCCCCGCGCCGGCGACCGCGGCGGCCGTCCGAAGCCTCATCGACGCGTTGAGCGCCCTGGAAGTCCGGCTTCGGAAGGGCGAGCGGGCGCTGCCGGACGAGACCTCCCTGCTTGAGGGATACCGGTGGATGTTCACCGTCTTGCAGGTCGGGCTCCAGGCTCAGGTGTGGGCCGACCCATCTCGCCCCCGGTTTGTTGACATCGTCGGGCCCTACCAGAAATGGGGAGGCGACAACGCCGACGCCTTCTATCAGTACGCGCCCATCGACCCGACCCGGACCTACCGGGTGTGGGGTCGTACGGGAGATGCCGCCTACTTCTCGCTCACGGTGTACGGCGGCCCGAACGACGGCCGCTACTCCGAACGGATCGTCGGGTCCATCAATGATCGGGATCTGGCGGTGGGTGAGGACGGCACGGTCGAGTTCATCATCAGTCCCGAAGAGCACGTGGCCACCCCGTGGGTGAAGCTCGAGCCGGACGCGGTGTGTGCCATCACCCGCGACTACCTCAACGACCCGAGAACGGGCCGGCGGATGGACTGGCACATCGAGTGCCTCGACCCGGACCCGGATGGGTGGCAGTTGACCGATGTGGAGCTGGCTCGCCGGTTCACCGCCGCCACCACCTGGTTCGAGGAACAGGCAGCCATGGCTCCGGTCACCCTGGCCGACCCCAACACGGTCGCCGAGCCCTACCCCGTTCCCGCCCAGACGTTCGGGTGGGCCGCCGGCGACGCCGCCTACGCCATGGGCAGCTTCGCGCTGGCTGACGACGAGGCCCTGGTGATTCGGGGCCGATCACCCGAGTGCGCCTTCTGGAACTGCTGTCTGTGGAACGAACTGCTCCACACCTTCAACTACGACTATTCGCCAACCAGCGGGCCGGTCACCATCAACGGCGCCCAGATCGCCTACGAGGAAGACGGATCTTGGACGATCGTCGTGGCGGCCCGCGATCCGGGGATGGGCAACTGGGTCTCGAGTCAGGGCCACGACCACGGACTCATCTGGTTCCGCTGGTTCCTGCCCGACGCGACCCCCGATCGGCCCACCACCGAAGTCGTCAAGCTCGCCGACCTCTGACCCCCTCCGCGTGTCGGCACCGCTTACTTGCGCAGGGCGCAAGGTTTTGGCGGTCAGAATCTCCGACATGTTCTCGTTGACCCGTTACGGGCGCCGTCGCAAGGCGCTCCTACAGCCCTTCCCGGACGCGTGGCGGACCCTGCTCGCCTCCTCGCTGGTGCACTGGGGCCTGCTCGACGACGATGAGCGCACCCGGTTGGAAGATCTGGTCCGGGTCTTCCTGGTAGACAAGAAGTGGCAGGCGGCCCGTGACTTTGACCTGACCGAAGACATCCGGGTGCTCATCTCGGCCATGGCGTGCCTGCTGATCTTGGGGCTCGACGACGGCTACTACGACACCGTCCGGTGGATCGAGGTGCATCCGACCACGGTGGTGCGGACGGGACTGCGAGGCACGGGTGTTCCCGGCGTCGTGTCGGACTCGCCGCTACCCATCCTCGGCGAAGCAAGTTTCGACGGGCCAGTGATCATCGCCTGGGACGCGGCGGTGGCCAACGCTCGGCACCCCGAGCGGGGCCACAACGTCGTGTATCACGAGTTCGCCCACAAGCTGGACATGGGTGACCGCCTCGTCGACGGCACGCCGCGGTTCGAAGACGCCGACACCCGCCAGCGCTGGATCGAGGTCTGCACCGTCGAGTTCGAGTCCCTGCGGCGGGGCGAGGCGGGCCCGCTCCTGGATCCCTACGGTGCGGTGAACCCCGCCGAGTTCTTCGCGGTGGTCACGGAGATCTTCTTCGACCGACCACTTGATCTGCAGCACGCGAAGCCGGATCTTTACGGCGTGCTGCAGTCGTTCTACCGTCAGGACCCGGCGGCACGGGAGAGAGCCCGGGGCTGAGGTCAGTGGCCCGGCGACGCTGATGTGGAGTTCGGGGGACTCGTCGCTGGAACTCGAGCAGGGTCAGGCCCCGAGCGTCACGCCAAAGTGCTCGATGTAGCCCTCGGTCCGCTTCCGCAGATCATCCTCGGTTAGATAGAAGTCGGCGAGGTCGTAGATGAGACCGCCGTGGCGGTTGCGCTGATGCCCGGCCAGATAGGTGGCGATGGCCTCACGGGTGGGCAGGTCGAAGGGTTGGACGGCCAGTGCATAGATGCGCTCGACCATGCCCAGGTCGTCGGCCATGAAGGCATCGAAATGGACGTCCAGGGACTGGTTGGCTGGCAGCAGGTCCCGCTCGGCCCGGCAGCGGTCGAGCATCCCGATCAGCAGGTCGGCCCAGAACTGCCCGATGCGGACCGGGTCCACCGGGTCGAGGTGCATGCGGGCGGTGTAGGCCAGCATGGTGTCCATCGAGGCGATCACCGACACGGGATCGCGGTGGGTCACCAGCACGGTGGCGTCGGGGAACGTCCGGATGAGGGGCCCGAACTGCTCGAGATGCTGGGGTGACTTGAGAATCCACCGGTCGCCGCCTCGCAGGAACTGCAGGACTTTGAGCACCGTTTTCATGTACTCGTAGTGCGGGGTCTGGTCATGGGCCAGGTAGTGCTCCCGCCACGTCGGCATGGGAGCGAGGGTGTCGAAGTACATGGTGGAGAAGTCGATGGCGAGGAGGTTGATCTCCTCATGAGCGTTGTGGGTGCCGATGTCGTACATGCGGGGGAAATAGGGCAGCGCCTGGGTGAGGATGGCGAGGCTGTCGTCGCACCGCATGATCCGGGGGTCGATGCCGTCGGGCCCCATCACATCGCCCGGCGCGGGCACCGGCTCGATGCTCTCCCAGTAGGGCAGGGAGCGCAGCGCCGGATCGGCGGAGATGAGGTTCTGCAGGTGGGTGGTGCCGGTTCGGGGCAGGCCGGCGATGATGATCGGGCGGGCGACCTCCAGATCGTGGATCTCGGGATGCTCGACCAGGATCTGCTGGATCAGCAGACGGTTCTTGAGCAATTGGTTGATCTGCACTGACACCGTGATGCGGCCGAACGAGCTGAGTCCGGCCTCGGTGCGCAGCGCGCCGAGCAGTACGGTGAACGGTTCGAGGAAGCCGTCGTCGCCGAAGTCATCCAGCCCGGTTTCGGCCACGGCGTGGGCCAACATGGGCTCCACTGCCAGTTCGATGGCGTCACCGAACGGCGCAGCCGCCGCCATCATCTCCGCGATCTCGGGCGCGAGGACCGGCTCGGCGAGATCATCGATGTGCACTGTGTCGCCGGATGCGGGACGGGTCATGGCTGGCTCCAGGATCCGCTGGTCGGGGGTGATGGGCTCACTCGGGCAGGAACAGGTCGCGTCGGGGGGCGTCGGTGTAGATCGGAGGACGCCTCTGGTCGAACGCTCGGATCGCCTCGGGGAGGTTCTCGGTGAAACCCAACATGAGCTGGTTGCGATCCTCGATCTCGATGGCGGCATCGAGACTGGAAGTTTCGAGGTTGGCCCAGATCACGTCTTTGGTCATGGCCAGGCCATACGAGCTGAAACCGCACATGCGCTCGGCCACTTCACCAACGGCATTCATGAGCTCGTCGTCGGGTACCACCTGCGACACCAACCCCATGCGCAGGGCATCGACGGCGTCCACCACCCGCCCGGTGAGCAGGATGTCGTTGGAGTGGGCGGCGCCGATGAGTCGGGGGAGCAGATAGCTGACCCCCAGCTCGGTGGAGGTCAGCCCGTTCACGATGCCGGTGCTGTTGAACTCGGCCGAGGCCGACGCCATCCTCAGCTCGGCTCCCAACGAGAGGCACAGACCGCCGCCGTAGGCCACCCCGTTCACGGCGGCAATGATCGGTTGGGGGAGTCGCCGCATGGTCGGGATGAGCCGCGAGTAGTACCGCATGGACCGCTGGGCGATCTGCCCGACCTGCAACCCGTCGATGTTGGGGATGACGCCGTAGTCCTTCAGGTCGAGGCCCGAGCAGAACGCCCGCCCCGCGCCGGTGAGGATGATGACGGAGCAGTCGTTGTCGGCCCCGCACGCCTCGAAGGCGGTGTTCAACTCGATCACCAGGTCGATCGACATGGCGTTCAGTCGTTCGGGGCGGTTGAGGGTGATGAGCCTCACGTGGGGCTGGGGGGTGGTGATCTCGACCAGGCTCACGGGCTCGCTCCAGGGACACGGAATGGGGTGACGGGCGGGCCTCGGGCGGTCAACCGGCTGCTCCGACCCGTGATCTGACGCTCCGTCAGGAATGGTGACCTCGGTGACGCTAGTCTCGTTGACGTGTCGCCGGGCGAAGGTCGTCCCGGCCCCCGGCACGCCGTACAGGGGGACGTTCACATGCACGACCTGGTGATCCGTGGGGGCACGGTGGTGGATGGCACGGGAAGCCCGAGCCGCACCGCCGACGTAGCCATCGACGAAGGCATCGTGACCGAGATCGGCGCGGTGGCCGACGGAGGGCGTGAAGAACTGGATGCCGACGGACTGCTCGTCACGCCCGGTTTCGTCGACATCCACACCCATTTCGATGGGCAGGTGACGTGGGATCCGATGCTCACCCCGTCGTGTTGGCACGGCGCCACCACGGTGGTGATGGGCAACTGCGGGGTGGGCTTCGCCCCGGTGAAGCCTGACCGGCGCGACTGGCTGATCGGGCTGATGGAGGGGGTGGAGGACATCCCCGGCGCCGCCTTGTCCGAGGGCATCGTGTGGAGTTGGGAGAGCTTCCCCGAGTACCTCGACGCCGTCGAGAAGACATCCAAGATGTTGGACGTCGGCGTGTTCGTCCCCCACGGGGCGGTGCGGGGGTATGTGATGGGTGAGCGCGGGGCGAAGAACGAACCGGCCTCCTCTGACGACATCGAAGCCATGGCCGCCATCGTGCGGGCCGGGGTGCAGGCCGGCGCGCTGGGCTTTTCGACTTCACGCACCATCGCCCACATGGCCATCGACGGCGAACCGGTCCCGGGCACCTTCGCCGCCGAGGACGAG
>DHIQ01000167.1:5375-6065 GCA_002403895.1 Candidatus Neomicrothrix sp. UBA4742
GGTTCTGGGTGAGCTGGGTACCGGCATCTTCGAGTTGGCTCCGGCCGGCGCCCTGGGTGAGGACCTCGCCGCCCCGGAGCGGGAGATGGCGTGGATGCGCAAGCTGGCCGGGGCCATCAAGCGTCCGGTGACGTTCGCCATGACCCAGAACGATCACGATCCCCTGGCCTGGAAGCGCATGCTGGATCTGTGCGCCGAAGCCCAGGCCGAGGGCGCCAACGTGCGACCCCAGGTCGCGGGGCGACCGGTGAACCTGCTGCTCGGGCTGCAGACGTTCCATCCCTTTGCCTACTGTCCGTCGTGGGGCGAGTTGGGGTTCCTCCCGGTGCCGGAGCGGGTGGCTCGCATGCGCGACCCCGAGTTGCGTGCTCGACTGCTGGCCGAGGCCGGGCAGATCGATCCCGCATTCGCTCAGTTCTTGGATCCGGAGCGGATCTTCCCGATGGCGGCCGAGCCCAACTACGAGCCCCCGAAGGAGTCGAGCCTGGCTGCTCAGGCTCGCCGCGAAGGACGCTCGGCCGACGAGGTGTTCTACGACCAGTTGATGCAGGAGGACGGGGAGTCGCTCGTCATGCGGCCACTCCTCAACTACACCGACTTCAACCTCGATGCCGTGCGCGAGATGCTCGTCCACCCCACCACGACCTGGGGGCTCGGTGACGGTGGGGCCCACTGTGGCACCACCTGCGA
>DHIQ01000167.1:6312-7927 GCA_002403895.1 Candidatus Neomicrothrix sp. UBA4742
GGCCCACTGTGGCACCACCTGCGATGCCAGCACGCCGACGTCGATGCTGGCGTGGTGGGCGCGCGATCGCGCCCACAACCGGTTGCCGCTGGAGTTCGTGGTGCGGACCATGACCTACGACACCGCGTCGCTGGTCGGCCTCCGCGACCGGGGCACGCTCGAGCCGGGTCAGTTGGGTGACGTCAATCTCATCGACTTCGATGGCCTCCGCCTGCCCCGACCCCAGATGGTCCACGACCTGCCCGGCGGTGCCCGCCGCTTCGTTCAAGGCTCGTCGGGCTACGTGGCCACGGTCAAGCGCGGTCAGGTCGTGCTGCGCGACGGCGAGGATCAGGGCGTCCGACCCGGCCAACTCATCCGCGGCGCCCGCTGAGCACCCTCCACGTCGCCACGACTTGTCGGGAGGGGATTTGTCGGGAGGGCCTGCGGCGGAGAGCATGGGACCATGACCGACTTCGTGTACCAGGAACTGCTGCCGCTGGGGGCGGACGACACGCCCTACCGGCTCCTCACGACCGACGGCGTCTCCTCCTTCGAGGCCGGGGGCGAGCGTTTCCTGCGGGTCGACCCCGAGGTCATCACGCTGCTCACCCGCCAGGCCATGCGCGACATCGCCCACCTGTTGCGCCCCGGTCACCTGGCCCAGCTCTCGTCGATCCTGGACGACCCCGAAGCTTCGGCCAATGATCGCTTTGTCGCTCTTGAACTGTTGAAGAACGCCTCGATCGCCGCCGGGGGCATCCTCCCGTCGTGCCAGGACACCGGCACCGCCATCGTGAAGGGCAAGAAGGGCCAGTATGTGGTGACCGGCGGGGGCGACGAGGCGGCCATCGCCCAAGGCATCTTCGAGACCTACCGCGACGCCAACCTGCGCTATTCGCAGATGGCGCCCCTGACGATGTGGGACGAGGTCAACACCAAGACCAACCTCCCGGCCGAGATCAAGATCTCGGCGGTAGACGGCGACGCCTACAAGTTCCTGTTCATGGCCAAGGGGGGCGGGTCGGCCAACAAGAGCTACCTGTTCCAGGAGACCAAGGCGCTGCTCAACCCGGCCAGGCTGGCCGCCTTCCTCGACGACAAGCTCCGATCGCTGGGGACCGCGGCCTGCCCGCCCTACCACCTGGCGGTGGTGATCGGTGGCACGTCGGCGGAGCTGGCGGTGGAGACGGCCAAGCTGGCCTCGACCAAGTACCTGGACACGCTCCCCACCAGCGGCAACGGCCAAGGCCGAGGCTTCCGCGATCTGGAGCTGGAGGCCTCGATCCTGGTCCAGACCCAGGCGTTCGGGATCGGCGCCCAGTTCGGGGGGAAGTACTTCTGCCACGACGTGCGAGTGATCCGTCTGCCCCGCCACGGAGCTTCCTGCCCAGTGGCCATTGCGGTGTCGTGCTCGGCCGATCGCCAGGCCCTGGGCAAGATCACCCCAGAGGGCGTCTTCCTCGAGCAACTGGAGGCCGACCCGGCCCGGTTCCTGCCCGAGGTGTTGGACGAGCACCCGTCGGACGCCGTCGTGCGCATCGACCTCAACCAGCCCATGGACGAGGTGCGGGCTCAGCTGTCGAAGTACCCGGTGAAGACCCGGATCATGCTGGATGGCCCCATGGTGGTGGCC
>DHIQ01000167.1:7997-9775 GCA_002403895.1 Candidatus Neomicrothrix sp. UBA4742
CTACGCCGGCCCGGCCAAGACCCCGGCGGGCTATGCCTCGGGCTCGTTCGGCCCGACCACCGCCGGCCGAATGGATTCCTACGTCAACCAGTTCCAGGCCGAGGGCGGGAGCTTGGTCATGTTGGCTAAAGGGAACCGGTCCAAGGCGGTCACCGATGCCTGCAAGGCCCACGGCGGCTTCTATCTCGGTTCCATCGGCGGTCCAGCCGCCCGGCTGGCCCAGGACTGCATCACCAAGGTGGAGGTCCTCGAGTATGAGGAGCTGGGCATGGAGGCGGTCTGGAAGATCGAGGTCCGGGACTTCCCGGCGTTCGTCGTGGTCGACGATAAGGGCAACGACTTCTTCAGCGACGTGTCACGCCCCATCGACCTCGGGTCCAAGAAGCCCTGACCGACTCGTCGGTCCCCAACGACGCAGCTCGATGCGCATGTATTGATAGGGGCCAGGTCAGGCCTCGTTGAAGTGAGGCTGGCTCATGATGTGCTCGATCCACCACGGCGGGGCGTCATCCAGCAGGGTGTTGATGTTGGAGTAGTCGCGCCACAGCGTGAACTTGCCGTCGTGGATCTCCTGCACCGACACGAACGGCAGCGTGACCTCGTGCTCGTCGTCGAAGTGCCAGGTCTCGGCGTGCTCGGTGATGACGGTGTCACCGTCGACCACGATGCGGTGGATCGCGTGGTCAAACGACTGGATCGGCCCGAACCCGATGCGCAACCGGGCCGCGATCTGGCGGGGGCCGTGGGCGCCGCCGTCGTCGACGGGCACGTCTGTGTAAACGCCGTCCTCGCTGAACATGGCACCGATGGCGTCGAGGTCGCGCTCAACGTAGAGGGTGTGCCAGAACCGTTCGACCTGGGTGACGAGCTCGTCGTGGGTAGCCATGCCCGCACCCTAGCGAAACCTGACGCCGCGTCAGAGTGTGGAGCCCGGCGTGATTTCTCTCGACGCCGAAACCGGGAATTTCAGCGGTCTTCGTCGGGGGTGAGGCCGCCAGTGGGATCGGCGCTCAGCCGCGCCGAGATGCCGTCGGTGCTGAGGGGATCAGAAGAAAGCGTGGTGGCGCGGGGGAGCCCTGGGCGCGGGCGGCGGCGGAGCGGCCGGCGGGCTCTTCTTGGTGCTCGACCTGGAGGAACTCGTGGGCTTCCCCTTGGTCGAGCCGGACGTCGTCGTCGACTTCTTCTTGGTGGACCTGGACGAGGCCTTCTTCACGGTCGACGGCGTGGTCGCCTTGACCGTGGCGCCCGCCGACGAGATGGCGGTGGTGGAGTTGGTGGTGGTGCAGATGCTGCTCTTCGAGCCGCTCGGCACCGAGCCCGGCCAGCCACACGACCAGTTCAGATCGACCGACCCGTTGATGCCGGCGATGCGACCAGTCGCGCGGTACTGCCAGAAGGTCCACGCTTTCCAGCCGCCGGGCAGCGGCATCGGCCGGGCCGCGCTGGTGTGGTTGGCTATCCACAGCGGGTACCTGCTGAACTTGGTCGTGTCGGAGATGTAGCTCGTCCAGAATCCTCGAGTGGTGTAGATGATGGCGGAGCGCCGAGCCAGCCTGGACGTCTCGCGCATCCAGGTGTCGACCCACGACGCCAGCGCCTTGGGGCTCAGCCCACCGGTCTCTTCGAGATCGAGCACCGGCGCCATCTCACCGCGACCGACCTGGCGAACCACAGACATGAACCGCTGCGCGTCCGACACCGCGGTGGAGAGGGGATAGCGGGGTCGGGCGTAGTGGTAGGCGCCGCGAACGATGCCGGCTGATCCGGCCCCCTGCCAG
>DHIQ01000167.1:9947-10488 GCA_002403895.1 Candidatus Neomicrothrix sp. UBA4742
CAGGCCCCCTGCCAGTCCTTGGCGAACCACGGGTTGGTGGAAACCGTGCCCGCCCGCCCCGCCCCTTCAGTGGCCTTGATGAAGGCGAAGCGCACCCCTGAGTTGCGCACGGTCTTCCAGTCGATGGGCTTGTCGCCGGGGTGTTGATGGGCGGCCACGTCGATGCCCAGATACACGCCCTTCGACGCCGCTCCGGCCGTTTGGACGAGGCCGGGTACGACGATGGTGGCCAGCACGGTCACCGCCGTGACGGCGAGCGCCCCGAACCGCCGGGGTGAACCGGGATGACGAAAACGGGGCTTCAGGCACAGCGACATCGAGCCCCCAAGGGCGAATCGAACGGTGCCCGCCGGGCCTCCCGTCTTGCCGTTGCGCAAGGGCGGTTGGGACTCGAAACACGAGACACAACCGCCCGGGGGAAACCCGGGCCGTGTACTTGGATAGCGCGCTAGCGGGCCGGGCGCAAGGACCGGGGCCCGCCAGAGGCCGTCTATCACGCTCCGTGCCTGACCGACCACCCCTCCACAATCACCACGTCGAC
>DHIQ01000167.1:10695-19544 GCA_002403895.1 Candidatus Neomicrothrix sp. UBA4742
CTCCGTGCCCGACCGACCACTCCTCCACAATCACCACGTCGAAGGTTCGTCGCTCAGGTGGTGTAGTCGGCGTTGATGCGGATGTAGCCGTCGGTCAGGTCGCAGCCATACACGGTGAAGCGTCCCTCAGCGATCCCGAGGCTCACGCGGATCACCACCTCGTCGCCCTTGAGGTAGTCACTCAGCCCTCGGAGCGCGTCGTCGGCCAGTAGATGGGGGTAGACCTCGGTATCCCCGAAGCGGATGATGACCCGGTCTTGGTCGATGTCGGTCTCGTCCGAGCACTTGCCGATGGCCATGGCCACGCGGCCCCAGTTGGGATCGGCGCCGTGTACCGCGGTCTTGACCAGGGGGGAGTTCACGATGGCCTTCCCCACCCGCCTGGCCTGGGCGTCGTCGCGGGCGCCGTCCACCCGCACCTCGATGAGGGTTGACGCCCCCTCGCCGTCACGGGCCACCTGGCGAGTGAGCGAGAGCGCCACCTCGCCCAGTGCGTGCTCGAACGCTTCGGCTCGCACCGGGCCGGCGGCGCCCCCGGCCAGGATGACGGCGGTGTCGCTGGTGGAGGTGTCGGTGTCGATGCTCACGGCGTTGAACGTCCGGTCCATCACTCGGCGGAAGATGCGGTCGAGTTCGGGGGCGGGCAGCGCCGCGTCGGTGCAAAACACGGTGATCAGGGTGGCCATATCGGGCTCGATCATGCCGACGCCCTTGGCCACGCCCACGATCCGGGCGTCGGATCCCTCGACGGTGGCAGCCGCCAACTTCGCCACCGTGTCGGTGGTCATGATCGCGGCCGCCGCCGGTTCGGCCTCGGTGCCGCCGAAGGGGACGGTGAGCTCGGCCAGGTGGGGCCGAATGCGGGTCATGGGGTACGGCCGCCCTATGACCCCCGTGGAGGCGATGAGCACGTCATCGCGGGCGCAGCCAAGGGCGCGGGCAACCCCGGCGACCACCTCCTCGGCATCGGCTCGACCCTGGGCGCCGGTGGCCACGTTGGCGTTCTTGGAGATGACGACGACAGCTTGAAGCTGACCGTCGGCGGCGTGGGCCCGGCTGATCTCGACGCTGGGTCCGGCAAAACGGCTGAGGGTGAACACGGCTGCCGCCGGGACCGGCTGGTGCGCCGTCAAGACGAGGAAGTCGGGTGAGTCGTCCTTGATGCCGAGCGCGCCGACGTGAGCGCTGAAGCCGAGGGGGAGAGCCGTCATGGACTGATTCTCGCACGGCGAGTTGGATCAACCGGCCTCGGCGCACTCCGTCCACGCGGGTGGGCGTGTCACCATCGTGGCCATGTCGGTCGGCCGCTTCGCCCCCACGCCCAGCGCCGAGTTGCACCTGGGCAACCTCCGGACGGCGCTGGTGGCATGGCTCCTCGCCCGCACCGCCGGCAGCGATTTCCTGCTGCGCATCGAGGACCTTGACCCCGCGTCACGGCGGCCGGGTGTGGCCGAGGGCCAGGTTCGAGACCTGACCCTGCTGGGCCTCGACTGGGATGGCTCGATTGTTCGCCAGTCGGAGCACCTGGAGCGCATGCACGACGCCATCGCCCAGCTCGACGCCGCCGGCCTCGTCTACCCGTGCTACTGCTCCCGCCGGGAGGTCCTCGAAGCGGCGACGGCGCCTCACGGACCGGTTCCCGACGGGGCCTACCCGGGCACGTGTCGGGACCTGACGGCGCGCCAGCGAGCCGCCCGCCAGGCCGAGGGCCGGCCGGCCGCGCTGCGCCTGCGGGCCGGGGGTGAGGCCGTCACCATCGTCGATCGACATCACGGTCCGGTCACGGCCGTGGTGGACGATCTCGTTCTGCGCCGCAACGACGGCGTGCCCGCCTACAACCTCGCGGTGGTGGTGGACGATGCCGCCCAGGGCGTGGAGGAGGTGGTTCGGGGCGATGATCTCTTGTCGTCCACCCCCCGCCAGGTGTATCTCGGCGGCCTACTCGGCCTCCCTCAGCCGACCTACGCCCACATCCCGCTGGTGGTGGCACCCGACGGGCGGCGGCTGGCCAAGCGCGACGGCGCAGTGACCCTGGGGGATCGTCTCGCCCTGGGCGAGACGGCGGCCGACGTGGTCGCCCGGCTGGCCGGCAGCCTCGGCCTGCCCACAGACGGTTCGTTGTCCGGGTTGGTCGACCGCTTCGACCCGGAGATGCTTCCCACCGACCCCTGGGTGTTCGAGGGATGAGCAGATGGTGCAGGCCAGGCGGACCGGCGCGGTAGGTTCGTCATCGATGCCGCACGACGACCAGGGCGACGGTCCCGCGACCAAGCCCAGCGCTGACCAGCCCGTGGTCGCCTCCCCCAGCATCGACGTCCGCTTCTCCTACGCCAACGAGCGCACCTTCCTGGCCTGGAACCGCACCGCCCTGGCGCTGGTGACGGCCGGGCTGGCCATCACCCAACTGCTCCCGCCATTCCACGTGCCGGGAGGCCGGCGCATGATCGGCATCCCCCTCATCGTCCTGGGGATCGTGATCGCCCTGGCCAGCTTGCGGCAATGGCGCCTGAACGAGAAGGCCATGCACGCCGGAGAGCCCCTGCCCTCCTCGCCGCTGCCGGTGCTCGTCGCCCTCGTGATCGGCATCACCTCCATCACTGCTCTCGTGCTGGCCGCCATCGGAGGACCTGGCTCGTGACCGGGCGCGACCTCCCCGCCTCCGGCGCGGGCCCGGGGGCGGACCCTGAGTTGACGCTGGAGGGTGTCCGTCCCGGCATGGCCGCCGAGCGCACCGACCTGGCCTGGTCTCGCAGCGGCGGGGCTTTGCTGGCGTGCGGGGTGGTGGTCCTGAAGGGCCTGCCCACCGTGGCCGGTGACACCAGCCGACCCGTGGCCGGCCTGTTGATCCTCGGTCTCGGAGGATTGACCTGGGGCATGGGTCATTGGAGCGCGCGGCAGCGACGCACCGCCATGGGCGGCGATCGGCCGGTGGCCCGATGGCGCGATATGGCCCCGACGGCCACGGGAACCGCCGTCGTTGGTCTGGCCGCCTTGTTCCTGGCGGTCTTCCGCCCCGGCTAATGGTTGAGCTGCAAGTCCGCGGCGCGGGAAACCGGGTCGTTCCTGCATATCGCGCCCTGTGGTGGGGCTGGATGCAGGAACGATGCCCAGACGCGGGCCGGAGTAGGCGCTAGCGGCGGGTGATGAAGGTGAGGCCGTCGCTGATGGCCAGCATGACGGTGTCCACCCGGTCGTCGGCCCGCACGTGGTCGTTGAACGCCCGGAGGGCCACGACGTTGTCGTCCTGGGCGGCGGGGTCGGCCACCGCTCCGGACCAGAGCACGTTGTCGACCAGGATCACGCCCCCGGGTCGCAGACGGGGCACCAGTTCCTCGTAGTAGGCGATGTAACCAGGCTTGTCGGCGTCGATGAAGGCCAGGTCGAACTGCTCGGTAGGAGGCAGGGCGGCCAGGGTCTGCGCCGCGGGCCCGATCTCGAGGCGGATCCTGTCGGTCACGCCGGCCCGCTCCCAGTAACGACGGGCCATCGACGTCCATTCGTCGGACACGTCACAGCACAGCAGGGTGCCGTCGACCGGGAGTCCCCGGGCGATGGCCAGCGACGAGTAGCCGGTGAACGTGCCGATCTCCACCGCATCACGGGCGCGTACCAGGCGGGTCAGCATCGTCATCAACACCCCCTGCTCGGGAGCGATCTGCATCATCGAGATCCCGCCGAGGGACTGTGTTTCGGCGATGAGGTCCCGCTGGACGTCGTCGATGGGGCTGGAGTGCTCCATCAGGTAGGTGTGGATCTCGCTCGACAGGTGAAAGGACTTGGGCTCGGCCATGAAGGTCGAGGTTATCGGGGGCCACGCAGGTGACCCTCACGGTGGACATCTGCAAGGACGTGCACGCCATCTCGCCGCTCGTCTACGGGCTCAAACGGTCGTGGTTCGCCAGATCCGGATGCGCCAACCGCTGCCCAACTCGGTTACGGGCGCCGCTCGATATGGTGTGCTGCATCGGGCTGGGGATCGTCGTCGACTGATGGCTCTGGCGCCGCCAGGCCGCTCAGGGCATCGCCGCCAGGCGTTCGCGACAGTCGGGGCACACCGGGAACTTCTCCGGATCGCGGGCGGGGATCCATTTCTTGCCGCACAGGGCGGTGATCTCCTTGCCGAAGATCATGGCGTCGGTCAGCTCGCCGCGTTTGACGATGTGGGCGAGGCGCTCGTGATCGCCGTCGCCCAGGGTGGGGTCGACGTCGATGTCGACATCCACGCCAACCGAGGTGCCGACGTCGGGCGAGGAGATCTCGGACATGACCCGAGCGTACCGGGGCTCGATGCTCATGCGAACACCACGACGGAACGCAGGACCTCGCCGCGCTCCATCTTGCGGAACGCCTCCTCGACTTCGTCGATGCCGATGCGCTCGGACACGAAGTCGCCGAGGGGGAAGCGTCCCTGGAGGTAGAGGTCGACCAGCAGCGGGAAGTCCCGGCTGGGAAGGCAGTCGCCGTACCACGAGGGTTTCAGTGCTCCGCCCCGACCGAAGAACTCGATCATGGGGATGGCCGGTAGGGCCATGTCGGGCGTCGGGACGCCGACCTGCACCACGGTGCCGGCCAGATCCCGGGCGAAGAAGGCCTGTTCCAGCACAGCCGGGTTGCCCACCGCCTCGATGCAGACGTCGGCGCCGAAGCCGCCGGTGAGGGCGCGGATGGCCTCCACCGGGTCATGCTTGGAGGCGTCGACGGTGTGGGTGGCACCGAAGCCGACGGCCCAGGCCAGCTTGGCCGGGTCGAGGTCGACGGCGATGATGGGACTGGCGCCCACGAGAGCGGCGCCGGCGATGGCGGCATTGCCCCCCCCGCCACAGCCGAACACGGCGATGGAGTCGCCCAGCTCGACGCCGCCGGTGTGTACCGCGGCCCCGAAGCCGGCCATCACCCCACAGCCCAGCAATCCTGCCGCCGCCGGGTCAGCCGCTGGGTCCACCTTCGTGGCCTGGCCGGCGGCCACCAGCGTGCGCTGGGCGAACGCGCCGATCCCCAGGGCGGGGGAGAGCGCGGTCCCATCGGTGAGCGTCATCTTCTGGGTGGCATTGTGGGTGGCGAAGCAGTACTGCGGTCGGCCCCTGCGACAAGCCCGGCACTCGCCGCACACCGCCCGCCAGTTGAGGACCACGAAGTCGCCCGGCTCGACGCCCGTCACGCCGGGACCGACCGCCTCCACGACGCCCGCGGCCTCGTGACCGAGCAGGTACGGGTAGTCGTCGCCGATCCCGCCTTCGCGGTAGTGGAGGTCGGTGTGGCACACGCCGCACGCGGCCACGTCGACCGTGACCTCGCCCGGTCCGGGGTCTGGCACCACGATCTCCTGGACCGTTACGGGGGCCTTCACCGACCGAGCCACCACTGCGCGAACCGTCGATGCCATCCGGGTTCCCCCTCGTTGCGCTCGCCCTCGATGCGGGGCGCAGACCTGCGCGACACTAGCGACCCCATGACAAGCGACCCCGGGCCGGGCGGCGACACGCGGCCAGACGACTTGAAGCTGCATTGGTTCCTCCCCACCGGGGGCGACAGCCGCGACCTCGTGCCCGACGCCGAGAATCCCCATCGCCGTGAACCCTCGCTCCAGTACCTGGCCACGGTGGCGCGCGCCGCCGAGCAACTCGGCTTCGACGGGATGCTCACGCCGACCGGCACCTTCTGCGAGGACGCCTGGCTGGCCACCGCCGCGCTGTTGGGTGAGACGGAGCGGATCAAGTTTCTCGTCGCCTTCCGGCCCGGGTTGGTGTCGCCGACGCTGGCGGCCCAAATGGCCTCCACCTACCAGCGGCTGTCGGGCGGCCGCCTGCTCATGAACGTCGTCACCGGCGCCGACACCGGCGAGCTGGCTCGCTTTGGCGACTGGCTCGACCACGACAATCGCTATGCCCGAACTGCCGAATTCCTCGGGATCTTGCGGGGAGCATGGTCAGGCGAGCCGTTTGATCTGCAGGGCGACCACTACCGGGTTGCCGCCGCCACCACCCGCCGGGTACCCGAGCCCGTGCCCCCGATCTACTTCGGCGGCGCCTCCGCCGCGGCGGAGGAGGTCGCGGCGCGCTGGGTGGACGTGTACCTGGCCTGGGGGGAACCGCCGGCGATGGTCCAGGCTCGCCTCGAGCGGGTGGCGGCCCTCGCGGCGGGACACGGTCGCACCCTGCGCTTCGGCATTCGATTCCATGTCATCTCCCGGGATACCTCCGCGGCGGCGTGGGCCGAGGCCGACCGGTTGCTGGCCGGGGTGTCCGACGACGCCATCGCCGCCGCCCAGGCCGACTTCGCTGCCACCCAGTCCGTCGGCCAGCAGCGCATGGCCTCCCTCCACGGCGGGACCCGTGACCGCAGCGCCCTCGAGATCGCTCCCAATGTCTGGGCTGGCGTGGGCCTGGTTCGTGGCGGGGCCGGTACCGCGCTCGTGGGGAGCCACGCGGAGGTGGCCGATGTCATCGAGCGGTACCACCGGCTGGGCTTCGCCGAGTTCATCCTCTCGGGATACCCCCACCTCGAGGAGGCCTACTGGTTCGGCGAAGGGGTCATGCCTCTCCTGCGTCAGCGGGGGCTGGCTTCCGCCGCCCACGGGTCATCCAGCGATCCCGGCCCCCTGGCCACGTTCCGCTGATCGGCGTCGGTTCGTTAGACGTCCGCCAACTTGATGAGGGTGATGGCCGAGAGCGGGCCGTAGTAGCGGTCGTGGTTGGGGGTGAGGAAGGTGTACGCGGGCACGCCCAGCGCCTCGTGGGCCAAGGTGCCTTCCTCGTCGGTGAAGCCCATGGCCACGATCTGGAACGTGCCCAGCTCCACGCTGAACCACTCCCCGCTGATGATCACCTTCGAGACCTGTCGAGCCCTGATTGCCATCTCAACCTCCTGGGTCCGTCGAACGTAGCATCGGCGCATGACCCGGCCCACTGCGGACGACTCCATCTCAGCGCTGTGGATCGCTCACCACTATCCCGAGGACTACGACCGCTGCGCCGTCGTGGGCCGCACCCACGTGTGCCGCCGATGCCTGGCCCTCTACCCGCTGGCCTTCATCGTCACGGGCCTGACTCTGGCCGGCACCCGGTGGCCCACTGATCTCGACTCGGTCTTGCTGGCGCTGCTTCCCTTGCCGTCAGTCGTGGAGTTCGTTCTGGAGCACCTCGGCGTCATCGTCTACCAGCCCACCCGCCAGGCGCTGCTGACCCTGCCCCTCGCCGTTGCTCTGGGTGTGGGCTTCGGCCGCTACCTGCGCCATCCATCGGACCTGCTGTTCTGGGCCATCGTCGTCGGCTACGGAGGCGTCTGCCTGGTCGCCACCGTGATCGGCACTCGTCGCCGCTGAGCCTCAGCGCCCGCTGGGTGCCGGTTGGGGCGGCGGCGCGACGCTCCGGGTGGCGGGGGCGTCGCCGGGGTCGGGCTGGTCGACGTTGATGTGGGGGAGCACCCGGTCGAGCCACCCCGGGATCCACCAGTTCCAGCGCCCGGCCAGCTCCATGGTCGCCGGTACCAGCATCATGCGCACGATGCTGGCATCCACCAACACGGCGACGGCCATGCCCAATCCGAGCATCTTCACGGTCGGCGAGGGGTTGGTGACGAAGGCCAAGAACACCGAGATCATGATGAGGGCGGCCGACGTGATGACCCGGGCTGTGCTGGCCAGGCCGTTGACGACGCTGGTGTGGCTGTCACCGGTTCGGTCGAAGTCCTCCCGGATGCGGCTCAGGAGGAACACCTCATAGTCCATCGACAAGCCGAACAGGATGGCGAACATCATCACCGGGACGAACGCCACGATGGGCACGGTGTCCTGAAGCCCGATCACCCCCTTGGCCCAGCCCCACTGGAACACGGCCACCACGAAGCCGTAGGCGGCGCCGATTGACAGCAAGTTCATCACCGCAGCCTTGAACGGCACGAACAGCGACCGGAACACCATCATCAGCAACAGGAAGGCACCGAGCACGACCCCGCCGATGAACAGGAACAGGCGGGCCTCGATCAGGTCGGTGAGGTCGATGTACGACGCGGTGACGCCGCCCAAGACCGGCGTGCCGATCCCGTCGACGGCAGGCGTGGTCGCCCCGGGGATCGTTTGGGTGCGCAACGTCCGCACCAGATTCGTGGTGGCCGGGTCGGTCGGGCCGGTCGTCGGCGTCACCTCGATGATGGCCGCGTCACCCTGAGGGCTGGGGATGGCCGGCGTGGCCTTGGCCACGCCCGGTGCGGCCGCGATGGCTGAGGACAGGTGCGCCAGTTCGGCCTGGACGGAGGCTTGGTCGGTGGCGGGGCTGGCCGTGGACCCGGTCGGGATCACGACCAGCAGCGGGCCGTTCACGCCCGGTCCGAAGCCCTCGGCCAGCAAGTCGTAGGCCTGCCGCTGGGTCGTCGACGTGGGTGAGCTGGCGTCGGAGGTGAACCCGAGATGGATGCGCAGCAGCGGGAAGGCGAGGGCCAACAAGATCGCCAGGCTGACGGCACAGAAGACCACCGGCCGACGGGCCACCTGATGGGCCCAGCGGGCCGAGAGTGTCCGGCCGGGGTCGGCCTCGTTGAGATGGTGGATGCTCAGTCCATCGATGTGATTGCCCAGCAGGCCGAGCAGGGCCGGCAGCAACGTCAGGGCCGCCAACACGGTGACGGCGACATACATGGCCGCAGTCAAGCCCAGCGTGGTCACGTACGGGATGCGGATCAGGGCCAACCCGCCGAGAGCGAGGCAGACGGCCACCGCAGCAAAGAGGACGGCCGACCCGGAGGTGGCCAGAGCCCGCCCCGCGGAGGCCTCCACGTCCAGGCCGGCGGCCAGGTTCTGACGATGGCGGCTCACGATGAACAGCGAGTAGTCGATGCCCACGCCGAGGCCGATC
>DHIQ01000248.1:0-4829 GCA_002403895.1 Candidatus Neomicrothrix sp. UBA4742
CTGTGCCTGTTCGACAACTGCCTCGAGTCCGACGGGGCGGCCGCCGTGGTGCTGTGTTCGGCCGAGCGGGCGCGTGAGGGCCCCCACCCACCCGCCTACGTGCATGCCTGGGCCCAGTCACTGCCCCACCAGCATCAGACGATGACCAACTTCTTCGTCGACGACCCGCTCGAGGGACCGGCGTGGGCCTGTGCCGCCAAGCTGTGGGCGCAGGCCGAGATCGGCCCCGAGGCAGTCGACGTCGCCCAGCTCTACGACGCGTTCAGCCCCCTCGTCCTGCTCTCGCTCGAAGGCTACGGGTTCTGCCCGCGGGGGGAGGCCGGTCCCTTCACCGAGGACGGCGGGCTCGAGCTGGGCGGCCGGCTGCCCACGAACACCTCAGGCGGCGGCCTGAGCGAGGCCTACCTGCACGGCTTCAACCTCATCACCGAGGCCGTGCGCCAGGTCCGCGGCACCTCGACCAACCAAGTCCCCGACGCGCACTGGTCGCTGGTGACCTCGGGCGAAGGGGTGCCCACCGGTGCGCTGTTGCTGCGGGGGGACGGGGCGTGACCGAGGGGCTCCTCCCCGCGCCCGACCAGGACTCGGCACCGTTCTGGGAGTTCTGCGCGCGGGGTGAGCTGAGGGTGCAGCAGTGCGCCGCGTGCCGCCGGCGCCGCATGCCCCCCCGACCGATGTGCCCGTGGTGCCGAAGCCTCGAGTCCATCTGGGAACCGACGTCGGGCCGGGGCCGGGTGTGGAGCTGGGTGGTCCCCCACCCACCGCTGCTCGCCGCCTACGCCGAGGTAGCTCCGTACAACGTCGTGGTGGTCGAGCTCGACGACGACCCGACCATCCGCTTCGTCGGCAACGTCGTCTCCACCCCCGACGGCCCGCTCAACCAGGTCGACCCAGCCACGATGTGGATCGGTGAGCCGGTGCGGGTCTGCTTCGCACCGCCGGTCGACGGCATCGCCCTGCCCCGATGGCTCCGGACGGCGAAGCCCGTTCTGAGGAGCCCGACCTCTGAGGTGCCCGAGCTCTGACGGGTGAGCCCGCCCGAGCCATGAGCGCCGGCTGTGTACGGTCTGGCCATGCCCGACTTCCCCGACTACGACCCCACCGTGGCCGAACTGGCCATCGGCTACCACGAGCCCGCGGGCCTGAGCGCCTTCCTCGGCATGGAGACACTGGACGTGGGTCCGGGCCGGATGCGGTGCGCGGTCGAGGCCCGGCCCGATCTGATGAACCCGTTCGCCACGTTGCACGGGGGCGTGGTTGCCGCCCTCGTCGACCACGTGCTCGGGTCCGTCTGCTACCCCGTCATCGCCAAGGGGGCATGGGCCGCGACCACCGAGTTCAAGGTGAACCTCCTGGCTCCAGTCCGCGAAGGAACCGTGGTCGCCGCCGCCGAGATCGTCTCGATGTCGAAGCGCACGGCCGTCGTTCGCATCGACGTCACCAACGGCGACCGGCTCGTGGCCCTCGCCCAGGGCACGGTCACCATCAAAGCGCCCCGGACCTGAAGGGCTCGGCCAAGTCGACCCCGGTCACCCCAGTCGGCGCGGGCGAGATCGAACGGCCCGGAGCGGCTCAGGCGCTCTTGCTGGCCGGCACCCGGGCCGCCAGGTCCATGATGCGCACCGGCGTCTCGGGTCGCACCACGGCCTTGCCCGACGAGCGGGTCGAGATGTCCCAGCCGGCCGCCCGGGCCCGGAGCGCCCCGACGGTGCACTCCTCCCGGGGGTGCACCGCGAACGGGTCGTAGTCGAACAGGCGCATGGTGTTGAGGTGGGTCATGGCGTCGATCTCGTCGTCGGGCACTCCGTCGAGCGACGCCGCCAGTCGCTCGGGCGAATTCGGCCAGGTCGAATCGGAGTGCGGGTAGTCGCACTCCCACGTGATCCGGTCGAGACCCACGTCGTGGCGGTTCTTGACCCCGGCTGCGTCGTCGATGAAACAGGTTATGAAGCGTTCACGAAACAGCTCGCTGGGGCGCATCGGGAGGTCCTGACCGGTCCATGCCTGGTGATGCTCGTACACGTAGTCACACCGCTCGAGGAAATAGGGGATCCACCCGATGCCGCCCTCGGACAGAGCGAAGGTCACCCCCGGGAACTCGGTCATCACCCGCGACCACAAGATGTCGGCCGCCGCCTGCACGATGTTCATGGGCTGGAGCGTGATCATCACGTTGATCGGCGCCTCGACCGAGGTAATGGTCAGCTGCGACGACGACCCGATGTGCAGGCACACCACGGTCCCCTCGTCGCTCACCGCCCGCCAGAACGGATCCCAGTGCGGGCTGTGGTAGCTCGGCCAGCCCAGCTTCTCCGGGTTCTCCGAGAACGTCACCGCCCGACAGCCCTTGGCCGCCACCCGGTGGACTTCGTCGGCCATCAGCTCGGGACTCCAGATCGGGGGGATCGCCAGCGGGATGAAGCGCCCCGGATGGCTGGCGCACCACTCGTCGATGTGCCAGTCGTTGTAGGCCCGGACCATGGCGATGGCCACGTCCTTGTCCTCGGTGCGGCTGAACAGCTGCCCACAGAACTGCGGGAAGCTGGGGAAGCACATCGAACCGAGCACGCCGTTGGCGTCCATGTCGGCGACGCGGTCGCCGACGTCGTAGCAACCCGACCGCATCTCGGCGAACGAGGTCGGCTCGATCCCGTACTCCTCGGGCGGCTTGCCGGCGACCGCGTTGAGGCCGATATTGGGAAGCTCCTGGCCCTCGTAGAGCCAGACATCGTCTCCCGCCTCGTTGCGGATCGCCCGGGGCGCCAGACCGGCAAAGCGCGGGGGGAGGTGCCCGTCGAACATGTCGGGCGGCTCGACGATGTGGTCGTCCACCGACACCAGGATCAGGTCGTCGACGTCCATGGTGTTCTCCCTCAACTCTCGAGCCGGAAGATGCGCACCGCGTTGCCGGCGACGATCAGCTCGCGCTCGTCGGCCGGCAGCGACGCCATGGTCTCGGCGATCACCTTGCGCGAGTAAGGCCAGTCGTTGCCGTGGTGCGGGTAGTCGGTCGACCACATCATGTTGTGGATGCCGACCTCGTGACGGTTGCGGATGCCATTGTCATCGCGGATGAATGTGGCCGACATGTTCGAGTGCCAGTAGGTCGACGGGGGCTCGCTGATGGGCAGGTCGGTCCATGACCGGTTGCGCCAGAAGCGATCGTCCATCTGCTCGAGGTAGTGCGGGAGCCACCCGACGCCGGTCTCGATCATGGCCACGTGCAGGTCGGGATGTCGCTCGAAGACCCCGGTGAAGATCAGCTGGCCGATCACCGGTGGCACCATCGAGAACACGCCCGACAGGCTGGAGGCCGCCCTGGCCCCGGCGCCGGTCTTGCTGCCACTGCCGTAGAGGGCGCGCCCACCTGCCTGGGCGGCGGCTCGACGGGCCCGCTGGCGGGCCGCTCGGGAGATCACGTTGATGTGGATGCACACCGGCACACCCGCCTCGGCGGCTGCCGCCCAGAAGGGCTCGTCGTCGTCGCCGAGCTGCTCCTCACCCGATGGCCAGTTCGACATCACGACCGTCTTGAAGCCTCGCTCGACCGACCGCCCGAGCATGTCGACGGCATCGGCCACACCGGTGCTGGGCAGCTGGGCCGCGCCGATCAGGCGGCTGCGATCGGGCTCGCAGAACTCCGACCACAAGAACTCGTTGTACGCCTCGATGCCGGCCCGGACGAACGCGTCGTCCTCGTCGCCGAGGAAATGCCCGACGGTGCGCTGCGGGGGGAAGATCACCTCGGCATCGACCCCGTCGAGATCCATGTCGGCCAGGCGGGCGGCGCCGTCGTAGCACCCGGTGCGCGCCTCGTCGTAGGTGACACCCGTCCAGCGGAACTGGTCCCACGGCATCCCGGGCGTGGCCGTCAACCCGATCGGATCGGGCTCGCTCGACCCGGCGTACAACCAGCCGTCACCCCCGGCGGCGTCCTTCGTCAGCTTGGGCGCCCGATCCTGCAACGCAGCGGGGAGCCACCGTTCCCACACATGGGGTGGTTCGAGGACGTGGGCGTCGGCCGAAACGACCCGGTACCGGCTCGGCGAGTCGCCACCGCTCGGTGTGGCCGTGTCCCGCGTCGGCGAGGTGATGGTCATGAGGTGCCCCCTCTCGGATGGCTCGGCACGTTGCCCGGGCCCCCTGGCGCTCGCTCGCAGCCTACAACCGGACCTGACGTCGGTGTCAGGTTGGGGATCACGCCACCGGGCATGGGTACCGGCTCAGCCCGGCATGGCCATGCCACCGTCGACGCAGAGCACCTGACCGGTGATCATGCGGGCGTCGTCGGAGGCGAAGAACACCGCGCTGCCGGTGATGTCCTCGGGCTGGAGCTCCTTCTTCATGGCCGTCATCATGATGACGAACGGCAGGAACTCCTCGGGCACGATGCGTTTGGTGGCCTCGGTCATCGTCACCCCCGGCGCGATGCAGTTCACCGTGATGTTGTACTGGCCGAGCTGCGCCGCGAGGAACTTCGTGAGCCCGATGACTCCCCACTTCGTCTGGCTGTACGTGAAGCCGCTCACCTCGTGGAAGTCACCGGGCGGCACCATGTTGTACAGGTACGCGGCCCCCGACGACTGGTTGATGATGCGCCCCCGGCGCTGCTCGACCATCTGCGGAGCGCAAGCCCGGGCCATCAGCCACGCGCCGTGCAGGTTCACCGAGAAGACCTTCTGCAGGTACTCGTAGTCGTTGCGCTCGTTGTCGATGTCGTAGTACAGCGCGGCGTTGTTGATCAGGACGTCGATCCGGCCGAACCGGTCCTTGGCCTTGGCCGCACAGTCGAGGGCCGACTGCTCGTCCGAGATGTCGGTCCGGACGAA
>DHIQ01000248.1:5162-5533 GCA_002403895.1 Candidatus Neomicrothrix sp. UBA4742
TTGATCTCGGCGACCACGACCTTGGCGCCTTCCTGGAGGAAGCGCTCGGCGTACGCCAGGCCGATGCCCTGTCCGGCACCGGTGATGATCGCGACCTGGTCTTCCAACCGACCCATGCGGCTCCCCGCCCTTTCGCTCGTGACCCGCTCGGGTCAGCTCTTCTTGGCACGACCGATCAGGTTGAACTTCTCGACGAGAACCGGCTGCTTGGAACCCTCGTCACGCCAGGTCGTCTCGACCACGACGAACGTCATGACCGCGGCGTCCGTCTCTTTCTCGTAGATGTCGAGGATCTTGCCCTCCCCGACGAGGACGTCACCAACGACGATCGGCCGGTGATAGGTGAACTCCTGCTCGCCGTGCAAGATCAG
>DHIQ01000066.1 GCA_002403895.1 Candidatus Neomicrothrix sp. UBA4742
TTGCGCGTCAACATCTGGACCAGCCTCATCGCCATCGCCGGAGTCGGCGTGCTCCTGGCCGTGGGGGGTCTGCGGCGTCGACCCGACGACATCGACGACCCCTACGACGACGGCCACCACTGGTCACCCGAGCGTCCCGGCGACGGCCAGGACGATGTCCACAATGGGATCGAAGACCAGCCTGTTCAGGATTGAGCAGATCCGAATCAAGGCCAACTCAGGCTGGGCCCGGCTAGCAGAATCCCTGCCCAAATACAGAGCCGCAGCGTGCGAAGCTCACTACTGCGGATCCCCCGGCGGGCTCACGAACCGAGCATTCTTCTCGCGATCAGCTCGTAGGCGACGTTTAGAAGGTCAACCGTCCCGAGCCGATTCCGTGCCAGCTCGACGGCGGCAAGAATGTCGAGAGCCTCTTGGCGCGTGAGGATGACGACTTCGGCGGCGCCTTCGAGTGCTGGCTGATCGACCGGCAGCTTGAGTTCACCGCCGTCGAGGATTCCGACCAGCTGGCCCACGGCGATCCGAACGCGGATCTCTGCTGCGCTCACGCCAAGCCGAACGGCCGCGTCCGCGACGCTGATCAAACCGGGATCCTCCGTGATCGTTCCTGCCCTCCCGTCGGTGTCGTGTGATCGCGCTCTAGGACAGAATGGCTCGATCAGGGTGAGAATCGGGTAAGAACGCTCCGTCGCCTGGGGACCAGGCCGGGCCGTCACCACGAGGACGGACACGGGTGGTCTCAGAACCCACCGATGACCCTGGGTCTCACATTGGCTCTCAGGCGAATCGGATGAGGCAGAAGGCACCGAAGACGACGCAATAGATGCCGAATGGGGTGAGGGTGCGGGTCTGGAACCACCGGACGAGGAACCGTACGGCCGCGTAGGCGGCGAGCCCGGCGGCGATGCTGCCGACCAGGATCTGGCCTCGGACGCCTTGACCGTTGGTGCCGACGAGGTCGGGGAGCTTGTAGACGCCGGCGGCGAGGATGACGGGAGTGGCTAGCATGAAGGAGAACCTGACCGCGTCTTCGTGGGTCAGTCCCCGCAGCAGTCCGGCAACCATCGTCACCCCCGATCGGCTCATCCCGGCGAACAGGGCCAGGATCTCGGAGCCGCCGACCAGCACGGCGTCGAGTGGCGTGAAGGTCGTCAACGCCCGCCGCGGGGCGTGGCCGGCTTCGGCGTGGGCGTCCGATCGTTTGCGGACCTGTTCCCCACCGAGCAGCACGAGCCCGTTGATGATGAGGAAGACGGCCGCCGCGGTGGGCTTGGCGAAGATGGTCCGCAGGTTGTGCTCGAACACGAGCCCGACGATCCCCACAGGGACGGTGCCGATGATGAGAAGCCACGCCATACGCGCGTCGGTGTCGTCGTCAGGTATCCGCCTGTGCTTGAGGGTGCGGCCGAAGCCGCGGATGACTCGGTTCCAGTCGTTGCGGAAGAACACGAGGAGCGCCACCGCGGTGGCGACGTGGAGGCCGACGAGGAACGCCAGATAGAACGACTCGTCGGCCGATTGGCCTTGTACGAGGCCGTCCCAACCGAAGAGGGCGGGGATGAGGACGGAGTGCCCGAGGCTCGAGATCGGGAACAGTTCGGTCACGCCCTGGAGCAGGCCGATCACGATGGCCTGGAAGTAGGTGATCAACTCGCACGACCCTCTCTATGTGTGCCCAGCCAGCGATGCGTCTGGAGGAGAAACAGAACGGCACAGTCCAGCATGGATTGACGACGACTCATGAGTCAGGTCGATCAGGTCGGCGAGCCAGCGTTCGACGGCCACGACCCGGGTCCATGGCCGCCGATTCGGTGGCCGGAACGAGGCTTACGCTCGCGTTCAATGCTTCAGCCCTCCACATCCGACGAGTGCGGAGAAGACGACCTGCCGCCCGTCGCGGCGCCCTCAAGCCGCAGGTGGCATTGGGCCAGAGTCGCGCTTGGTTCCGCTGCGATGGTCCTGGCCATCGGAGCGATCTTGCTGCTGCTGTCATGGTCGAGTACGTCATATGTGGGCACGAGGCAACACACGACGCTCGTGTGGTCCTGTCGAGGCGACATCACCTGGACCGACGGGCTCCGCGCCCTGCGATGGTGGGCCGGACCTGACCCGACGCTCGATTCCACCCTGTCGGACTCCCCCCTCGGGCCCGACGCCGCCCACCACGTCGACGGCGAACTCCGGTTCGACTCGGCGCACCGAGCCACCTTCACCAGTGATGTTGGCGCCATCGTCACCCTCGACCGCCTCAGCCAACCCGATGCCCACCCTTGGTCTTGCACCAGACCCCGCTGACCGGTCCAACCGGCGCACACCAGCGAGCGGGGCGTCGTGGCTCTGCGGCTCTCTGAGCGTGACGAGGTGCTGGGACACAGACGACGGTTCTGGCCACCAGCTCATCGAGGCCCGTTCCGGGCGAGCACAGCGATGAAGTCCCGCGAGTCGTTGGAGAGGTAGCGGTTGCCGCTCTTGTTCTGGTCAGGAAGGAGCTTCGTGCCGGTGACCGACGCAGGATCGCCGGGGGTGGCGGCCCCATAGAGGTTGAACGTGGTCCACGACGGGTTGATGTCGAGTTCCATGGCACGTTGGCAGCCGGCGCGTTGCATTAGGGTGGCGAGCGATTGGGCGCCGAGACCGTTGCCGTAGCCGTAGATGATGCCGCCGTTCGTGTCTACGCAGACCGCGGATCGCCAGACGAGGACGCGGTTGCCGAGGGTGGAGCCCCATTTTCCGTCGGCGTTGTCGTCGAGGCCGGCAACGGGCTGGCCGTTGTCGACGATGAGTTGGAGGTTCTGGCGTACGCCGACGATGTCGGGGCCCATGGAGATGTCCCGCCCCCATTGGCCGACGGTGGCGGTGCCGTCGCTGCTGATGACGAAGGACGCGGCGCCGTCAACCAGGGGCCTCTGGGCGCGTCCTTCGAGGTAGAAGCCTCCGTTGGCGTCCTGCATCCGGAACCCGCCGTTGAACGCGGCCAGGAGATCGAGCCGCTGACCGGACGGGATCTGCGTCGGGGTCTTCCAGGCACCTCCGGGTTCTTGGAGGCCGGGGTGGAGATCGAAGCGCACGAGCTTGGGGTCCATCCATACCAGCCCGTCGAGCAGGCTGGTATGGATCGAGTCGGGCCGGACCTGGGTGGCGTACATCGGGTGGGCCCCCGCGACGGACGGGCCGATGGGTTGCCAGACGCCTTCATTGGGTAGGGCTTGGCCGGCGGGAGTGGAGACGTCCGCCGGGCGAGGAGTCGTCGCCTGGGTGCCGGCAGGTGGGGTCGTCGGCGAGGGGGCACTTCCGGCGGGGGTATCGAAGGTGATGCCGTGATCTGGTGAGCCGCCCTGTTTGGGTCCGTTGTTCGAGAACCACCAGTTCTCGGCGGTGTTGACGATGCCGCCCCCGCCGTGGTCTCTCATCCACTCGACGGCCCGTTCCGTCGTGGTGGTGTTGCCCGGTGCGGCGAGCGCGGTCGTGAGGGACACGGCTGGCACGATGGCCACGAGGCCGATGACGGCGAGCGCGAGCAACAGGATGCGGCGTCGACGGCGGTTCGGGCGTCGGGTCCTGCTCATGGGTTCTGTCCTTGCCCGAGGAGGAAGGACAGGCAGTTGGGCATCTCTCGCTGCCAGACCGGCCATTGGTGGTCGCCCTTGACGATCCGCAGTTGGGAGGACTGCCCGGCCGCGGTGAGGGCGGCCTGGTAGGCGGTTCCGTCCCGGACCGCCTGGGGGTCGTGTTCTCCGGCGATGATCAACGTTCGTGGTCCTTTGCGTGAGGGGTGCAGGATCGGTGAGGCGGCGTCGCGGGTGGCGGTGGTCTCGCCGCGGAACGCCGGGTCGATGGCGCGGAAGTAGCCGCCCATGGAACACACCGCCTGGTATTGGCCGGGACGGCGGCTGCCGAGGTAGGCGGCGCCGTAGCCGCCGGCGGAGACGCCGGTGGCCGACCAGTTGCCGTCGGTGCGATAGGTGGCATCGACCCAGGTACGGAGATCGTCGGAGAGTGCGGTCCCGAGGTGTTGCCGTGAGGTATCGGCGAAGTCGCCGTCTTTGACCGCGGGACCGTGACCGTCGGCGACGACGGCGATGAACGGCGGCAACGATCGGCTCATGGCGGGGACGTCGATGGCGGTGAGAAGGTCGATGGCGGAGCCGGGTCGGCCGTGGAGCATCTCGATGACCGGGTAGCGCCGGCTCGTGCTGGCCGCATAGCCGGCAGGCAGCATGATCAGCAGGTGCCGGTCGCCTCCGAGCGAGGGAGTCGGATACCGGACGTCGACGATGGTGGGATCGCCGAGCGCCGTTGCTGATACCCCGGTGGCGCCGGCGACCTGCACGGAGAGATGGGCGGCAGTGACCTGGGCTGGTGGCGTGAAGCGAGCGGCCGCGACGCCGAGGACAAGGGCGCAGGCGCCGGCGGTGACCAGGGCGGCGCGGCCCCGGCCGATTGACGTCCGGTCGGCTCCGGTGGTTTCGGCTGGCTGTTGGCGCGGGTCGATGGACTGGTGGGGGCTCGGGAGTCCCTGGAGTCGCCCGAGTCCGTAGCCGATTGGGAAGGCGACGAGGTGTTGCCAGTCGGCGAGTTGGTGGTGGAGCACCAGCCCGCCGAGCACGAAGACGATGGCGCCGAGACGGAGGCGGCGGTTGCCCAGCACCGCGATGAGGGCGCCGGCCCCGCCGGCGGTGATGGCCGACGCGCCGTAGTCCAAGGTGGACAGGGAACGACTGGCGAAGTCGAGGTTCTGTCCGGAACCGAGGGCGAGGACGGCGGTGACGACGAGGGGTCCGGCGAGCATGGTGGCGGCGACCACGACGAGTGTGCGGCGGGTGCCGGCCAGCAGTTCGTATGGTCCGACCATCACGAGCAACGAGACCGCGATGGAGACCGCCATGAAGACGTCGCGGGTGAGGAGCTGGCTGGTGAGCACGGTCTGCCAGTTGCCGGCCAATAAGCCTCGCCCGCTGTAGCCGTAGCGGAAGGCGACGGTTAGCGGAAGCTCGTGACGGAAGACGCCCAGTTGGACGGCCGTGGCCAGAACCAGCCCGATCAGCGCCATGGTCACCAAGGGCGGTCTTAGGCGCCGTTGGCGGAACGGCCCGAGGAGCTGACCCATTGCGGCGGAGGGCGCTGAACAACCCGCCGGGTACGTAGGAGCGGGCGAGAGCACTGAGTGCGCCCGGGAGCTGGTGGCGTGATGGGGAGACGAGATGACGGAGTTCCCAGCGGGGGTCGAACTTGGCTTTGTACCGGCGAAGGGGAATGGTCGGGTAGATCCGCTCGGCCAGCGTGCCGTGCGAGCGGGGGACACACCCGAGGCTGGCGGTCTGCACTCCAGCCGCCGCGAATTCGAGGAGTCCGTCGGCGATCAGGAGGTCGATGGTGGGGTTGGGCGCGTCCGGGAGTCGGCGCATCAGGTCGAGGACCCGGCCCCGACCGTCATCGAAACGGTGCCAGGTGACGAAGCCGATGACCCGGTTGTCGTCGTCGATGGCGACGCGACAGTCGCTGGTCTGCATCGCGCCGGGATCGAAACGGCCGAGGGTGAAGCCCATCTCCCCTCCCCGCTTGGTGGCGAGCCACGCGTCGGAGACCGCGGAGGCGGATGCACTGAATTCGTCGGACCAGGGCGCGACCCGGAGCCCGGCGCGGCGGGCGGACGTCACGCTGTGGCGGATGTTCGCTCGGCGTTTCCCGGCGAGGCTGAAGCCCGTCAGGTCGATGATGGGGTCCTCCGCGATGGGAGTGGTCCACATGCCCTGATCGCGATAGGGAGCCGGGTCGGTGACCGCGGCGAAGGTCGGGCGAAGGCGTTGCCGCCCCAGAAGGTCGACGGTGAGTCGGAGGCCCTCCGCTTCGCCGCCGGGGGCGGTCGCGATGTCGGTGGCCATGACCGCCCAGCGGCCCCGTCGGACGAAGCCGGTGCCGAACAGTCCGGCAGAGCCGAGGAGTTCGCGCCCTTCGCCGAGGTTGAACGGGCTCACCGAGGACCGTCCCCAGACCTCGACGGCGGCGGTCACCGTCGTCGGGGTGCCCGGGACGAGACAGCGGGGCGGTCGCTGTTGCAGCATCTCTCGGGGTGCGCCGAGCCGAACGGTTGCAGGTTCGAATGATGGAGCGGTTGGAATCGGTCCGGTGCGGGGGGTGATGGTGGTGGTCATGAGACTCACTTTGGGGGTCGCTTCCTAAAGGGACGCTGAAGGTGCGCCGGCCGAGCCGTGGCGCGCGGTGGTCGGGGTGGAGTGGTCGAGGTCGAGGTCCGCGGCGCGCCGGGCGGGCAGGTTCACGAGGAACGACGAGCCCACGGGTTGGTCCTCGATGACGACGTCGCCGCCGTGGCTGGCAACGATGTCGTGGACGATGGCCAGGCCCAGGCCGGTGCCGGTGTCGGTGCCCCAGTGAGTGCGAGCCTGGTCGAGCCGGGTGAATCGTTCGAACACCCGTTGCCGGTCGGCCACGGCGATGCCCGGCCCGTCGTCGATCACCCGAAGCTCGATGCGACTTTGACGCGCCGACAGTGACACCGACACGTCCTCGGAGCGGTATCGCTCCGCGTTGTCGAGCAGGTTGCGCAGCACCCGTGTCAGCTGTTGGGGATTCCCATGCACCCACAGCCCCGGCTGGCCGTCGTAACCGATCTCGTCGTGATCGGTTCTCGCTCGCCAGGCCAGCTCGGCGCGGATGAGTTCGTCGAGGTCGATATCTCGAAGGGTCTGGGCCGGGGCGGCGTCCAGGCGGGCCAAGTACAGGAGATCGTCGACCAGATGCTCGACCCGCTCCTGTTCGTGGAGGATGTCCCGAACCAGGTGCGCCCAGTCGGTCGTGGCTGGTGCGGTGAGGGCATGTTCGAGGTGGACGCGGACCGAGGTCAGCGGCGTTCGCAACTCGTGCGACGCGTCGGCGACGAACCGACGTTGCTGGTCGACGGAGGACTCGATGCGGGTCAGCATCGAGTTCATGGTCTCGGCCAGACGGCCGATCTCGTCGTGTCGCGCCGGTTCCGGTACCCGCCGGTGCAGTTGTCCCGCCGAGATCTCGGCCACTTCAGCTCGGATCGCCTCGACCGGGCGTAGGGCCCGACCGGTGACGACCCAGGTTGTCACCGCCACCAGCGCCAGGGCGAACGGGCTCAACGCCAGCAGGATTCGGCGCAGGGCATCGACGGCGACGGCGGGCGGCTGGAGCGAGGTGGCGGCGTACACGGTCACCGGGCCGGTCGGGCTAGTGGCGGGGACCGACACGATGCGGAAGTGGATCGTTTCATCGAGGGCCGACACGACCGCGGTCTGGGCCGACGGCGAGGCGCCCGGCACCGTCGGCACGATCGGGGATTCGCCCTCGATATTCTGCGTGGAAGCAACCACGTGCCCGGTGCCATCGACGACCTGTAGGGCGGCGGTGTCATCATTGGGGGCGTTGAGAACGGTTGGAAGCTTGCCCGCCGCGACCAGGCTGACGACGTCTTGAGCGCGCGACATCGCAATGTCCTGGCGACCCTGTTCGAGGGTCCGCTGCAAGTAGGCGGTCATCACCACTCCCCCGATGAGGAAGGCAATGCCGACCACGGCGGTGGCGCCGAGGGTCGTGCGCATCCGCACCGAGATGCCGCGTCGGCGGCGCGCGTCAGCCACCGTCGGATTCAAGGCGGTAGCCCCGACCTCGGATGGTGGTGATGGCCGAGCGGCCGAACGGGAGGTCGATCTTGCGGCGGAGGCTGCTGATGTAGACCTCGACCAGGTTGGGGTCACCGTCATAGGCGAAGTCCCAGACATGTTCGAGGATCTCGAGCTTGGAGGACACCTCGCCGGCGGTGCGCATCAGGTATTCGAGGACGACGAACTCCTTGGCGGTGAGGTCGATGCGTTGACCGTCGCGCTCGCAGCGGTGCTCGGCGGGGTCGAGGCTGAGATCGCCGCAGGTGAGCACCGCTGGTCGTTCCCGCACGACCCGACGCAGGAGGGCTCTGACGCGGGCCGCGAGCACGACGGGTGAGAACGGTTTGCGAATGAAGTCGTCGGCGCCGGTGTCGAGCGCTTCGGCCTCGTCGAACTCGCCGTCCTTGGCGGTGAGGATGACGATCGGGGTCCAGACGCCTTGGGCGCGCAAGTCTGCGCAGACCTGGTAGCCATTGCGGCCCGGCAACATGAGATCCAAGACGATGGCGTCGTATTGCTCCTCAGTGGCGCGCCAGAGGCCGTCGTCGCCGTCATGGGCGATGTCGACGACGAAGCCCTCGGCGACCAGGCTCTGTTCCAAGGCCCGGGCCAGCGGCCGGTCGTCCTCGACCACGAGGAGCCTCATGTGGCCCGGAGCATGGCGATGGGGGCGCGCCGGCTGGCCCGTATCGCGGTGACGGCGGCCACGGCGACGGAGGCGAGGGCGACGACGACGAGGGCGATCAGGTAGCCCCAGGGGATGGTGAGGGCGTCGGGGGGTGGGTCGAACACGCCGGTGAGGACCTTGACCAGCATGGCCGACAGGGCCCAGCCGCCAATGGCGCCGGCAACCAGCCCGACGACGGTGATGAGGCCCGCTTCGGCCCACACGAACCCTCCGAGTTGGCGGGGGGTCGCACCCAGCGCGGCGGCGATGGCGAACGTGCGGCGTCGTTCGGCCAATCCGAGCCAAAGGACGAGGCCGGTCGACGCGGCGGCGAGTAGCAGGGCGAAGCCCAGTTCGACACGGGTGAGACCGTTGAGATCAACGGCGGTGAGGCTGGAGCCGATGACCCGCTTGGTCGACCCGATGTCGGTTACCGACGCCGTGGTTCCGACCTGGTTCCGGACACGGTTGGCAACCTCGGTGGGGCTCGAGCCGGAAGTGGTGAGCAAGAACGAGCCGACCGCGTTGGAGCCGGTGGCTTGCGCGATGTAGTCGGCGTTGGCGATCAGGAAGCTGTCGTGGGGTGCGGTGGGAAATTCCTTGGCGACCCCGGCGTAGCGGAACGAGACGTCAACCAGTTGCTTGGTGCGGCTGTCCTGGAGGCGGAGCTTGATCGGGTCGCCGAGGTTGAGTTGGAAGTCCTTCACGGTTTCGTCGCTGACCAGCAACGCGTCGGGCTGAGCAGCGAGCCGCCCCATGACCTCGGCTGCGGTACCGCCTTGGAAGTAGCCGTCGACGAGCTTGGTGGCGCCGACGACGGTGGTGGGGTTGACACCGAACAGGTCCTGGAGGTCGTTGCCGACGTAGGCGTAGCGATGCTGGATGGCCTCGACGGACTTGACCCCGGGGATCGAGGCCAGGGCCGCCCCCTGATCAGGACCGACGAGGACGCCGGGTGATTGGGTGACCCGGACATCGGCCCCGTTGGTCAGCGCGGCATCGATCGCGGCCTGTTGGTGGTATGTGGAGTTGAACACGGCAGTCGAGGTGGCGAAGCTCGCCGTCAGGGCCACAAGTACGGCGCCGGTAGCGAGGAGCCGGCGTTGGCGGCCCATGGCGGCGGCGACGGTGTCGGCCAAGCCGCCCGCGACCGGGCGCAGCATCGCCCCCAACGGGGCGCGGCCCCGCTTGAGGAAGACGGTCGTCAGTCGCCACGTGAGCAGCGCGGCGCCGACCCACAGCAGCGCGGGGCCGGCAAACGCCCAGTAGCTGACCGAGATGGTGGGGACGCCCTCGACGGCGAGGACGAGCTTGTAGCCATTCTGGCTGGTCAGCCAGAAGACGGCGAGGGCGATGGCGATGAGCCAGAAGTCCAGCCCGTATCGCATCCAGCGCGGGTTGCGGGCCCGACCGACCGACTGGCGGGGGGGGGGGGGGGGGGGGGGGCCGGGGGGGCGGGGGGGCCGGGGGGGGG
>DHIQ01000051.1 GCA_002403895.1 Candidatus Neomicrothrix sp. UBA4742
GCCATCTGCCACGCCACCGGTCTGCCCGCGGTGGCCGACGACACGGGCCTCGAGGTGCCGGCGCTGGGTGGGGCGCCGGGGGTGAGGTCGGCGCGCTACGCCGGTGAGCACGCCTCCTACGACGACAACGTGGACAAGCTCCTGGCTGAGCTGGATCGCATCGGTGCCCCTGCGGCCTGGGCCCGCCGAGCCCACTTCCGCACCGTGGCCTTGGTCTGTTACCCCGATGGCAGCGAGGTTGAGGCAGAGGGGGTAGTGGAGGGCACGATCGCTCCCGAGCGCCGGGGTTCGGGAGGCTTCGGCTACGACCCCGTATTCGTGCCCGACGGGCCGGACGGTCACCCGGGGGCGCGCACCTTCGGCGAGATGTCGCCGGACGAAAAGCACGCCATCAGCCATCGCGGCCGGGCGTTCCGCTCCCTGGCCACCATGCTCGTCTAACCGCCGGGTCCCGCTTCGCCCGCCGCCCATCCGATCTCTGAAACGTTTTCTACGCTCCGTGTCGTTTTCGCTTCAAATTTGCGCTCAGGCAGCTTGGGAGAGAGCTCGGCGGAGCACGCCGGCAACATAGTCCTGGCGGTGACGGAGCTGATGCCAGGTGAAACGCAGCACCGTCCATCCGGCGAGCTCGAGTTCGTTCCCCCGAACTCGGTCGTCCTCGAAGACGTCGTAACGGCTGTGGGTCTCGTACCCGTCGACCTCAATGGCGATCCGGAGCTCGGGGAACGCGAAATCGATGCGTCGTGCTCGCCCCCCGAGCCGGATCGGGTGCTGGAACACCAGGCTGGGCAGACCGGCGCGTTGCGCCAGGTCGAACAGGAGGGCTTCGAGGCGAGTTCGGCCCATCGGTCCGGCACCCTGGCGCCGCTCGAGCTCTGCCCTCAGGACCCCGGCGCCCGAGCGCCCGTGCTCGCCGAGCCGGTCGAGCCCGGCCTCCACGCCCGCCACCGTGAGGACTTTCCGGCCGACCAGATCATCGAGGCAATTCCCGACTACCGCCTGAGTAACCACCGCCCCGAGGTCGACCAGGAGTCGGTATGGCTTCGTCACGGGGACCCCGCCGCGCACGGTGAGGTCGGCTTCAGTCAGATCTACGGAGCGATGGACCACGATGCCGCGAGGTGAAGGAGCGCGATGTCCTAGAACCGTGACCTCGACGGGAGACTCGAGGGGTAGATCGAGACCCCACAGTGCGGCTGCGCACCGATGGGAGGCGGCGACGAGTCCGCCGACCGCCAGACACGCGGCGAGCGCCATTTGCTCATTGGTCATGACGGCGCCGGCCGTCCGAAAGACGCCTCGGTGCAGCCGTTCCAGCCGACCTTGCTCGACTCGGTAGCCGATCGTGCGGGTGTTGAGGCCGAGTTCGGCAAGTTGGGTCAAGGTGACGAGGGAGTGTTGGCGCGAGGCCAGGGTGCTGATCCGCCGGTCGATTTCCATGCCCCTCAGTTGATCAGGGGGGTATGACAGCACGACCAGTCGCGGGAAATCTGCAAGCGAATCGACAAGGAATGTAGGTCCGGCTTCAGATTTCGCTGGGGCGGCCAGCTGGGCGGACGGAAGAAGGACGGAAGGAAGGAGGGAGGGAGGGGGCTACCAGTTGCGGAGGTCGACGGGCCAGATGTCGACGACCTCGCCGGCCTGTACCACCGTTATGCGCTCGTGGTAGGCGACCGTCGGGTCCACGTGGGCGGGCAGCACTCGGACCCGGTCACCCACCTGCGCCGCTTTGGCGTCCGGGCCGACCGAGAACGTGAGGTGCTCATCGGAGCAGAACCACACCTTGGCACCGGCCGGCTCGGCCACCGACGGGTTGCCGTGGTCCATGCCGAGTGCCTTGAGGCCCACGTCGGCCACCGCCCAGCCCCCGGGCCGGTTCACCGACACCACCGTGCCCGACACACTCAGTGCTGGACGGAACGGCATGCCCAACTTGGCGTAGGCGGTATCCATCAGCAGGTACGAGCCGGCCTGCAGCTCGGTGACCCAGCGGTTGCTGTCCCACGTCCCCGTGCCGCCGCCCGACACGATCTCGCCCCCGACGATCTCGTGGGCGGCGGTCAAGATCTCCATGCTGATCGCCATCTTCGCCTCGCGGTCGGCCCGGTCTTCGAGGCCGACAACGTGGCCCTCGTAGCCCATGACACCCCGCACCTCGAGGCCGGCGGCCCGGGCCTCATCGCCGAGACGACCGGCCTCCTCAGGCGGGCAGCCACAGCGGGGAAGGCCGACGCAGACGTCGATCAGGACCTCGCGCACGCCCCCGGCCACTACGGCGGTGATGGTCTCGTCGGAGTCGACGGCCACGGTGATGCGCGCCCCGGACTCGACCAGGGCGCCCAGACGTTTGGTGTCCAGCACCTCGTTGGCCAGCAGTAGGTCATGACCCAGTCCCGCCTTGGCCATGCCTTCCATCTCCCGGATGGTGGCGCAGCAGAAGGCGACGTGACCGGCGTCGGCCAGCCGACGGGCCAGGGACGTCGACTTGAATGCCTTGACGTGAGGACGCAGGCGCACCCCCGGCCAGGCGTCCGACATGACCGCTCGGTTGTGGTCGAAGGCATCGAGGTCGACGACGAGGGCCGGCGTAGGTAGATCTGCGGCGAGCACCGCGCCACCGTACGCGACGGGGGAGTGGCCGGGAGCGGGCCGCCACCCAGGCCAAGGCGCTAGGCGACGTGCAGGCCCCGGGTAGCAGTCGAAACCGCCGCCCCGGGCACCGAGAACGCGTGCAGGGTGTAGTCCCAACCGCCGAAGTACAGCGGACCGTTTTCTCCTCCTACCGGAACAGCGCTGCGCACACGGGGGAACTCCCGCCGTGCCATCCCCGAGTTACCGGTTTGGTGCATGAGGACCGCGGTGTCGACCAGTCCGCTACCGTTTCGACGTCACGCACCAGTGGCGGAATCAGGCAGACGCGCAGGGTTTAGGTCCCTGTGGGCTCACGCCCGTGTGGGTTCGATTCCCACCTGGTGCACATCGCGGTGGTCGGGAACCGACATCGGAGGACTCGACTTTCGACCCCGCGAGTCGGGGCCGTCGTTAGAAATGAGATTGCGGCTCGCCTTGGGTGCCGGACAACGCAGTTCGGGCATCGGTCATGGGTAGGTCGGTGAACGCGGCACGGGTGGTGGCGGCGTCGAAGGTCAGGTCGGTGGTGTCCATCGTGAGCGCGGCGCGTGCTTGGAGGGCAAACGGGGCGATCGTGCGCAGCACCCAGCGTGGCACGTGGCGCACTTTGCCCCGCCCCCCACGGATGTCCTGCAGCATCGTTGCCAGCTCGTTGAAGGTGAGGTTCTGCGGGCCGCCGACCTCAAGGACCTGGCCGCGGAGGGAGGGTTCGGTGACGGCTCGTTCGACGACACCGACGACATCGGAGACCGAGACGAAGTTGATCGGGTTGTCCCCTCGGCCGAAGACGATTGGCTTTGCCATAATCTGGGCCCATAGCTCCATGAACGCGGTGGCGCGCACAATGGTCCAGCTGGTGGCGCTGGCGCGTAGATGCTGTTCTGCGGCGTGTTTGGCGCGGAACAGTTCCATGGGGCTGTCGGTCGAGGCACCGACGATCGACAGCAGGACCACGTCTGCGCCAACGGCGGCCGCCGCGTCGACGAGATTCGCGTTTCCGTCGCGATCGACGGTTGCGGGCGTCACCCGACCGGGTCCGGTGAAGCCCTGCACCGCGGACACGACGAGGTGGACGCCCCGCATGGCGTCCTCGATGCTGGCGCGATCGCGTACGTCGCCAACCACGATCTGGTTGGCCACGCCGTCGAGATGGCTCGCCCGGGCCGGATCGCGGGTGAGCACCCGCACGTCCAGACCGCGCTTCGCGAGCCTCGCCACGAGGAGCGTGCCGAGCCGACCGGTGCCCCCGGCGACAAGGATCATCCTCGGACCACCTGTTCGCGTACGGCGTCGTCGACGCCGCCGGTGCCCTCGTCGACCGGCTCGAGGTAGAAGCGAGCCCAGCAGGCGACGCCGTCACGGACCCCGAACACGATGACGCCGCCCATGTGGTGGGCGGTGCCATCGAGGCGCGTGCCCGTCATGTTCCACTCGGTCCACGCCGCCTCGCCGTCGGTCGCTCGGCGCAATACCTCGGCGTGCAGGTCGGGTACGAAGGCGAAGATCTGCTCCCAGTTGCGGCGCACCTGATCACGACCGTGGAAGCTCCGGGCCGGGTGGATCGGCGTCTCGTTCTCGTAGTCCGCGGCGAAGCAGGCCACCAGCGCGGCGATGTCGTGGTCGTTCGTCGCCGACACCAACCGGTCGACCATCTCTTGCGGTTCTTCCATCGATACCCCCTGGTCGGCCGACTACTCGACGTATTCGATCTAGTGGACTAGAATGAATATTAATATGGACCGGCGAACCGCCCCTGTCAACAAGAAACGACCCTATGACGCCAGCCGCCGTCAGGATCAGGCCCGGCGCAACCGTGACGCGATCATTGAGGCGGCTGAACGGCGCTTCCTGGACGACGGCTACGCGAGGACGACCATCGCGGCAATCGCCGCCGATTCCGGTGTCTCGGTCCACACGATCTACAAGTCCTTCGGCGCCAAACCGGGTCTCATCCTCGCCATCCGCTCCCGAGCACTCGAAGGCCAAGGGCCCGTGCCAGCCGAGCAACGATCCGACCAGTTGCACGCCGGTGACACCGATGCCCGCACGATCATCGAGGGGTGGGGCGCGCTGAGTGCCGAAGTCGCGCCGCGCGTCGCGCCGATTCTGTTGCTCATTCGTGACGCCGCCGCCACTGACCCCGAAGTCCTGGCGCTGCAAGAAGAGCTGGACGCCGACCGCCTCCGCCGCATGACCGACAACGCCCGCCGGCTCCGCGACGCAGGCCAGCTCCGGCCGGGCATCAGCCTCGCGCAGGCCGCCGACGTCCTCTGGACCTACAGCGCACCTGACCTCTACGAACTTCTCGTCGTGCGCCGCCGCTGGCCGCCCAAACGCTACGGGTCGTTCGTCGCTGATGCCTTGACCAATGCCCTCCTGTGAACTCGGAGGGAGCGCTCCGACCCAGCCCAACCTGACCGAAGGTCCCCACGCCGTGGTCGCTTCTGTGGTGGGTGTGACCGGGATCCTGCGGGCCTGGGTAGGCTCGCGGCTGAAGGGGAGTAGCCCTCAACCATCTGATCGACATGCTGGGGCGATAGCCCCCGGTCGGTGGGCCTTTCGGGGCGGGCGAGACCTTCGACATCGACATCTGAGGTGTCGGGTCGGAGGCTGCCGTGACACCCCCTCCTTCCCGACGTGAGGAAGGGGAGCGGACATGGACGATCCGAGCACGCTTGAGCGTGACCAGGCCCGCAGGCAGCGCCTTGAAGGTCAAGGCCGCTGGTGGGAGTACGGGACGACGCTTTGGAACAGCCTCGAAGCCGTCGTGACGATCGGAGCAGGGCTGGCCGCGCATTCCCTTGGCCTGGTGGCCTTCGGTCTGGACTCGTGCATCGAGGTGTTCGCCTCACTCGTGGTTCTTTGGCACCTGGGCGGGGCCGCTGAGGAAGAGGACCCGGCCCGGGCACATCGGGCGATGCGACTCATCGGTGGAGCGTTCGCCGCGCTCGGTGTGTATCTCATCGTGGACTGCATCCATGGTTTCGCCGCCCGCAACCGGCCCGAGTCCTCACCGATCGGCATGGCTTTCATGGCGGTCACCGTCGGAGTCATGTTCGTCCTGGCGTGGGGCAAGCGTCGGACCGGTGTCGAGCTCGGCAATCGGCCCTTGGTGGCGAACGCGTCGATGACCCTGCTCGACGGGTGTCTGGCGGCAGCGATCTTCGCTGCGCTGATCCTCGACGCCGTAGCGGGGTGGTGGTGGACCGACCCGCTCGCCGCAGGGCTGGTGGCCATCGTCGCCCTGAATGAGGCACGCCGGTCATGGGCCGGATGAAACCCACCGACGGATATCGACGATAGAGGTTCACTTTCTGTGGCCAACGTCGGTGTGACCTCGACACGATCCACATTCGGCGCGACGATTGATTTGCCCCGCAGGGTGGGTTCCGGGGCGAACCCAACTAGGGGGGAGACCCATATGTATCTGTTCACTCGTTTGGCAACTCTGCGCGGCAACGAACGGCGCTCGATGGGCTGGGCGACCGAGATGACCGCCTATGTCAATGACCGCAGCGATCACACCGTGACGCTGTGGCGGGCCGACTTCGGTTACCCGGTCGGCACCGTGGCCTGGAGCGCCTGGGTGGCGTCGCAGGACGCGCTCAACACCGGCTTCGCCCGCCTTGTCGATGACGACGGCTACTACGCGATGGTTGATAAAGGCCAGGAGTTCATGGCCGAGCCGCCCTATGATCTGCTCCGTCAGGCAGTCCACGGTGAGCCCGGCGACACCCCGCCGCCCGCGGGCGCGGTCACCACGGTGACCACCGCCGTGGTCGGCAACGGCCAATACGTCGAGGCGACGGCATGGGGCATCGAGATGGCCGAGTTGGTGCAGGAGATCAGCGGCCTGCCCACGATGTTCCTGATCGACAGCTACGGCACGTTCGGTCGGGTCACCTGGTTGAGCGGTGCGCCGGATCTGGCCACCGCGGACGCAGCCGGCGAGGCCATCAACGCCAACAGCGACTACCTGAAGCGCTTGAGTGACGTGGGCGACCTCTTCGTCCCTGGTTCGGGGGAACGCAGGATGGTCACTCGCATCGCCTGAGCGAGCCACCGGCAGAGCCTGTAGTTGAGGCCCCGCCCCGGGCGGCTGAGTCCGTCAGGGAGCGGGACCCCGCTACGGCAGCAGCAACAGGTTGAGGCGACGGCTCGCCACCCGCAGTCCGATCGCGCCCATGATGGCGAGGTAGGCGGCATTGACCAGCAGACCGGGGCCGACGTCACCGAACACCAGGGCCCGCTCGAGCACGACGCCTTGGTACAGAGGCGTCACCCGGATGAGGAGCTGCAGGCCTTCGGGGTACTGGGTGATGGGGAAGAACGTCGCCGAGAACAGGAACATCGGGATGATGGCGAGGTTCACGAAGTCGAAGTCCACGAACGAGCGCATGAACGTGGTGGCCCCCAGCCCGGCGCCGGCGAAGGCGAAGCCGATCAGCACCGCCACCGGCACGCACAGCACCACCCACCACGATTCGGTCAGGCCCATCACCACCATGGTCACGAGGAAGGCGGTGGCGTAGGCCGCGGCGCGCACCAGCGACCACAACAGCTCTCCGCCGATGACGTCGGTGGGTCGCATGGGCGTGGCCAGGGTGGCCTCGTAGATGTGGAAGTACTTGAGCTTCACGAAGAAGTTGAAGGTCGAGTCGAAGACGGGACCCATCATGGCGGAGGTGGCGAGCAGCCCGGCGGCCACGAACGACCGGTAGGGCACGACCTGGCCCGAACCTAAAGTGACGTCGCCGACAAGCGCGCCCACCCCAATGCCGATCGAGAAGAGGAAGAAGATCGGCTCGACCAACACCGAGACGAACACCAGCCACATGCCCCGCCAGGCGACGAGGTTCCGCTCGACGAGCCGCAGGGATGGCGCCATGGACGCGCCGGGCAGGAGGCGGGTCCAGGGCGGTCGCCGGGGCGACTGCTCGGCGATTCCCGCGGGGGCGGCGTCGGTGGCCCTCACGTCGTGAGCCTCCGGGTGAAGGCCCTGCGGCCCCAGACGAAGCCGAACGCCAGGTACCCGCACAGCACGGCGACGTGGGCGACCACTCCGGCCCATCCGCCCGCGCCCAGCGTGCCGGTCGTGGCGTCGCGGCACAGTTCGACCCCATGCCACAGCGGCGATACCCAGGCCAGGGGGCGCAGCAGGGCGGGCAGTTGGCTGAGGGGGAAGAACGTCGCCGAGAACAAGAACATGGGCAGGGTGAGGAATCGAAGCACGAGCGGGAAGCGATGGTCGGTCTCCTGGGTGGCGGAGAACGCGGTGAGCGGGGCGGCTAGCGCCAGCGCGCCTAGCACCGCGGCGGGGATGGCCAGCACCGCCAGGGGCGAGAGGATGGCACCGACGGCGGTGGCCACGATGAGGAAGGCGGTGGCCGTGAGCGTGAGGCGGATACCGATCCACACCACGGTGCCGGTGAACACGTGGGCGGGTTGCATGGGTGAGGCCGCCATGCCGTGGTAGAAGCCCATCCACTTGAAGCCCGCCAGCACCGGCCACAGGGCTTCGCCGGTGCTGCTCTGCAGCACCGTCGCCGCCATCAGCCCGGGAGCGACGAACTCGAGGTAGGTGAGGCCGTCGATGCGCGTGCCGGCGGCATCGACGAGGGTCCCCAGGCCGATTCCCATGGCCAGCAGGTAGAGCGTCGGGCTGATGAACTGGCTGAACACCACCCCACGCCACAAGCGCCGGTAGATCAGCACCTCACGCTCGACGTAATGCAGGACGGGGCTCGTCATCGCCGGCTCTCAGTCCTCGACCAGGGTGCGCCCGGTCAGCATCAAGAAGACATCTTCGAGGGTGCTGCGACGCACCAGCACCGACAGGGGACGCAACCCATCGTCGAGCAGGCCGGCCACCAGCGGGTCGCCGTCGTCGGTATAGACGAGCACGCGGTCGGCGAGGTTCTCGGTGCGGGTGCCCGACCTACGGATCGCGTCGAGAACGGGAGCATCGAGGTCGTCATGGTCGAGACGGAGCTCGACGACCTCTCGGGTGACGTTGTCGGCGATCAGCTGCCGGGGCGAGCCCTCGGCGACGATGCTCGCGTTGTCCATGATCACGAGGCGATCGCAGAGCTGCTCGGCCTCGTCCATGTA
>DHIQ01000259.1 GCA_002403895.1 Candidatus Neomicrothrix sp. UBA4742
CCGCCCAGGAATACCACCCCGGCATCCACACCCACTCGAGCGAGACCACCTGGGAGGTGGAGGAGTCGTTACGTCGCTTCGGGCGCCGTCCCATCGAGGAGTTCGCCCACCGGGGCATCCTGGGCGAACACACCCTCGTCGCCCACTGCGTCTGGCTCGATGATCACGAGATCGAGCTGCTGGCCGAGTCGGGCACCTCGGTGGCCCACTGCCCGTGCTCCAACATGAAGCTGGCCTCGGGCCCGGCGCGGGTGGGGGACTTCCGGGCGGCTGGCATCCACGTCGGTCTCGGCTCGGACGGCGAGAAGGAGAACAACAACCTCGACCTGATCGAGGAGATGAAGTTCGCCTCGCTGCTGGCCAAGGTGAGCCGGCTCGACCCCACCGTGGGCGACCCTTGGGACATCCTCGACATGGCCACGCTTTCTGGGGCCCGGGCCATAGGGCTGGCCGACCTGACCGGCTCGCTCGAGGTCGGCAAGCGAGCGGACGTCGTCACCGTGGACCTGCGGCGCCTGCACCTCACCCCCGTCCTGCACGGCCGGGATTTCAACGTTGCCGCCCACCTCGTGTTCTCGGCCAGCGGTGCCGACGTCGATGCGGTGTGGGTCGACGGCCGGCAACTGGTGGCCGGGGGCGAGGTGCGCTCGGTGGATGCCGAGGCGGTGCGCACGCGGGCCCAGGCTGCCGCTGAGGAACTCTTCGATCGCCGTCGGGCCCTGGCCGGCTCGGACAATTAGGAGGAAACCATCCAGAACCTCGTCCCCGTCATCGACATCTCCGGCTGGATCGCAGGCACGCCGGCGCAGCGGGCGGACCTCAGCCGGTGAAGCCTGGTGTTGCCGCCGCCGGGGTGGCGGCGACCGACACCGCCAGAACGTTGACCGAGCCCTTCATCCCGTTGAAATGGATGTGGCAGAAGTAGGGGAACGATCCGGCGGTGGGGAAGTTGAAGGTGTAGTCGTGGGGTAACGGTGGCCCCGGTGGGAACAGGATCCCCGACGAGGCCGAGGTGGACGTACTGGTGATGGTGGTGCCCCCACCAGGCGCCGGGTTGAAATGCACTTCGAACTTGGTCGGATCGCCGCATGGCGGTCCGGCTTGGGTCGGGTCGAACGCGGTGTCAGTGGGATTGGCCTCACAGAATTGGGGCAGTGGCTCGTATTTCGGGTCGTCGATGAACGTCACCGTGTGGATCTCGGCCATGGCGTTGGTCATGTGCCAGTCGATCTTGTCGCCGGCGGAGACGGGCAGGGGGCTGGGCAGCATCTCCAGCACCGCGGCGTGGGCCGTCTCGGTGCCGGCCGAGGCGCTGAAGGTGTGGGTCCCGTCCGCGTTGGTGGTCGACTGCACGACGCTGGCCGCGGTTTCGGCCGCGGCGGCTTCGGCGGTGTCGGCCGTGGCTTGGGCCGCCGATTCGGTGTCAGCCTGCGGTTGGGTGGTGAGGGAGGGATCCGTCGGGTCGACCACGGTCAGCGAGGCCGCCATCCCGGGATGGATCAGGCAGGCGTAGTGCACGACCGTGCCCGGGGTGATGTTGCGGCCGAACTGGACGACGAAGCTGTTGGTCCCGTTGCTGACGTTGGCGCCGGAGTTCAGGTCGGCCGTCCCGTCGAAGGGGCAGGGCGTGGCCACATCGCCGCAGGCATTGGGGGCTCCGCTTCCCGGCGGGGGAAGGGTCGGGGCGCCGATGGCCGGATTGAACTGCAACTGGCCGCCCGCGTCATCGGGGTCCGCCACCGATACCGGGGTGTTGGTCCAGATGGTGGCGGGATCCGTGGTCGCACCCAGGAGCGTGGCGGTGTGGAAGCCGTCGGTGGTCTGCGGCCAGTTGAACTGGACCACACTGCCCTGGCCGACATGCACCGGTGACGCGGTATCCCCTCGAGGGAAGAAGTCCTTGTACTCGTAGTTGTGGCCGCTCGGGCCGGGGTGGTCGACGCCGATCTGCAGTGGCGTGACCACCGCCGAGGCCGTCCCGCTGGCCACGACCGCGCCGGTGGATGCGGCCATCAGGGCCAGCACTGCCAGGACCCTGATCGACCGACATGATCTCGCCATGGGCTTTCCTCCCTCGTCGGGTGGGTCGGTAGCCAAACACCATGGCCCACACGCTGGTGCCACCTTACGCCTGCGTGTCCCTCTTGACCAGGGTCCCCATAGGTGTCGACTTCAGCCCTCGAGGCTTTGCAGCCGGGCGGCGGCGGAGCGGTGACGGGCCAGTCGGTTGTCCACCTCGGGGCTGACCAGCTGGCCGTCCTCCACCACGAAACGACCGGCCACCACCGTGTGGCGGGGAGAGGTGGGCCCGCAACGCAGCCACGCCTCGATGGGATCAGACAGCGCGCCGGCGAAGCGCACCCCGTCCAGCCCCCAGACGGCCACGTCACCCACAGCGCCGACCGAGAGCTGACCGATCTCACCGTCGCGCCCCAGGCAGCGGGCCCCGCCTCGGGTGGCCATGTCCAGAGCGTCGCGCGCCTGCATGGCCTCCGGCCCACCTCGTAGCCGGCCCAGCAGCAGGGCGTTGCGGCTCTCCATCCACAGTGACGCCGAATCGGTCGATGACGACCCGTCGCATCCGATGCCCACCGGCACGCCCGCCGCCCGGAACTCGGCCACCGGGGCCAGCCCGGCTCCGATCATCTGATTGGAGCTGGGGCAATGGGCCACCCCGGTTCCCCACGCGGCCAGCCGGGCGATCTCCTCCGCGTTGGGATAGACGCAGTGCGCCACCCACGAGCGGTCCGAGCCCCAGCCGACGTTCTCGAAGTACTCAACTGGTCGACAACCGTAGACCTCGAGGCAGTAGGTGTCCTCGTCGACGTCTTCGGCCAGGTGGGTGTGGAGGCGCACATCCAGTCGCTCGGCCAGCGCCGCGGTCGCCGTCATCAACTCGGGCGTGACCGAGAACGGCGAACACGGAGCCAAGGCGACCTGCACCATGGCATCGGACCCCCGCTCGTGATGCAGTCCGACCAGGCGCTCGGACTCGGCCAAGATGGTGTCGTCGTCCTGCACCACCGAGTCCGGGGGCAGACCACCGTCCTTCACCGATCGGCTCATCGAGCCCCGGGTGGCGTGGAAGCGCACGCCCAGCTCCCGAGCGGCGGCGATCTCGGCACTGATGAGGTCGCCGCCGCCCGCGGGGTGGACGTAGAGGTGATCCATCGACGTGGTACAGCCCCCGAGGGCCAGCTCGGCCAGGCCGATCCATGCCGACAGGTAGGCCGACTCCTCGTCGAGGCCGGCCCAGATGGGGTAGAGGGTGGTGAGCCAGCCGAACAGGTTGGAGGCCGTCGCGGGACGGTAGGCCCGCGTCAGGTTCTGGTAGATGTGGTGATGGGTGTTGACCAGGCCGGGGGTGA
>DHIQ01000111.1 GCA_002403895.1 Candidatus Neomicrothrix sp. UBA4742
GTGGCCTGCGTGGTGCTGTGTGACACGAACGGCGGCTCGCTGCCCCACGAGGTGCAACAGATCACGACCGAGGTGGTGGCTTACCTGGGCGGGATGGCGGTGGGCATCCACACCCAGAACGACTCGGGGTGCGCGGTGGCCAACTCGGTGGCCGCAGTGCTGGGCGGGGCCACCCAGGTCCAGGGCACGGTCAACGGCTACGGCGAACGAACCGGCAACGCCAACCTCATGACGGTCATCCCCGACCTCACCCTCAAGCTGGGGATCGAGACACTGCCTCCCGGCCGCCTCGAGCGACTCACCGTGGTGAGCCGACATGTCGCCGAGTTGGTCAATCTTCCACCTCATCCGTCGGATCCCTACGTGGGGGTGTCGGCCTTCGCCCACAAGGGCGGGTTGCACACCTCGGCCCTGGGTCGGGCCGGGGGCGCCAGCTACGAACACATCGACCCCGAGCTGGTCGGCAACCACACCCGGGTCCTGGTGTCCGACCTCGGGGGCCGGGCCGGCATGTCGATGAAGGCGAGTGAGTTGGGCGTGGCGCTCGACGATCGTGCCGCCGGGGCCCTCAGCGACGAGCTCAAGCGGCTCGAGTCCCAGGGCTGGCTGTTCGAGGCGGCCGACGCATCGCTCGAGTTGTTGATGCGCCGGGCCAGTGGCTGGACCGAGGACTTTTTCGAGGTCGAGGCCTACCGCGTCACCAGCTATCACCGGGAGGGGCCGGTGACGGCCGACGACCAGATCGAGGTAACGGTGGAGGCGACCGTAAAGTTGTGGATCGACGGGGCGCGGGTGGCGGCCGTGGGCGAGGGCAACGGCCCCATCAACGCGCTGGATGCAGCCGTGCGGGCCGCGCTCAACGGTCGGTACCCCGCCCTGGAACGGATCCACCTGACCGACTTCAAGGTCCGCGTCCTCGATGGTGGTGACGCCACCGGAGCCGTGGTGCGGGTGCTGATCGACTCGACCGACGGCGAGAACGTGTGGACCACCGTCGGCGTGGACACCAACGTCATCGAGGCATCCTGGCGGGCGCTGGTCGACTCGTTCGTCTACGGCCTGGTCCACACGTCGTAGTCTTTGTTCCGATGGCTGCACCCGAGTACGTCCCTCGCCCCGCCACCGACCGGCCGCGGGTCTACGCCTCGCCCCCGTGGAGCGGCGAGTCGTGGTTGGCGGAGCGTCCCGGTGATCTGGCCGGGCGCCAGCCGATCGGCCCCCGCCTCGGTTACCCAGGACCCGACCAGGGCTTCGCCCTCAAGTTGGCCCGCAGTTTCGAGGACCGCCTGGTGCTCACCGAGGGTGAACACGTCGACGACGTCATCGCCGGGTGCACCACGGTGGCCCTGAAGCGGGCGTCGCTGTTCGGTCGGGCTCCGGTGGTCTACGACCTCACCGCGGCCTTCGCCATCTGGGGCTACCTGGCCGCCGCCGACCCCGAGCTGGTGCGGCTGCGCAAGCCGCTGTTCGAAGAGGTGGCCAACATGCACCATTACATGGAGCAGCGCAAGATCGCCGACCTGGTGCCCCAGGCCGTGTTGCGCCTGACCCACACCGAGGTGCAGCGGGTGGCGGCGCAGGACTGGCGGGCGTTCTTCAAGCGCAAGTCGGGGGCCAAGCCGCCCGGCCAGCAGGCCGGCAAGCCCGCAGCCCAGCCGGCACCCGAGCCGGCCTAGTCCCCCGGACCCGTCAGCCGAGCCGAACGGCGCCCGCGGTGACGGTGGAGCCGTCGGAGCGGACGAGGTACGCGCCGTAGCCGGGCCGGCGGGCCAGCCACTCCAGCCCTCGCTCCCCGGCGGCGAACAGGGCCGTCGAGTAGGCATCCGCGGTCCCGAGATCGGGGCCGACCACGGTGGCGCTGGCCAGCGCTTCTGCCGGCCGGCCGGACGAAGGGTCGAAGACGTGGTCACCCCGCTCGTAAGCCCCCGAGGTGGCGACCGCGCCGTGGTCGATCTCGATGGTGGCCACCAGCCCCGCCGGGTCGTGCGGATCCTGGATGCCGATGCGCCACGGTTCTGATCTCCGGGTGATGGCGATGTCGCCTCCTCCGTTGACGAACACGCTCTGAGCCCGCCCGGCGAGCACCAGCTGCGCCGCTCGTTGGATGGCCCAGCCCTTCACGTACGCGGCCGGGTCCGGCGCTCGGTGCGGATCGGCCGTGAGCGAGAAGGCGCCCTCGGTCTCCTCGGTGAGCTGCCGGGTCCGATCGACCACGTGGCGGACGTCGGGGTGCACGTCGTCGAGACCCAGCTCACCGCGGGCGTAGCGCAGCCACTCACTGTCGGGCGCGTAGGTGGTGAAACGGCGGTCGACCTCGTGCAACCAGGCCACCGCGTCGCCGATGGCGGCCCGGGTCTCGAGCCGATCCCCCTCCGCGGTGGTCACCACGAACGAGAACACGGTTCCCATTGCGTGCTCGACCTGGGTCAGGCGGGCCGCCGGTGGTCGGATCTGCTCCGCCGGCTCGCTGGTCACCGCGTGGTGCCCTCGCACGTCACTTCGCCTGGTCGAGGCCGGCCTGCAGCGACTGGGCATAGCCCGAGGAGGTGTAGGTCGCACCGCTGACCCCGTCGATCTGGGCGCTCTGGGCGCTCACGGCCTGATCGTGGAGCAGCGGCAGGGCCTGGTCGTTGATCTCCTGCGACTTCCTCCGGTCGGTCGGGTACTGCAGCACCTTCACGTCGATGAGCTTCGAGCCCTGCAGCACCGCTTCGACCTGCACCGGTCCGTAGCGGGTGTCGATGGTCGGGCCGTCGCTGGTCCGGCTGGCGGTCGCCGAGGTGGGGCCGGTTGTCCCGGCCTGCGTGGTCGTCGGGCTGGCGCTCGTGGTGGTGGTCGCTCCTGGGGTGCCCCGGTTGGTGGACAGCGAGGTGGCGGCGTTGGTGCTCTTCGACGGGGCGGACGCGTCGATCAGGCCCTGCGCGTGCAAGAGCCACGTCAATCCCGCAGCAGAGACCGCGATGGCGGGCAGCGCTTTCTTCATCGGCACCTCAGGGGTCGAATCGTTCGGAGTGGACGTTGGCTCCGGGCACACCGAGCTCGTGCAGCGACTGGCACACCGTGTCGACGAAGCCGGCGTGGCCGCAGACGTACACGTCCCGCTGGTTCAGGTCGGGGACGATGCCGGCCAGCGAACCGGGAGACAGCACGTCGAGGCTCGGATCGGGGTCCCGGGGGCCGAGCAGGTAGTCGACCGACGATCCGTGGGAGGCGGCGAACTTGTCGAGCTCGGCGCCCATGATCACGTCGTCGGCCGATCGGGCCCGGTACAGCACCCGGGCGTCCACCCGCTTGGGGAAGGCCTCGAGCAGGGCGCGCAGCGGCGTGATGCCGCTGCCGCCGGCGATGAGGGCCACTCCGTTGCGGGTTCGAGAGGACGGGCGCAGGTGACCGTAGACGCCACTGACGGCCACCCGGGTGCCGGGGGCCACCTCCCCGATGCTCCTGGTGTAGTCGCCGTCGCCCGCCACCGTGATGCGCCACCGGCCCCTTCGGGGCACCGCGGAGAACGAGAACGGGTGCGATTGCCACCACCGTTGGCGGTCGAGGACGCGGAGTCGAAGGTGCTGACCGGGATGGGGATCGAAGTCGTCCAGATCGTTGCCGTCGAGCTCGACGTGCATGGCGCCGCCACCGGCGGGCTGCAGTGAGACCACGAAGGTGTGGTGGTTGAGCACCCGCCAGCCCGGGAGAGCGACCCGGTACCACACGACCAGCCCGGCCACCAAGAGGTGCAGCCAGGTCCACAGCAGGGTGGGCCAGGATGCGGCCACGAAGCTGGCCCCGGCCGAGAGCTCGTGGCCGAACGCCAACGCCACCGCCAGGTACGCGTACCAATGGACGAACAGCCATGTCTCGTAGCGCATGCGCTTTCGGATGGCCCGGATCGACGACACCGAGATCACGCCGAACAGGACCGCGCTGGCCGTGGCGGTGAGCATGTCCGGGTACGACGACAGCAACCGACCGATCTCGGTGTTGACCGCCACCGCGTCGGCCGCGGCGTACCCGCCCACGATGAACACGATGTGGAGGGCGAGGCAGACCACGGTCACGGTCGCGGCTTGGCGGTGCCACCCGATGCTGCGATCGGACCCGAGGACGTCGGTGATGACCGGGACGCGGGCCATCAGCGCCACGGTGAGCAGGGCGAAGACCGAGGCGAGCAGGCCGGTGAGCTGCCCGGCCGCGGTGAGCAGGGCGCCCGCCCCGGAGGGCAGGTTGATGATCCACGAGACGGCCACCACGATGACCAGCACGAGGGGGACGCCGAGCAGCCACCGGGTTGGATCCGGCGTCGGGGGCGGGCTGGGGGTCTGCGGCCTGGCCCGGCGGACGGGACGGGTGGCCACTGGCTTGACGATTGCGGCAACCTCCCCCGCTAGACGGCGCGACCCCAGCGACCGGCGCCCACATTAGGTGTGCGATGGTGTGAATTGGGTAAGAGCCGGCCCAGAGCTGGGTAAGGCCGCGACACCGGGCAAGCCTGCGGAGCCGGGTCAGGACACGGCCAGCTCGAAGGCGTGGAAGAGGTTGGGCAGGACCGTCTCGTGGTCGATGCGCAGGCCGGCGGCGTCGAACAGGGCCACGAACTCGTCGTGGGTGCGTTCGCGCCCCGCACCGGTCAACACCAGCATCAAGACGTCGGCCATGGTGGAGAAGTCGGCGTCGCTGCGCGCGGGGACCACGGCCTCGACCACCACGGCCCGCCCCACCAGCCCCATCTGGTCGCGCACGTGGCTCAGGATGGTGACGGCGGCGGCATCGTCCCAGTCGTGCACCACTGCCAGCAGCAGGTAGCAGTCACAGCCGGCGGGCATCCCGGCGAACATGTCGCCCACCACCAACTCGACGCGGCGTGCCTCGGGGCGGCCGGTCAGCTCCTGCTCGGCGCGGTCGATGACGGTCTCCCGTTCGACCAGCACCCCCTGGGCCGAGGGCGCGGCGGCCAACACCGTCGCCAGCGTCCGGCCGGTGCCGCCAGCCACGTCGCAGATCCGGCCGAACCGGGTGAAGTCGACGGCGTCGACCAGCAGCTGGGACTGCAGCCCCGAACCACTGCGCATGGCCCCGTCGAACAGGGCGTCGGCCGCAGGGTTGGCGTCGAGGAAGGCGAAGAACTCCTGGCCGGTGGCCGCCACGGTGGCGCTCTCGCCGGTGCGCACGGTGTGGGCGGCGTGGCTCCAGATGGTGCTCATCCAGTCGGCGCCTGCGAAGCGGGCCCAGTCCCGGAGCCCGTCGGGGTGGTCGGCGCGCAGCAGCGAGCCCGTCGTGGTCAGCCCGAAGGCCGAGGCCGCGGCGGGCGGACCGCCGCCCTCGACGCGGAACCAGCCCTTCGAGGTGAGGTAGCGCAGCACCCGGAACGCCGCATCGGCGTCGAGACCGCCGGCCCCGGCCAGATCGGCGGCGGTGCGGGGACCATGGGCCAGTGCATCGGGCAGGCCCAGCTCACACGCCACCGCCACCAGCCGCACCTCGATCATGCGATCCATCTGCTCGAGCACCGGCATGGCCGGCGGCATCATCTGCCGGTGGGCCTTCCCCAGTAGGTTGCGCACCCGCAGGCCGGGCTCGACCGCCCACACCGGCGGCAGTCGCTTGCCCAGCGCCCGGGGCAGGTCCTCGGCGCTCATGGCTGCGGCGCTAGTCCGTGATGACCAGCGGGGTGCCCGCGGGCATGGTGTAGGCCAGCTTCGAGACGAAGTCGTTGGGCATGCGGATGCAGCCGTTCGATGCCTTGGTGCCGATCAGCGCGGGGTTGTTGGTGCCGTGCAGGGCCATCTGGGGTAGCCCGCCGTCGAAGTCGTCCAGGGATTCGGAGTACCCACTGGTGGCCAGGATCCACGGGCCGTAGACGCCGGACGGGGGTCGGGCGATCTTCTCGGTCACGAAGAACGTCCCCACCGGGGTGAAGGTGGCGTCCTTGCCGATCACCACCTGGGTCTCGCCCAGCAGGTTGTCTCCCTCGAAGGCCTGCAGCGTGAACGTCGACTTGGTCAGCTTCAGGTGGTAGCGGTGCTTGCTGAGGGTCACCTCCGACCGCTTGATCCAGCCCACCTGATGGTTGGGCCGGGCCAGCAGCTCGACCTGGAGCCAGTCGCCACCGTCGTCGGCCGCCACCACGAACACGAGTGGGTCCTTGAAATAGGTCGGGTTGTCGAAGGCGTAACCGGCCGGTGTGGTGCTCACCCCGGCGCTCAGGTAGCCGTCGCGGGGAATGGCCGGTCGTTCGGAGGCCGCCTGGTAGACGACGCCGGATGCCGAGGCCCCGGTCGTGGCGCTGGTCTCTGGGGGTCGCTCCTTCAGCACCTCGACGACGGGCACGGCGGCGGTGGCGACCTCGGTCAGCCACGGGTCCGCCCCGGGGCGGGTGGTGGCGGTGTCTTGTTCCACCGTCGAGGTGTCGGCCTGCTGGGCCTTGTTCTCGCTCCCGCCACAGGCCAACGGGATGACCGCCAGGGCGACGGCGACGAGTACGAGGGAGATCCGGCGGCGCACGGGCCAGATCGTACCGGCTCAGGTCGTACCGGCTCAGGTCGGCGTGGCCTCGGCGCGCCCGCTGGGCTGAATCGGACCGAATCGGGGCGGGCAGTACCATTCGCGAGTGACTCCCGCCCCGATCCGCGTCCGGTTCGCGCCTTCCCCCACCGGCTATCTCCACATCGGTGGGGCCCGCACCGCCCTGTTCAACTGGCTGTTCGTCCGCCAACAGGGGGGCGAGATGGTGCTGCGCATCGAGGACACCGATGCCGAACGCAGCCAGCCCGAACTCATCGAGGCCATCTTCGTGGCCCTGCGGTGGTTGGGCATCGACTGGGACGGGGAGCCGGTTCATCAGTCTGATCGCCTGGACCGCCATCTGGCCGCCGCCGCCCGGCTGGAGGCCGACGGTCGAGCGTATCGGTGCGACTGCTCGCAGGAGGCGGTGCGAGGCCGCAACGAGGCGGCCGGGGGCCGACCGGGCTACGACGGGTTCTGTCGCGACCGCGGCGTGGAGCCCGGCCCGGGCACGGTGGTTCGATTTCGTTCACCCGACACGGGCACGACCACCTTCGCCGACCTCATCCGCGGCGAGGTCAGCTTCGACAACGACCATCTCGAGGACTTCGTCATCGTCCGCAGCAACGGGTTGCCCATGTTTCTGGTGGCCAACGCAGTGGACGACGCGGACATGGGCATCACCCATATCATCCGCGGTGAGGACCTGATCAACGTCACCCCCAAGGTCCTACTGTTGCGCCAGGCCCTGGGCATCGTCGACGTACCGGTGTTCGCCCACCTCCCCCTCATCGTGAACGACAAGCGCCAAAAGCTGTCAAAGCGGCGAGACGACGTGTCGGTGGGGGACTACATCGGCCGCGGCTACCTGGCCGAAGCCATGGTCAACTACCTGGCCACCTTGGGGTGGGGGGCGCCTGACGGGGTCGAGATCCGCCCGTTGGCGGAGATCGTCAAGCTGTTCGATCTCTCCACGGTCAACAAGGCGGGGGCCTTCTTCGACATCAAGAAGCTCGACCATTTCAACGGCGAGTACATCCGGGCCCTACCCGCCGCCGAGTTCATCGAGCGGGCCGAGCCCTGGCTCCACGGTGAAGCGACCCCATGGGCGCCGGTCGCCTTCGATTCCCATGCCTTTGCGGTGATGGCGCCCCTGGTGCAGGAGCGGGTCAAGCGTCTCGATGAGGTGCCCGGCTATGTGGACTTTCTGTTCCGCGACGAGCCGGAGGTGGATGCGGCGTCCTGGGAGAAGGTGATGGTGAAGGGCCAGGACGTGGCCGAGACCATGCTCGATGGGATGCTTACCGCCTTCGCTGCGTGCGAGTGGTCGGTCCCGGTCCTCGAAGAGACGCTGTTCCCCTACGGCGAGGCCAAGGGGATCGCCAAGGGCAAGGCCCAGGCCCCGATCCGGGTGGCCGTGACCGGCCGCTCGGTAGGCCCACCCCTGCTGGAGTCGTTGCTCGTGTTGGGACGGGAGCGGACCCTGTTGCGCCTCAGGGCTGCCCGCGACCGGCTCTAGTCATGCTGCGCCTGCTCAAGCTCCTGCTCAAGATCATCGGCGTGGTGGTCGGCCTTGGCCTGCTCTACGTGGCGTTCACGTTCGCGCAGGTGTGGTGGACCTCACGCCACGACACCAGCGCCTCGGCCGATGCGGTGGTGGTCATGGGAGCGGCCCAATGGAACGGCCGGCCCTCGCCGGTGCTCAAGGCCCGGCTCGACCATGCTGTCGAGCTGTACCAGGCGGGGCGGGGGCCCCATGGCATCCCCCCCCGGGGGGAGCCGGCCCGCCGC
>DHIQ01000073.1:0-5443 GCA_002403895.1 Candidatus Neomicrothrix sp. UBA4742
GCGGATCTTCTCCGAGAGCTCCCGGACCTGGCCGTCGATCCGGGCTCGGGCGAAGCCCCTTCGGGCCAGGTCCTGCAGGAGGCGTTCGTACTCGCCCTTCCGGCCCCGGACGATGGGGGCCAGGACCTGGAACCGCGTCCCTTCGGGGAGCTGCATGACCTGGTCGACGATCTGGTCGGGGGTCTGGCGGCCGATCGGACGGCCGCACTTCGGACAGTGCGGGTGGCCGATCCGGGCGTACAGGACGCGCAGGTAGTCGTAGATCTCAGTGATGGTCCCGACCGTGCTTCGTGGGTTTCGTGAGGTGGATTTCTGGTCGATCGAGATGGCCGGGCTCAAGCCTTCGATGAAGTCGACATCGGGTTTCTCCATCTGGCCCAGGAACTGGCGGGCATAGCTGGAAAGGCTCTCGACATACCGCCGCTGGCCTTCGGCATAGATGGTGTCGAAGGCGAGCGAGCTCTTGCCGGAGCCGGAAAGGCCCGTGAACACGATCAACGCGCCCCGAGGAAGGTCGAGCGTGATGTTCTTCAGGTTGTGTTCACGGGCCCCGTGAATTACAAGCCTGTCGGTAGCCACGCGGGCATTCTAACGAGGGCCGTCCAGTCGAAATTCCCGGCCCCGCTGGGTGGGGGACCGCGCCTTTGCCGTCGCGCCCACCCGACGGGTAGGCTCCTGCCGTGACGGAGGAAGGACAGGACACGGCCCTCGATTCCCTGTCGTCCAAGGAGCTCCACGACCGGGCGGTCCGCCTGGCCGAGCACCGGCTGGACGTGGTCTTCCTGTGGCGGCTGATCAAGGCCATCCCCGTCGCCGAGGCGGCGGCGGGCGAGCTCCAGAAGTCGGAAGCCGACGTGGGGGTGGGCGACCTCGTCCCGCTGCTGTCCGACCTGGACCACGCCGACGAGGGCCCGCTGGCCGACGCGCTCCGTCCCCTGTACATCGACTACCTCCGCAGGCACGGCCGGGGGTGAACCGGTGAGCCGAAGCTTCGAGTCCTACCGCGACGAGTTCCCGGTCGTGAACCGCAAGGCCTACCTGATCAGCGCCTCCCTCGGACCCGTGTCGAACCGCTCCCAGGACTACCTCCAGGAGTACATGGACGCATGGGCCACGAAGGGCGCGCCCGACCTGGTGTGGGTCGAGGACATCTTCCCCCGCATGCGGTCGGTGAAGGAGACGTTCGGCCGTCTGGTCGGCGCTGACGCGGACGAGCTCGCCATCACCGTCAACGTCTCGCTGGCCCTCGGGGCGATCTTCTCGTGCGTGGACTTCTCGAAGCGGAAGAAGGTCATCCTCTCCGAGCTGGACTTCCCCACGGACGGGCACGTCGCCCTGGCCTACCGGCGCCTGGGGGCCGAACCGGTCTTCCTGAAGTCCGACGGATTGACCGTCCCGATGGAGGCCTACCGCGACGCGATCGACGAGGACACGGCCCTGGTGGTGACGAACCGCGTCCTGTACCGAACCAGCGCGCTGATCGACGCGAAGGAGGTCTGCCGGATGGCCCGCGACGCCGGGGCCTGGTCCGTCGTCGACGACTTCCACGGTGCCGGCATCCTGCCCGTCGACGTCCACGATCTCGGCTGCGACTTCTACACCGCGGGCGTCCTCAAGTGGCTGTGTGGGGGGCCGGGCCTCACGTTCCTGTACGCCCGCCGGGACCTGCTGTCCTCGCTCGAGCCGCTGGTCACCGGATGGTTCGCCACGAAGGAGCCGTTCTCGTTCGACCTGCAGCACCTCGATTACCATCCGTCGGCCCGGCGGCTGGAGCACGGGACGCCGGCGGCGCCGGTGGCGTTCGTCGCCCAGGGCGGGCTCGACATCATCGCCGAGGTCGGCCCGCAGAACACCCGCGAACACCAACAGGACCTGATCGACCACGTGATCGCCCAGGCCGACGAGGCCGGGCTGCCCGTCCGCTCGCCCCGGGACCGGAACGCACGCGGCGGCGTGGTGAACATCGGGGTGGGCGACGAGGCGGAGAAGGTCTGTCACGCGCTCCTCGACCGGAACGTGTGCACCGACTTCCGGGGCGACGGGATCCGCGTGTCGCCGCACTTCTTCAGCAACGACGCCGACATCGAGCGGCTGTTCGAAGCGCTGCGCGAGATCCTCTAGCGTTTTCTGAACCGGCCCGGTGCCCCTACCGGACAGCTTCGGCCCGGTGGCGCGAACGGAACGCCAGGGCCTTGCTCCGGTTCCCACACACCGACATGGTGCACCATGCCCCCGAGCGGTTCTTCGAGTGGTCGTAGAAGGCCCACCGGCAGTTCCGGCACGCCTTCAGCCGATGCCACGTGCCCTCGACCATGGACAGGGCCACCCCCGCGAGGATCACGGCCAGCGCGCCGTCGACATCGCGCCGCGACGGCTCCAGCGTCGCGTGGCCGTCCGGCGAGAAGGTCACCCGGAGCGATGCCCGACGGGCGACCCGGTTGAGCGCCGCCACGGGGTCGCCGTCCGGCACCTCGCCGCCGTTGCGCACCGCCAGGCCGCGGAGCGCCTCGCGAACGGCGAGCGCGCGGCGGAGGTCATCGGACCGGACCCGCACCGAGGACGAGACGAGGTCCCGCCGGCGGAGCCAGGCCTTCAGCTCCTCGGGTGTGGTGATCGTGTCGATCCCAGGAAGGATGTCGTGGGAGTTGAGGAAGAGCTGGACCAACCGGAGCGAGCCCGGCGCGGGGCGGCGTCCTCCCGGCTCGTCGAATCCGTCGGTCTCTGCCATGGAACCGGATGGCAGTCTACGCGTGGCGCATGCCGGCGGCCATAACCAGCATTCAATCTTGACCGGTGGCGTCACCTGTGTAATCCTTTGGGCGGTTTCGCCTCGGCGGCCACCGGGCCACAGGCGGAGGGACGGGAGGGGGCCGATGGCCATCGATACCGACATCATCGAGCCACTCCAGCCGCTTGCTGCGGCCCCCGTCGCGGCTTCCGGGGAGTCTCTCTCCACCCGCCAGCTCGCGTGGCGCCGCTTCCGCCGCCACCGGCTCGCCCTGGCCAGCGCGGTCCTGCTGCTCCTGATCGGGGTGGCCTCGGTCGTGGTTCCCCTCCTATCCAAGGACTCGTACCACCAGACCTTCACCGCCGGACGGATCGTGGCGCCGTTCGCGCACAGCGGCCCGAGCTGGAAGCACTGGTTCGGCGTGGACGAGATCGGCCGCGACGTCTTCACCCGGGTCCTGTACGGCGGGCGGATCTCGCTGATGGTCGGTGTCTCGGTCGCCCTCTCCGCGGGCGTCATCGGTTCGATCGTGGGCGCCCTGGCCGGCTACTACGGCGGCTGGATCGACAACCTGCTGATGCGGGTGACCGACCTCTTCCTGGCCCTTCCGTTCCTGGTCATCCTCATCGTGGGGTCGCGGGTGCCGTTCATCGCGGACCGCGGGGCGCTGGGGATCGTGGTGATCCTCTCCCTGTTCTTCTGGATGCCGCTGGCGCGCATCGTTCGGGGTGTGTTCCTGTCCATGAAGGAGAAGGAGTTCGTGGAGGCCGCCCGGTCCGTGGGGGCCTCGAACCCGCGGATCATCTTCGGCCAGATGCTGCCGAACGCGTTGGGACCGATCATCGTGAACGCCACCCTCGGCATCGCCGGGGCGATCCTGGCGGAGTCCGCGCTCTCGTTCCTGGGGTTCGGCGTGCAGCCACCGCTGCCAACATGGGGGAACCTCCTGCTGGAGGCGCAACCCTTCGCCCTCACATCGCCGTACCTGACCCTGTTTCCCGGCCTGTTCATCCTGGCCACTGTGCTCTGCGTGAACTTCCTGGGCGACGGGTTGCGCGATGCCCTCGACCCCCACCAGCGGATCCGCGCCCGGGAGTGAGCCCCCGCACGCGGCGACCCGGCACGCGGCCGCCGTTCAGCGGTAGCGCCTGCCCCCCCGCACCACGAGTCGTACCTCGCCGAGGGCTCCCAGATCCTCGCGCGGATCGCGGGCCAGGCCGATCAGATCAGCCGGTTCGCCTTCGGCCAGCGGCCGGAAGGTGAGCGCCTCCAGCAACCGCTCGGGCCCGAGCCCCGCGCGGTAGAGGTGGAACGCCTCCCCGACATGGATGCCGGGGGGGATCGGCCCGTTCCCGAGGTCGGTCCCGTACGCGACCCGCCCCCCGGCGGCCAGGAACCGCGAGAGGTTGTCGACCGCCGTCCGCAGCTCCGGTGTGTCCCTGCCGCCGGAGTGGATGTCCAGCGTCGAAACGATCCGCATCCGCCTGGCCATGGCTTCGATGAGCTCGTCCGACAGGTGTTCGGACCAGGGACAATGCGCGAGCTCGTCGACGCCGGCTCCCAGCGCGCGCGCCGCCTGGCCGCGACCCTGCGCGTGGGCGGTCACGATCGTCCCGGCCTGGTGGGCAACGTCACAGATCGCCACGAGCTCCGCATCGGTCACCGTCGGCCCAACATCCCCGTTCAACGCGACCTTCAGCACCACGGCGCCTCGCGCCAGCAGGTCGGCGGCCCGGGCGGCTGCGTCGCCGGCCCCGAGGACCTCCAAACCGGTGCCCGAAGGAGCCCAGGCGGCCCGCGTGGGATAGCCACCCGGGCAGGTGAGCATGGCGCCCGCCGCGCGGATCAGCGGCCCGTTGAAGGCGGTTGTCTCGGACGCTTCGGCCAGCGGGAACACCACGTCCGGCGGCCAGGCGAGATCACGGACCGCGACCACCCCCCCGGCCAGGACGGCCCCCGGGTCGGAGAGTCCGATGTGGACATGGCGATCGACCACGCCCGGCATCACGAACCCGTCGAAACGGATCTCCTGGTCCGCTTGTGGCGGCGCCGCGCGGCCGCTGAGCCCTTCGGCGCCGCGCTCCCCCGCCACCACCACGGAGATCTCTGCCGCCGGCCCCGCGTAGGCCACGCGCCCGCCGTCCAACACCACGAGCGCATCCTCGACAAGCCGTCCGGGCCCCAGCCAGGCCAGCGGGGCCCGGACGGAGAGCACGCTCACCGGTCGTCGCTCGATCTTCGGTTCCCCTGGGGGAGGGCTCGTGGCATACCCCTAGCGCACCCCGGCTTCCTTGAGCGCGGTCAGCTCGCGCTTCAGCTCCAGCACCTCGTCGCGCAACCGGGCGGCGTATTCGAACCGGAGATCCTTCGCCGCCTCGTGCATCTCCTCCTCCAGCGTCTGGATGAGGCGTTCGAGCTCCTCCCGGGGCATCGCCGGCTCGGCCCGCCGCCTGCCTCGCCGACCGCGGGTGGGTGTGGCGGTCGGGCGGCGCTTCTGGTCGCCCTGGAGCGAGAGCAGGATGTCCGAGACGCGGCGGCGGATGGTCTGCGGGTCGATCCCGTGTTCGGTGTTGTACGCCATCTGGATGCCGCGCCGGCGCATGGTCTCGGAGATGGCCGTCCGCATCGAATCGGTCACGGTGTCGGCGTACATCAATACCTTGCCGTCGACGTTGCGCGCGGCCCGCCCGATCGTCTGGATCAGCGAGGTCTCGC
>DHIQ01000073.1:5717-7003 GCA_002403895.1 Candidatus Neomicrothrix sp. UBA4742
CCCTCCTTGTCGGCGTCCAGGATGGCCACCAGGGACACCTCGGGCAGGTCCAGGCCCTCCCGCAGGAGGTTGATCCCGACCAGGACGTCGAACTCACCCAGCCGGAGGTCCCGGAGGATCTCGATCCGCTGGATCGTATCGACCTCCGAATGGAGGTACCGGACTTTCAGCCCCATCTCGATCAGGTAATCGGTGAGGTCTTCGGCCATCTTCTTCGTCAGCGTCGTCACCAGCACCCGGGCACCCGCCTCGACCCGCCGGCGGATCTCCTCGATCAGATCGTCGACCTGGCCCTTCGTCGGGCGCACCTCCACCTCGGGATCGATCAACCCGGTCGGCCGGACGACCTGCTCCGCGACCCGCGAGGACACCCGCAGCTCGTAGGGCCCCGGGGTGGCCGACATGAACACGACCTGCTGGATCCGGTCGGTGAACTCTTCGAACTGCAGGGGACGGTTGTCCATGGCCGACGGCAGCCGGAAGCCGAACTCGACCAGCGTGCGCTTGCGGGACATATCGCCCTCGTACATCCCGTGGAGCTGGGGCACCGTGACATGCGACTCGTCGATCACGCACAGCCAATCCTGAGGGAAGTAGTCGAGCAGCGTGTACGGAGCGGTCCCCGGGTTCCGGCCGTCGATGTGCCGGGCGTAGTTCTCGATCCCGTTGCAGAACCCGACCTCTCGCAGCATCTCCAGGTCGTAGTTCGTGCGCATCCGCAGCCGCTGGGCTTCGAGCAGCTTGTTCTCGGATTCGAGGAATGCCAGCCGCGAGCCCAGCTCTTCCTGGATGGACTCGATGGCCCGGTGCAGGCGATCCTCGGAGGCGACGTAGTGCGTGGCCGGGTAGATCCACAGCTCCTGGTGGTCGGCGAGCACCTCGCCCGTCACCAGGTCCATCTGCACGATGCGGTCGACCTGGTCGCCCCACAGCTCGACGTGGACCATGGTCTCGTCGTACGCGGGGTGGACCTCGATGGTGTCGCCCCGAACCCGGAACCGCCCCCTGGCCAGGTCGCCGTTCGTTCGCTGATACTGGATGTTGGTGAGCCGCCGGATCGCCCAGTCGCGGTCCAGGGGAACCCCCTTGATCACCCGGAGCACCTGGCCCATGTACTCCTCGGGCGTGCCCAGCCCGTAGATGCAGGACACGGACGCCACGATGATCACGTCCCGCCGGGTCAGGAGCGCCGCGGTGGCGGAGTGCCGGAGGCGTTCGATCTCGTCGTTGATCGAGCTGTCCTTCTCGATGTAGGTATCGGTCTGCGGGACGTACGCCTCGGGCTG
>DHIQ01000073.1:7354-7476 GCA_002403895.1 Candidatus Neomicrothrix sp. UBA4742
CGGGGCGATCACCAGCGTCGGCTTGCGGACGCGTTCGATCACCCCGGCGATCGTGCGGGTCTTCCCGCTGCCCGTGACTCCCAGGAGGGTCTGGTAGCGGTCGCCGCCGAGCACGCCGACGG
>DHIQ01000070.1:0-5839 GCA_002403895.1 Candidatus Neomicrothrix sp. UBA4742
CAACAACCTGCGCGACATCCCCACCGACACCGTCGCCGGCAAGCGCACCCTGGCCGTCCGCATCGGTGACACCTGGACCCGACGCCTGTACGTCGCACTGATGACGGTGCCCTACCTCGCGTTGCCGTTCATCGTCGGTCTCGGTCAGCGCCCGTACGCGCTGATGGCCTATGCGGCCCTGTTCGTAGCCCAGAGGCCCGTGCTCATCGTGCTCCAGGGGGCCAAGGGCCCGGCCCTCGTCCCCGTGCTGGGTAGGACGGGACGGGTGCAACTCGTGTTCGGCATCCTCCTCGCCTCCGGCCTCTTCATCTCCGCCTGATCGCTCAGTAGCCGCCGCCGCCGCCCCCCCTTCTCTAGCCGTTTTGGCGACGATCTGGTGCGCTGGGGGGGAGCGAATCGTCGTCAGTACGGGTGAGCCAGGATTCGAGGATGGCGAGGAACGCCTCCGGCTGCTCGAGGTGGGCGGTGTGGCCGGCCTCGGGGATGATCGCCAGCTCGGCAGTAGCGCCGATGTCGGCGGCCAGGCGCTCGGCCAGGGTCACGAACTTGTGGTCCCGTGCGCCGGCCACCACCAGGACCGGCATGGCCAGCTCACCCAGCCGATCCCACCGCGGGGTCTGGGTGCCGGTGCCGGCGAGGCGCAGGCTGGAGGCCAGACCCCCGGCCGTGTTGGCCAGGCGGGCCTCGCGGTGGGCCCGCTCCGGTGACAGACCGGCGAACAGCGGCTCGGCCAGCCATTCGTCGAGGAAGGCGGCCACGCCGACGGCGAGCAGATGGTCGGCGAGGGCCTCGTCGGCGGCGCGGCGGGCGGCCCGTTCCGCTTCGTCCTCTATCCCGGCAGTGGCGCTCACCAGGACAAGGCGCTCGACCAGGTCAGGACGGGCCAGCGCCGCGTGGAGACAGAAGCGGCCACCCATCGAGTAGCCGAGGTAGGTGCCCAGGCCGCCGCGCTCGGCGAGGGCCCGACCCCCCTGGTCCAGGTCGAGCCGGACCTGTTCTGCCTCGCCGTGCCCGGGAGCATCGAGCGGCACCAGTTCGTGGTCGGCCAGCGCTCCGTCGATGGGAGCCCAACAATGGGCGGTCTGGGTGAACCCGTGGACCATGACGATCCGAGAGCGGGATGAGGCCAGGGGTGAACCGGGTGGTGAGGTGGGGGCCATGACGGGACCAAACGTAGGCTGCCCGCTGTGTCCGACGTGAGTGACCCGCCCGAGACGACCGCGGTCACGTTCTGCGCGACCCTGCTCGACGAGTGGGTGCGGGCCGGGGTGAGCGACGTGGTCCTGGCCCCGGGCTCGCGCTCGACGCCGATGGTGCTGGCGCTGGCCGCCGAGCCGCGGCTGCGGATGCACGTTCACCACGACGAGCGGTCGGCGGGGTTCGTGGCCCTGGGGTTGGGCGTGGCCACCGGTCGTCCCGCGGTGGTGCTGACCACCAGCGGAACGGCGGCCGTCGAGCTCCATCCCGCCGTGGTCGAGGCCCACGAAGCGCGGGTGCCCCTGATCGTGTGCACCGCCGATCGACCCCCGGAGCTGCACGGCGTCGGTGCCCCCCAGACGATCGACCAGCAACAGCTGTTCGGTCGATCCGTGTGCTGGTTTGCCGATCCCGGCGTGCCCGACGCCGCCACCAGCTCGACCTGGCGCCCACTGGCGGCAGAGGCCTACAACCGGGCAGTGCGAGGTCCCGGCCGACCGGCCGGTCCGGTGCACTGCAACCTGGCGTTTCGCGAGCCGCTGGTGGGCGAGGTCGGGACCCTGCCACCTGGTCGCGACGGCGGCCGACCGTGGGAGCAGCCGGTGGTGCAGGCCGACGCTCTTCTCGACGACAGCCTCGACGCCCTGGCCGCCGGGCTGGCTGGCCGGCGCGGGATCATCGTGGCCGGCGCCGGCATCGACGATCCCGCCGCGGTGATGGCCCTGGGCCGCGCCGCGGGATGGCCGGTGCTGGCCGATCCCCGCAGCGGCTGTCGCATCCCCACCGAGAGCACCATCAGCCATGCCGATGCGCTGCTGCGGGTGCCCGAGGTTGCTGATCGGTTGCGACCCGAGGTGGTTCTCCGGCTCGGGGCCCTGCCGGCGTCGAAGGTGCTAGGTCAGTGGCTGGCCGGTCTCGAGGTATGGCAGGTCGCCATCGAAGCCGACGGTGCCCGCTTCGACCCCGACCGGTGCCTCGACGCCCTCATCGCCGCCGAGCCCGGGGCCGCGGCTGCAGTGCTGGCCGACCACCTCCCGGGCGGACCGGTTCCCGACGCGCCGGCCGGCGCCGAGAGTTGGGCCGGGGCCTGGGCCCATGCTGACGCGGTGGCCGCCGAGGCCATCGCCTCTGCGCTGGCGGGTCAATCCGAGCCCTGCGAACCGGCGGTAGCCCGTGATGTCGTGCGTGCCCTCCCCGAGGGCTCGACACTGGTGGTCTCGTCGTCGATGCCGGTTCGCGACGTCGAATGGTTCGCCGTGCCCCGGACTGGCCTGCGGGTGCTCGCCAACCGCGGGGCCAACGGGATCGACGGCGTCCTGTCCACCGCGGTGGGTGTCGCCCTGGCCGCGCCGGCCGCATCCACCGGGAGCGGCAAGGCAGCGACCGCCGTGCTCCTGGGCGACGTGGCCTTCCTCTACGACGCCAACGGGCTGCTGGGGGCCGCGAGCCGGGGGATCGATCTCACCGTGGTCGTGGTGGACAACGACGGTGGCGGGATCTTCTCGTTCCTCCCTCCGGCTGGTTTTCTGCCCGCGGACGTGTTCGAGCGCTTGTACGGGACTCCTCACGGGGTGGATCTCGTGGGACTGGCAGCGGCCCACGGCATCAGCAGCCGGGTCATCGACCGCCAGGTCGATCTGGCTCCTGCCGTGGAGGAGTCCGCGGCGTTGGGCGGCGTCCACGTCCTCATCGTGTGCACCGACCGCGCCGCCAACGTCGCCATCCACGACGACCTGAACGCCGCCGTGGCCCAAGCCCTGGCGCCCTGAGGGCAACGAGCGGCGGCCCATCCCTCCTCTCAACCGGGAGGGTTAGGGGCGGATGATGGCGCCGAGGAGGGCCTGGAACTTGGCCCGGGTCTCCGCCAGCTCGGCGTCGGGGTCGGAGTCGGCCACCACGCCCACCCCGGCGAACACGCGGGCTCGGTTTCCCTCCAGCTCGGCGCTGCGGATGCCCACCGCCCACTCGCCGTTGCCGGTGGCGTCGACCCAGCCCACGGGCCCGGCGTAGCGGCCGCGGTCGCCCCCTTCGTGCTTGGCGATCAGGTCCAGTGCGACCTGTCGAGGGGTGCCGTTCACCGCTGGGGTGGGGTGCAGGGCCCGCATGAGCTCGATCACCGAGGCCGGCGGCGACGACAGGCGTCCTTCCACCAGCGTGGCCAGGTGCTGCACGTTGGCCATGGCCACGATCGAGGGCTCGGCCTCTTCGTCGAGGAACGAGCACCACGGCAACAGGGTGTCGTGCACCATGTCGATGGTGTAGCGGTGCTCGATGCGGTCCTTGCTCGAGGCCAGCAGGTTGGCGGCCAGGCGGGCGTCGGTGCTCGGGTCGGAGCTGCGGGGAGCGGTTCCGGCCATCGGATGAGAACGCACCTGATCACCAGCGCGAGCGACCAGCAACTCAGGCGTGGCTCCGACGAACCCATCCAGGGCGAACAGCATGCACGACGGATAGGCGGCTCGAAGTTGCTCCAGCACGTCGGCTCGCCGGATGGGAGCGTCGGCCTCCACCACCAGCTCGCGGGCCAACACCACCTTCCGGGCGGTCTCGCCTCGCAGCTCGTCTCGGACGGCTACCACTGACGCCTGCCAGCCCTCGGCGCTGCGGGGACTGGTCACCGTGAAGCGGGTAGGGGCCGGCGCGGTTGCGGGATCGGACCCGGCGCCCAGGTCGAGTGCCGGGGCCGGTTCGTCGGGAGCCAGCAGATGGGTCACCCAGCGGGTCCCGTCCCCGGCTCGGCCGACGATCACACGCGGCACCACCAGCTCGCCGGGGCAGGTGGGATCGAACGCCAACGCGCCGAACGCCACCGGGCCGGTGCCGGGCACCCCGACCTGGTCGTCGACCTCGATGGTGTCCAACACGCCATGTACGGCGGCCGCCGCCGCAGCCGGGTCGCCGGCGGGCACGGCCACCCGCAACACCTCGCCCCGACCGGCCAACCCGGTCCGACCGCGCAGCCACAAGACCCCGTGGGCGCCGGCAAACTCGAGGAGGTCGACATCGTCGTCGAGTCGCCGCGTCCGGGCGATCACCCCGCCCGGACCTGACCGGGGTGCGGTCACCGGTCGGCTCGATCTCTCGTGCCCAGCAGCAACTGGGAGAGCCCCCCCGAAAACAGCGAACGGCTCGCATCGGTGAAGCCGCCGTCGCACACCATGGCCATCAACTCGTCGGGTTCAGGCAGGTAGGCCACCGACTTGGGCAGGTACCGGTAGGCCGTCGGATCCGAAAGCATCCCGCCGATCCGGGGGACCACCTTACCGAAGTACACGCCGTGGCCCCAGCGCAGCACGGGGTTGGGAGGCTCGGCCACCTCGAGCAGGGCGATGCGCCCGCCGGGGCGCACCACCCGGGCCAACTCGGCGAAGAACGGGGCCAGCTTCACCAGGTTGCGCAGGGCGAACCCGCAGGTCACCCCGTCAACCGACGCGTCGGGCATGGGCAGTCGCAGAATGTCGGCCTGTACCAGGGGCGCTCCGGTGCTACCTGCCGCCAGCATCCCGAACGAGAGATCGGCGCCAATGGGGATCAGGTCGTAGGCCCGCAGCTCGCGGCAGAAGTCGCCGGTGCCGCAGGCCAGGTCGAGCACCAGCGAGCCGGGCCCGAGCAGTAGGCGGCGCACCGTCTTGCGACGCCATCCGACATCCAGTCGCAACGTCATGACCCGGTTCACCAGGTCATAGCGCGGGGCGATGACATCGAACATCGCCCGAACCGCTTGGACCTTCGCCTCGCCCTCGGGCAGCTCCTCAGGATTGATGTCGACCATTGTCGCTGAGCCTACGAGCCGCTCGGGCCGCCCTCCCACTCGCGGCGGAGCGACGGGTCGTGCCCGGCGGTCAGAAGTCGCCGATGACGTCAGCGTCGATGCGGGGGAACAACACCTCCATGAGGCCTCGCCGGCGACCGAGGCTCACGTCGTCGGCCCGTCGCTCGAGCCCGATCGCTCCCCACCGTCCGAAGACGAGGGCGCCGAACCAGTCGGGAGCGATCCCCACGTCGCCGGTGGCGAACGGGTCCTCGATGCCGGGTACGGCCCGCACACCAGCCACCGCTCCGCCGGTCAGGTCGAGGGCGACGCCTCGGTCATAGAGGGAGAGCACGAGTTCACCGTCGCGCTCGGCGTAACGGGAGGCACCGAAGCGGGCGGACAGGACCGGGCGCAGGGTGTCGAGCAGGGCAACTGGGTCGGGCACCCGCACGTAGATGCCGTGGTCGTGGCGGGCGGGATCACCGAAGTCGGGAGCGTCGCGGACGTCGCGCCCGAACCTGGTGTCCGGTTGGTCGAAGACCACGAGCACGTGGCGGCCGGCGTCGTAGCGAGCGCGGTCGACCATGGCTCGTGCCGTGGTGACCGACTCGGCCGGGTCGACGGCGGCCGACGACAGGTACACCCGGTCATCCTCCGGTTTGTCCTGGGTGCGCATCCACCCGACGATGCGCCCGCCCCGCTCGGCCACCGTGAGGTGCTCGAACGTGTCGGGTGCGCAGATGGCGGCGATGGTGGCCCACGCGTCTGCGTCTCGCTCGACCCGCAAGCCGGTGGCGGGCCGCAGGCCGTCCAAGGCACGGATGGCGTCCAGGTCGCGGGCCGCGGCCGGGCGGAGCCGGAAATCAGGCGAACCGGCGTCAGGAACGG
>DHIQ01000070.1:6074-12548 GCA_002403895.1 Candidatus Neomicrothrix sp. UBA4742
GCGACCGTTCCTGACGCCGGTTCGGACGTTGGGAGCAAGAAGGGCGGGTAGTCGAGCCCGTAGCCGTATCCCAAGCGTCGGTACAGGTAGGGGATGCCGGTGATGAACAGGGCCTGGTCGCCCCGCTCCGCGGCTCGTCGGTGGTGCCAGGCGAACTGCGCTCGCACGAGGCCTCGACGCTGGACATCGGGATGGGTCACGACGTATTCGATCTGGCCTCCAGGGAAGCGGCAACCATCGAGCTCCAGCCGGTGGGCCAGTAGGCCGGAGGTGGCCACCACCCGGTTGTCGTCGACCACCACCGTCCAGTCGCCGACAGCTCCCGGGGCGGCGAGATAGGCACGGACGCCCGGCTCGTCGGAGGAGCCGAAGGCGCCGGTCTCCAGCGCGACGATGGCCTCGATGTCGTCGGTTGCTGCGGAGCGCAGCACCAAGCCCCCCGGCAGGGTGACGGGCTCGGGTCCGAGGTCGTGGCTGGCCATCGGGCGGACGGTACCTCGCCCGGCGGTGTCTCCGCCCAGTCCGCCCCCGCCTACGCTGGGTGGATGGCGAAAGGTCCCCAGTTCCGCGTCGGCAGCATTCCTGTACGGGTCGACCCGACGTTCTTCGTGATCATCGTGATCCTGGGGTACGACCCTCGCAACCCTCAACTCACCTTCATCGTGAGTTGGGTGGCCATCGCCTTCGCGTCGGTGCTGCTGCACGAGTTGGCTCACGCCGTGGCCTTCCGTCGCTTCGGGGTGCAGCCGAACGTCACCCTGTATGGCATGGGTGGCCTCACGTCCGGGTCGGGGCAGCTGACCCCGGGGGAGAGCATTGCCGTGAGCGCGGCGGGACCTCTGTCGGTCCTGGTGCTGATCGGGTTGCCGGCCCTGTGGCTGCTCTCGCAGGGAACGATCACGTCGTACGAGGGACGGGTGATCCTCAGCCAGATCATCTGGATCAATGTGGGTTGGTCGATCCTCAACCTGTTGCCCATGCTCCCGCTGGACGGGGGCAACATCACCCGCTCGCTCCTCGACCTGGTCACGCGGGGCAAGGGCCGGAGGCCGGCCGAGGTCGTGTCGGTGATCGCTGCCGGGGCCCTCGGGCTGATCTCGCTTTCCATCGGTCAGCCGTTCCTGGCCATGTTGGCTGGGTTGTTCGCGTTCATGAACATCTCGTCGCTCACCCGGGTGAAGACCGAAGAGCTGTCCGACGAGTTGGGCTACGGCCATCGGGCGTTGATCGAGCACCGTCCGGCTGACGCCGAGAAGGCGGCCGCCGAGGTGCTGGCCAAGAAGCCGTCGGGGCCGACGTTGCGATGGGCGTCGGAGCTGTTGGGCTGGGCCCGGCTATGGCAGGGTGATCAAGCCGGCGCCGAGGCGGCGGTCCAGCGATACGCGCACGCCGGCCCGGCCAGCGCCTCGTTCCGTGCGGCCCAGGCGCTGGCCGCCGGCCGCGCGACCGAGGGTGTGGCCGTGATGGCGTGGGCCTTCGCCAACGAACCGCCTGGACCGTCGCAGATCCTGGGAGCGATCGCGGTGGCCGGCACCGGTCAGACCCGGGTGTTCACCTCGGAGTTGCTCCGCTTGGACGGTGACGCCGGCGTGCGGGCCGCGCTGTTGTTCCGAGGCCTGCTCGATTACGCCGGCTACGACCGCGAGGTGGCCGAGGTCACCGAGATCCTTACCGTCGACGGTCGCGCCGCCGGTCTGCCTCCTGGCTGAGCCCGCCGGCAACCGCCGGCCGAGCCGCCGAGGGCGGTTCGCCCGATGGCGCACACCTTCTTCGGCTGAGGACTGCCGGGGCCCGGTCGCTGAACGGGTCGATCGGAAGTGACTTCGACCACCTTCTGCAAGACTGCCGTCATGGCCATCGATTTCAGCTTCCCGCCCGAGCTCGAAGAGCTTCGCGTCAAGGTCCGTGAATTCCTCGACACGGTCGTCCGACCGATCGAACAGCGCGCCGATGACGGGTCCTGGGACCGTAACCAGTGGGTCGCCGGCATCGTCGAGATGCGGGGCAAGGCCAAGGAGTGGGGGCTCTGGCTGCCCCACATGCCCCAGGAGTGGGGTGGCATGGGCCTCGGTCATGTGGCCATGGCCAGCGTGTCGGCGGAGGCAGGCAAGACCCGTATGGGCCCGTTCGCGCTCAACGCCCAGGCGCCTGACGAGGGCAACATGCACACCCTGTTGCACTGGGCCACCGATCAGCAGAAGGAGGACTACCTGCGTCCCCTCTGTGACGGCTTCAAGATGGTCGACGGCAAGCCCCGGGCCTTCCGTTCGTGTTTCGCCATGACCGAGCCCGAGGTTGCCGGCTCTGACCCCACCTTGATCCAGACCCGTGCCTACGAGGACGGGGACACCTGGGTCATCAACGGCCACAAGTGGTTCATCTCGGGTGCCCGCGGCGCGCAGTTCGCCATTCTCATCGCCCGCACCGAGGACGATCCTGACCTTCCGCAAGCGGCCAACTCGGCATTCCTGGTCGACATCCCCTCCGAGGGCTGGGAGATCGTGCGTGACGTCGAGACGCTGGCGGGCAGCCACAACCATTGTGAGATCCGCATCACCGACCTGGTGGTCCACAAAGACAAGATGCTGGGCGGTCGGGGAGAGGGTCACCTGCTCGGCCAAGCCCGTCTCGGACCTGCCCGTCTGGCCCACTGCATGCGCTGGATCGGCCAGGCCGAGGTGGCGCTGGACATGATGGTGGACCGCTCCCTCAACCGGTTCGCCCACGGCTCGCTCCTGGCCGAGAAGCAGGGCATCCAATGGATGATCGCTGATTCGGCCATGGAGCTCTACCAGTGCAAGCTCATGGTGCTGCACGCGGCCTACCTCATCGACGCCGGCTCCGATTTCAAGAGCGAGGTGTCGATGGCCAAGCATTTCGTCGCCAACTCGCTGTGGCGCATCATCGATCGGGCTATTCAGGTCCACGGCGCGCTCGGCTACTCCAGTGACACGCCGCTGGGCGAGATGCTGAAGCAGGCCCGCTGGGCCCGTTTCGCCGATGGTGCCGACGAGGTCCATCAGATGCGCATCGCCCAGCGCACCATCGCCGCCTACAAGGACTACGGCACCACTAAGGCGGCCACTGGCAACCTGCCGCTCTGACTGGCTCCCCCGTCGCGGGCTCCCTGCGAGCGCTTCGCCATCCGGCTGTCATCGGTGCGGCTGCTCCGCCCTGGCGGGCTACGCACGCACGGCAGCGGACTCCATGTCCGACGGGTCAGGCGAGGCCGGTTCGGGATCGCCTTCGACGTCGAGCACCGGGATGATCCGGTCGAGCCAGCGGGGGAACCACCAGTTGGCGCCGCCCAGTAGTTCCATGGTGGCGGGGACCAAAACCATGCGCACGATGGTGGCGTCGACCAACACGGCGGCGGCCAATCCCAGGCCGAAGACCTTGAGCACTCGCAGGTCGCCTATCACGAACGAGCCGAAGACGCAGAACATGATGGCGGCGGCCGCGGTGATGACCCGGCCGGTCTGAGCCAGACCGTCGGCCACTGCGGTGGCGTTGTCGCCAGTGCGCAGCCATTCCTCACGGATGCGAGACAGCAGGAAGACCTCGTAGTCCATGGACAGGCCGAACAGGATGGTGAACAGCATCAGCGGGATCCACGGGTCGATCGGGCCATTGCGGGACACCCCGAAAACGGGCCCGAGCCAGCCCCACTCGAACACGGCCACGATCACGCCGTAGGCGGCCCCGATCGACAGCAGGTTCATGATGGCCGCCTTGATCGGCACCGCGATGGAGCGGAACACCGCCATGAGCAACAGGAAGGAGAGCACCACGACGGCGCCGATGACCCACAGCAGCCGCTCGCTGAACGTCGACGCAGTGTCGATCCCGGCGGCGGTCACGCCGCCCACATAGGCCTGGGCCGACGTGCCGCTCAGGGCGGCGGGGATCACGTTGTTGCGGAGCTGGTGCACCAGGGCCTCGGTCTCGGAGCTCTGCGGCGATGTCGCCGGGACGACGATGACCGCGGCCGCATCACCGGCGGGATTGAGCCGGGCCGGCGCCACCCCGGCCACGCCCGGGGTCTGGCGCAGGTCGGTGACGAGATGGTCAGCCACCGACGACGGCGTGCCGGCCGGCAGGTCCACAGCGACGACCAGCGGGCCGTTCGCCCCCGGCCCGAATCCGTCCGACAGCAGGTCGTAGGCCTTGCGGGTGGAGAGCGCGGCGGGGTCGTTGCCCGAGTCGGTGAACAACAGGTGCATGGACAGCACGGGCAGGGCCAGCACCAGCAGCACGACCAGAGCCGTGCCGGCGGCCAGCCACGGGTGCCGCTGAATCACCCGGCTCCAGCGGTACCAGAAGCTGTGTTCGTCGAGTCCGGCGGACGGCCGGTGGAACCCGGGCACCTTCAGCCGGTCGATGGCGTTGCCGGCGAATCCGAGCAGGGCGGGCAGCAGCGTCATCGACGCCGCCATGACCAGCACCACCGCGGCGATGGCGCCGAAGGCCAGGCCGTAGATGAACGAGCTGCCCAGCAGCAGCATGCCCAGCAGGGAGATCACGACCGTGCAGCCGGCGAACAGCACGGCCCGGCCCGACGTGTCGAGCGAGCGCACGACGGCTTGGCGTGGGTCGCGCCCTTCGGCCAAGCCCTGCCGGTAACGGGTGACGAGGAACAGGGCGTAGTCGATGCCCACGCCGATGCCGATCATGGCCGCCATCTGGGGCCCGAACGTGGGCACCACCAGCCATTTGCTCAACAGGCTGACCACGGCGAAGCCGATGCCGATACCGAACATGGCGGTGACGATGGGCAGGCCCATGGCGATGACCGAGCCGAAGGCGACGAGCAGGATCACGACGGCCGCCAACAGGCCGATGGCCTCGGCCGGCCCGGGCGCGGGGTTCTCCGCCTTGGCGATGATCTGACCACCAAGCTCCACTTCGAAGCCGTCGGTCGAGGCGGCCTTGCCCGTGTCGAGCAGCTGCTTGGCGTCGGTGACGGAGATTTTCTCGCTGTCGTCGTCGAGTTGGATCGTGGCGTAGGCGATCGTGTTCTGAGCGCTGATCTGCGCCCGGCCGCCCTGATCGAACGGGCTGCGGATGCCCGACACATGGGGCAGGCTCTTCAGCTGACCGAGGAGCGCCTCGATCTTGGCCTGGTTGGCGGGGTCGGTCACCGCCCCGTCGGTGCGGAACACGACCTGGGCGGTGTCGCCCTGTTGGCCGGGCATGCGCTCGGCCAACAGGTCCCGGGCTTTCTGCGCCTGGGAGGCGCCGCCGCTGAGCTTGTCCTGGTAGTTGCTGCCGACGATGCCCGACACCACCGACATGACCACCAGCGCCACCACCCACGCGCCCAGGACGAGGCGGCGATGGTCGTGACACCAGCCGGCCAACCGGCCCGGGGCCCCGGCCCGCCCGGAGGGAGGGGTCGAGCGCGTGTCGGGTATCGACGTGGCGTCTGCCGTAGAATTCACCATTGATGAGTTGTACCACGGCGTTGCCTCGGAGGGAAACCCCGATAGACCTGCGCGCCGATGCGGTCTGCTTGGCTGGTGCCCATGGCTGAGAAAGGGCGCCGACCCGGCCACCCCGAGACCCGGGCCGAGATAGTCGAGGCCGCCCGGGAGGCGTTCGTGGCCGACGGCTACGACCGCACCAGCCTGCGGGGCATCGCCGCTCGGGCCGGTGTGGACCCGGCGCTGATCCATCACTACTTCGTCGGCGGCAAGGCGGAGCTGTTCGCCGAGAGCATGCACATGAGGATCGACCCTCGCCGCAGCGTCGAAGAGGTCGCCGAGCAGGTCGGCACCGACGCGGGTGGGGTGGCGGCACCCCCCGGCAAAGGGGAGACGGTGGTGCGCGCCTTCCTGCGGCTGTGGGACGCCGAGCCTCCCGCCGCCGCCGACCTCATGGCTGCCGCCGACGCCGCGCCCGTGGCCGGTACCCCGTCGTTCGTGTCCCTCGTGCAGGCGGTGTCCGCATCGCCCGCCGCCGCCGACGCCTTGCGCGAGTTCCTCATCGATCGGGTGTGGTCCCAGACCGGCGCCGACCAGGATCCGGCCGAGCGCGAGCTCCGCCGGGCCTTGTTCACCTCGCAGCTCAACGGGATGGCCTTCACCCGCTATGTGTTGCGCCTCGAGCCGCTGGCGTCGGCCACGCCTGATCAGATCGCGGCCTGGATCGGCCCCACTCTGGACGGCTACGCGTCAGGGCCCCTCCCGGGCTCGTAGCGCCGCCGTCAGGCCGAGGTGATGGCCTGTTCGCGCGCCCAGCGGTAGTCGGCCTTGCCCGAGGGGCTGCGCATGATCTGGTCGACGAATACGTAGGCCTTGGGCAGCTTGTAGCGGGCGATGTGCTTTTCGCATTCGGCCGTCAGGTCCCCCTCGGCCGTGTCGAAGCCGTCGCGGAGCTGCACCACGGCGATGACCTCGTTGCCCCAACGATCGCTGGGGCGGCCGGCGACCACCACGTCGTACACCGCGGGGTGATGGCTCAGGGCGGCCTCGA
>DHIQ01000044.1:0-175 GCA_002403895.1 Candidatus Neomicrothrix sp. UBA4742
GCACCCGGTCGCGGATACCCCACCAGGTCACCATGGCCAATGCCTCGAAGACGATGAAGCTCGACATCTTGGACGAGCCCCGCTCCCGGCTGCCGAAAGCGACGGGTACCTCGACGATGCGCCCGCCGGTGCGACCCACCGCGTATGCCATCTCGATCTGGAAGCCGTAGCCGTC
>DHIQ01000044.1:413-2677 GCA_002403895.1 Candidatus Neomicrothrix sp. UBA4742
TCTGGAAGCCGTAGCCGTCGGCCTTGACCGCGTCGAGCTCCAGCTTGCGCAGCGCCGGGGCCGAGTAGGCCCGGAACCCAGCGGTCGAGTCGCGGACGTGGATGCCGAGCACCATCGACGCGTAGATATTGCCGCCCTGCGACAGCAGCCGCCGGGACCACCTCCAGCCCGGAACCGACCCACCAGGGGCGTAGCGCGAGCCGATGCACAGGTCGGCGCCGTCCTGGATGGTGTGGATGAGGGCGGGCAACATGGCCGGGTCGTGCTGCAGGTCGGAGTCCATCTCGATGAGGATGTCGAACCCGCGCTCGAGACCCCAGGTGAAGCCGGCCCGGTAGGCGGAGCCGAGCCCGGACTTCTCGGTGCGGCGTAGCACCGACACCCCGCCGTCGTGCTCCTTGCCCCATCCCTCGGCCAGATCGGCCGTGCCGTCGGGGCTCCCGTCGTCGACCACGAGCACCTCGGCATCGGGCACGTGCTCACGCACCAGCCCCAACACGATCAGGATGTTCTCGGCCTCGTTGTAGGTGGGCAGAACGACCAAGGCTTTCACCGCGGGGCACTCTAGGTGCATACGATGCGGGTCGATGGACGCCGATTCCGGAGCCCCCTCCACCCCCCCACCTGAGTCGTCGCCCGGGCCTTCGTCGGCTCCCTCCCCTGCCCGTTCGCCGGCAGACGGGCCCGCTGTTCCGCCGTCCGTTCCGCCGACGGCCCTGCCGTCGGTGGGGGCCCGGGTGCTGGGCTTTCTGGCCATCCTCGCGGCAGGGGCCATCGGGGGGTTCATCGGCTACGGCTTCACCGATCTGCAATGCCGGGGTGACTGCGCCACGCCCGACGCCCTGGGGGCAGTGATCGGCGCGGCCGTCGGCGCCATCGGCGTGGCCATCGTCGTCGTGCTCGCCCTCCGGGCCATGGGCGAGTGGCAGAGCATCCAGCGCCGACCCACCGGCCCGGACCGTCCGGCCACCCCCCCGGCCAAACGCCCCCGGGTGCGCTGAAAGCACGACCGAGTCCGCGGCACCGGTCTCCGTGCTCCACCCCCGAAAGTCGTGCAGTACGGTCCATTGGATGGCGTCGCGCAAGACTTGAGTTGTTCCGAGGGCGATACCCAGCGGCGGAGGGCTCAGAAGCGGAAGCGCAGGATCCGGAACGCTTCGGCGCACTCCAGAGCGGCATCGGCGCCGGCCGAAGCGGCTCGCCGGCGCACTACCTCGTCGACCAGGTCCAGGTCGTCGCCCACCTGGCTGCGGTGGCAGATCAGCGCCTCGACCTTGCGATCGATCGTGGTCGAGATGTCCTCCCATCCGTCCGGCTCCAGCGTGCCCGACAGGTAGATGGCGCTCACCTGATGGGGCGGACCGGCATCGGGGAAGTACAGGGGACTGGCGGCCGCCGGCGCGCAGGCGTCGAGCACGGCGAAACCGATCGAGCGATGGTCGTGATGGTTGACGTAGCGGCTGCCGAAGAACACCGCCGTCGGGTCACACGACACGACCGTATCCGGCTGGAGCGCCCGGATCCGTCGAACGATTTGCTCGCGCAACTCGACCGAGTTGTCCACCTCACCATCGGGGTACCCGAGGTTCTCGTGGGCGGCCAGACCCAGCACCCGGGCGGCGGCATCGGCCTCCGCGGCCCGGACGTCGGTCAACCCCGACGGGTCAACCCCGCCGTGCTGTGCCCCCTTGTCCCCCGCTGCGCCGATGATCAGATGGACGTCCGCGCCCTCATCGGCCCATCGCGCCAGCGTGCCCGCGCACGACACCTCAGGATCATCAGGGTGGGCGTAGACGGCCAACACCCGACGAGGGCGGCCCGGGGATGAACTCGGGGTAGAGGACGAATCCGGGGGCACGGGCTGACCCTAACAAGCGCTCCGACCCGGCTGCCCTGACCAGGTCGGTCATGATGGCCGCGATGACCAGCACCGACAGCACCAACCCCGCCGAAGAGACTGCCCAACAGACTGACAGAGGCGACTCGCTTGACGGAACCCATCTGGTCGATCTCGCCGATCTGGCCGAGCGCTCGGCGCTGGAGGCGGCCACGCTGTTGCGCCAAGGCCTGCAGCGAGAGCGGATCGCGGTGGACACCAAGTCCACCGGGACCGACATGGTGACCGAGATGGATCGTGGTGCCGAGCGCCTCATCGTGGACTCGCTGCTGGGCGGGCGGCCCGACGACGGGGTGCTCGGGGAGGAAGGAGCCGACCGGGCGGGCACGTCCGGGGTGCGCTGGGTGATCGACCCGCTCGACGGAAC
>DHIQ01000044.1:2878-3013 GCA_002403895.1 Candidatus Neomicrothrix sp. UBA4742
GGTGATCGACCCGCTCGACGGAACGACGAACTACCTGTACCGCCACCCCGGCTTCGCCGTCTCCATTGCCGCCGAGCACGACAGCCGTGCCGTCGCGGGGGTGGTGGTCGACGTCCCCACCGGCGACGTGTTCCG
>DHIQ01000044.1:3306-3582 GCA_002403895.1 Candidatus Neomicrothrix sp. UBA4742
TGGCCCAGGCCCTGATCGCCACCGGGTTCAGCTATCGCCCCGATCAACGCCGCCACCAGGGTGCGGTGCTGGCCGCCATCCTCGACCAGATCCGCGACATCCGCCGGATGGGCTCGGCCGCGCTGGACCTGTGCTCCGTCGCCTGCGGGCGGGTCGATGCCTACTACGAGCTCTCCCTGGGACCGTGGGACTTCGCCGCCGGTGCCCTCATCGCCGCTGAAGCCGGCGCCGAGGTCATCGACCTGCGCGGCCTCTACCCCACCACCGCCCCCCTCC
>DHIQ01000026.1:0-266 GCA_002403895.1 Candidatus Neomicrothrix sp. UBA4742
CCTGCCCTCCACGCCCGCAAGCCTGTCCTCGACGCCCGCAAGCCTGTCCTCGACGCGGTCGATCTTTCCCTCAATCCTGGCCATATCGCCGCGCATCTCGGAGCGAAGGGCGTCCATCTCGTAACGAATCATGCCGAGGTCGGTCTTGGTGGCCACATCGGCCCAGCCCACCGGGGGCAGGTAGCTCATCAGCTCGTCGGCGGATTCCACGCTCAGTACCTGCTTCGCCTCTTCGTACAGCTGGTGACGACGTCGCTCGCTGGGCA
>DHIQ01000026.1:609-5970 GCA_002403895.1 Candidatus Neomicrothrix sp. UBA4742
CGAGGCCGGCGGCGGCGTGCCGCTCGCGACGCTCGAATACCAAACAGGTCAGCGCCACCGATTTCGGGGAGCTCCCCCAGGTGTTCAACATCGGGCTCCAGCAAGGCTCGCCCTCCGCCGGCCACCGCGGCGTGTTGGTGCAGAAAGACCCGGCCAGCGGCGAAGGCCTCGCCGTCGGTGACGAGGTAACGCTCACCTTCAACGACACCGGTCCCGTCACGCTGCCCGTGGTCGGCATCTACGAGGACTCCGGCGTCTTGGGCAACTGGATCGTCGACATCGACACGTTCGCGGCCAACACCACCTCGCAACAAGACAGCTACGTGGCGGCCAAGACCGCACCAGGGGTGAGCGAAGCGAGCGCCCGCACCGCCATCGACAAGGTGCTGGTCGCCTATCGCGATCTGAAGTTGCAGGACCGCAAGGAGTTCACCGCCACCCAGCTCGGCCAGATCGATAGCCTGCTCGTGGTGGTGAACGTGTTCTTGATCCTCGCCATCCTCATCGCCGTGGTCGGCATCGTGAACACCCTGGCCCTGTCGGTGTTCGAGCGCACCCGTGAGCTCGGGCTGCTGCGAGCGGTGGGCATGACCCGACGGCAACTGCGACGGATGGTGCGACTCGAAGCGGTGATCGTTGCCGTGTTCGGCGCCCTACTCGGCGTCGCCGTGGGCCTCGTGTTCGGCCTGGCCGTGACCGCGGCCCTGCCCAAGAACATCATCTCCGGTGTGTCGGTGCCGATCCCCACGCTCATCGTGTTGTTGATCCTGGCCGCGCTGGTCGGGGTCATCGCCGCCATCTGGCCGGCTCGACGGGCCAGCCGCCTCGACATCCTCGAGGCGATCGCCAGCGAGTAGGGGCGGTCACCCGATCCGGGGCGGGAAGCGGGTCACGAAGTCGACCACGAAGAACCACAGCCCGAGCGCGGCCGCGGCCAGCGCGGGCACGAAGGTCGCCGTCCAACGCCGCACGGTGGCCCAGCCCACGACGGCGGCGGCGATCAGCAACGGATACGACGGCAGCATCAGCCGGGCAGTGACGACGTTGAGTCCCCGGTTCACCTGCACGGCGAGGACGAGGGTCTGAGCAATGAGGACCCCGACCGCCATGGCCACCGGCACGGCCCGGCCGGCCCGCCCCGCCAGGACCAGCCCCACGGTGATCACCACCGGCACCGCCAACAGCACGACAAGAGGCACCGCCCAGCGGCCGAAGGGGAGCAGCACCCGCCCGGCGTTGATACCGCTGGCGAATCGGTCCCCCGTGGCCGCCGGCAGCGGCGAGACGTAGCGCTGCAGGAACGCCTCGGAGCCATCGAAGCGCCCAGTAGCGATGCGGGTCATCACGGCCCACGCCGCGCCTGCCACCACCGGCGGACCCACCATCCGGGCCATGTCGGCCCGGCGCAATTCGGCCCGGCCGTGAACCACGAGCGCGGCGATCAGCACCGGTACGGCCAACACGATGGTGGTCTCGCGAGTCAGGGTGGCGGCGGCCAGAACGGCCCCGACGCTCCATGCTCGGTTCGCCGTGGGGCGATCCAGCCAGCGCAGCGTCACCAGGGTGCCGGCCAGGACCGCCACCGCGGCCAGGATGTCGGTGTTGACCCGGCCCCCGGACTCGGCCAGGGCGGGCAGCGCGGCCACGGTCAGCCCGGTGCCCAACGCGACGGCGGCCTGCCGGGGCCCCGGGCCCTGCCAGCGAGCGGCCAACATCGCGGCCAGGAGGCAGACCCCACCGGCGGCCGCGGCCATGGCCAGGCGCAGCGCGTAGAGCACGGTGGTCGGGTCGTCCCCCGCCACCATCGCCACCGGCGCCAGGGCGACGTAGCCGAGTGGCGGGTGATAGGCGGTGTAGGAGCGGGCCTCGAGACCCATGGCGTCGGCCGTGGGCTCGCCCGGCGGGGACAGCCCATAGGCGTCCCACCGGTCGGCCTTGACCACCCCGTCGATGATCGAATCGTCGATCTGATCATCCAGGTTGGGGAGGCGATGGTCGTTGGCCAGCCTCCACACGTAGTCGACGTGTTGTTGCTCGTCCTCGATGGCCCACGGGGGAAAGGTGAAGGCGTAGCTGACCGCGTGCAGGGTCCCGGCCAGGAACACCAGCGCCAGGATCAGACCGGGAACACCTCGCGCCCGCGTGGTCACCTACGACGGACCTCACGACGCAGGTGATCGGCCAGCCGGTGGGCCAGGGCCACGATGGTGAGGGTGGGGTTGGCCATGCCGCTGGTGGGGAACACCGAGCTGCCACACACGTAGAGGTTGTCGATGCCGTGCACCTGGCACTGGGCGTCGACCACTCCGTGGGCGGGGTCGGCGTGCATGCGGGTGGTCCCCATGTGGTGGTTGCCGATCTCCACCGGCCACTCCTCGATGGGCTTGCCGCTGGGATCGATCTCGATGCGGGCCAGACCAGCCCGGCCGAGCGCGTCGGCGATCAGTTCGATGGTGGTGCGCACGGTGTGCCAGTCGGGGGGATGCATGCGCCAGGTGACGACGGCGCGGCGCTGGCCCAGCCCGTCGAGGTCGTCGCCCAGGGTCACCCGGTTGTCGGGGTTGGGCTCCTGTTCGACCCGCACGGTGAGCACCGGAGCGGAGGCGGTGCCGGCCCCCAGCGTGACCAGTTGGTCCACGGCATCGGCGGGCACCGTGGCCTGCTCACGGTCCTCTCGGGGGGAGCCTCCCCCGGCGCCGAACATGAGAGCCACGCCGTGGCCGATGCCGGCGTCGGCCTGGGCCTTGGCGGTCGGAGACAGACCGGCCCACACCAGGCGGTCGCCGGCGCCGGGGATGGTCCGTCCCCCGATGACGGAAAAGCTCAGATCGGCGCTGGGCACGAAACGGGCCCGGCCGGCAATGGCGTGGGGGTGCTCCATGAAGTAGCGGCCCACCACGTCGTGGTCGTTGCCCAGGCCCGCCGGGTTCACGCCGTTGCTCAACAGGAGCAGTCGTGCCGGTTCGATGCCGCCGGTGGCCACCACCACCACGCCGGGTTTCACCGACGAGTGCTGCCCGTCGAGGGTGGAGACGGTCACGGCCTGCACCCGCGAGCCGTCAGGGGTGACCTGGAGCTCCAGGGCGGTGGCCCCCAACACCACCCGGACGTGCTTGGCCGCGGCCAGGGCGGGCTTCAACTCGGGGCCGAACCGGGTGGGCGCGCTGAACTGGAACACCGACGTGGTCACCGTGTCCGTATCGACCAGGATCGGCGCCCCGGTGTGGTCGTGCCACCACGTCGGGGCCCACTCGTTCACCGCCAGCTGACACGAGGTCACCGCTCGCTTGTAGTGCGGGGCCAACTCGTCGGCCCCGAAGGGCCAGCCGGAGTTGGCCACCGCATCCCGCTGGTCGAAGTCGTGAGCGTCGAGGGGGCGGCACTGACCCGTCCAGTGGTTGCTGGTGCCGCCCAACTGACGGAGGCGGGTCTGGGCCACGTCGAGCTCCGCCCCGTTGAAGCGGAACCCGTCCCCGACCAGGGTGGCGCCGGCCAGGGCCTGGGTCCGCTCGTCGTAATCCTCCTCGCCGCTCTCCAGCACCACCACGTCGAGCCCTGAGCTGATGAGTTGTTGGGCCACGGTGAGCCCCGCCGGTCCGGCACCGATGATGCATACATCGGCGGTCAACTCGGTGTCGGCGGGGAGCGTGGCGGCTTCGATGATCACGGGAGCTCAGCGGGTGGCGTAGGCGACCAGCACGGTGCCCTCGGTGGTGGACAACCGCCAGCCGTCGGCCACAACGGTCCGGTGCTCGGCGAAGTCGCGGCGGACGTCGGCCTGCATCTCGGCGAGGGCGGTGGCCACCGCGGCGGGGTCGGTCAGCCGGTCGCGCAGGCCGTCGGGGACGGCCGCCTTCAGGTCCTGGCCCGAGGGGCCCTTGGCCAGCGACGTCCCCAGGGCCCGCAGCGGGTCGGCGGCGGCGGAAGGCTTGGCCGTGGTGGAACAGGCCGGGACGACGGCGGAAAATCCGCCAACCACCGCCACCGCGCCCACCGCGCCACCTGCACGCAGAACGTCGCGGCGGGACCAGGAGCGTTCGGGGCCGACCACGCCGGGCATTCTTTCAGCTCCGCGGTGCGGTTCGGTCCCACCCACCGGAGGTAGTCTCCGTCAGTGCCGACCCTGCCCAACGCGGTGCGGCGCCAGCTCACCGAGGTCGTGGGCGGACGCCACGTGCTGTGGGGACCCGATGAGCGTGCGCCCTACGAGCGAGACTGGACGGGCCGCTTCGTGGGAAGCGCACCGGCCGTCGTGCGGCCCGGCAACGTGGCCGAGGTCACCGCCGTCATCGCCATCTGCCGCCACCACGGTCTGGCCATCGTGGCCCAGGGCGGCAATACCGGGCTGGTGGGGGGCTCGGTCCCGCTCGCCGGCGAGGTCGTGGTCAGCCTGCGTCGCCTCGACGACGTGGGGCCGGTCGACGCCGTCGCCCGCCAGGTGACCGCCGGCGCCGGGGCCACGGTGGCCGCAGTACAGGACGCGGCGTCGGCCGCGGGCCTGCGCTACGCCGTCGATTTCGCCGCCCGCGACACGGCCACCATCGGCGGCACGGTGGCCACCAACGCCGGCGGGGTGAACCTCTTGCGCTACGGAGGGACCCGCGAACAGGTGATCGGGGTGGAGGCGGTGCTCGGCACCGGCGCTCACGTTCGTCAGCTCGGCGGCCTGATCAAGGACAACACCGGTTACCACCTGGCCTCGTTGCTCTGTGGCAGCGAGGGCACGCTCGGCATCGTGACCGCGGCCCGGCTGCACCTGGTGACGCGCTACGAGCAGCGGGTGGTGGCGCTGGTGGCCTTCGACACCTTGGCCGACGCGGTGGGAGCGGTGGCGTCGTGGCGTTCATCGCTGGATTGCCTCGAGGCGGCCGAGCTGTTCCTCGACGAGGGGCTCCGCCTGGTGTGCGACACGTTCGGGCTCCCGGCGCCGTTCACCCCGCGCTGGCCGGTGTACGTACTGGTCGAGGTGGCCGCCCACCACGATCCGACCGATGAGCTGGCCGCCGCGGTCATCGCCTCGGCCAACGTGGGGGACGTGGCCGTGGCCGCCGATACCTCCGGGCGTCGGGCCTTGTGGCGCTATCGCGAGGACCACACCCTCGCCATCAACACCCTCGGACCACCCCACAAGCTCGACGTGACCGTGCCGATCGGGGCGGTGGCGGAGTTCGTGGCCGAGGTACCCACCCGGGTCGCCGCGGTGGCCCCCGACGCCCACACCTGGCTGTTCGGTCACCTCGGGGACGGCAACATCCACGTCAACGTGACCGGCCCCGCGCCTGACGACGAGCGGGTCGACGAGGTGGTCCTGGCGCAGGTGGCCGAACTGGGCGGCAGCATCAGCGCCGAGCACGGCATCGG
>DHIQ01000026.1:6245-6392 GCA_002403895.1 Candidatus Neomicrothrix sp. UBA4742
ATCAGCGCCGAGCACGGGATCGGCACGGCCAAGACGCGGTGGATCCACCTCACCCGCTCCCGTGACGAGCTGGCCGCCATGGCCGCCATCAAGCGGGCGCTGGACCCCGACGGGATCCTCAACCCGAACGCTGTGCTCCCGCCGCCA
>DHIQ01000104.1 GCA_002403895.1 Candidatus Neomicrothrix sp. UBA4742
AGCTGCGTCCCGCCGACCTGGCAGATGATCGCCGGCGGGTCGCCCTCATCATCGAGGTACATCTGGTACTCGGACGTGCCGGGGGGCGTCATGAGCAGCCACGGGTCCGCCTTCGTGCCGCTGCCGGTGTGGTTCGCCATCGTGGCCTCCTTGCCTGGCCGATCCGTATCGGTGACCGGAAGCTACCGTACGCGGGAAGCGGCGAGTAGGGGGACATCTGCGTGGTGCACACGTGCACCGTCACGCGTGCGCAGCGTGCGCCGGAAGGTGGACTTTGGTTTGTTGGCGGGTAGATACTGCCCGCCTCACACGGTCGCGCACGAATCGACCGGCGTGCCGAGCCAGCGCGATGGACCGAGCTCCCAACCCGGCATCGCCTCCCAAGGACGGCAGCCTCGATCGCGCGACGGACCGGCCCTCGCCCCCGCGCCCGGCTGCTCCGATGTTCGAATCCGATATGGGAGGAATGGGACCAATGCGTCGTCCGGTCGAAGGTATCGCGCGCAGTCGCGGGCTCACGCTCGCATTCTGTGCAGCGCTCGTCCTGTCGCTCTTCCCCGCCGCCGCAGCGGCGCACCCGCCCCAGGGCGGGCCGTTGACCGTTCCACCGACGGGCGACCCGCAGGTCACCCCGTACCTCCAGCCGGGCCGACTGCCACTCGACGCGGGAGATGATCCCGCCGAGCAACTCCTCAAGCAGAACGACGCGATGGTCACCCGCCGCACCGCCGGCGACAAGCGGCTGACCATCACCCAGGCCGGCCAGGCCAGGGCGGCTGCCGCCAAGGCGGGCAAGCACCTCAAGAAGACGATCGCCGCGGTCTCGCCGACGACCTTCCCCTCGCCGTGGACCGAGATCAGCCCGAACCCGATCGTCCAGGTCACTCGCGGTTCCAACAGTTTCTACGCCGTGTCCGGTCGCGTGAGCGCGCTCGCCATCCGCCCGAGCAACGGCCAGAAGATCCTGGGCGGCGCGCAGGGCGGGATCTGGACCTACGACGAGACCACCGGGGCCTGGACCGCCAGGACCGACGATCAGTCGACCCTGTCGATCGGCGCCATCGCCATCGCGCCGTCCAACGACGCGATCGTCTACGCCGGCACCGGCGAGGGAAACCTGTCCGGTGACAGCTACTTCGGCGACGGGGTCCTCAAGTCGACCGACGGCGGGATCCATTGGGCGAACGTCAGTGGCAACACCTTCCATGGCGTGTCGATCTCGAAGCTCGTCGTCGATCCGCACAATCCACTCCGCGTGTGGGCCGCGGTGCTCCGCGGACGAGCCGGCAGCCGCCGGCAGACACCGCCGGACACCTCGAAATACGGCATCTGGGAATCGCATAACGGCGGCGTGAGCTGGACCCTGCGCAAGGTCGCGGACGAAGCCCACGGCGCGACCGATCTCGTCGAGGACCCGACGCAGCCGAACATCTTCTACGCGGCCTTCTGGGGCGACGGCATCTACCGCTCCACCGACTACGGCAAGAAATGGACCAGGTTCATGGCCGGCATCCCCGCCAACGCCACCTTCGGGACCGGCGGCGGGACCCGCTTCGCGCTCGGCATCTCGCATCCCAATGGCCAGCCCTCCGTGCTGTACGCCGGGTTCGAGTGGACCATCGGTACGACCAACCAGCCTTCGCGGATCTGGAAGTCGGTCGGTGGCGGCGCCTGGACGCTCCTGCCGGCAGGGACCCCGAACAGCGTCGACAACGTCTCGGGCTACTGCGGGAGCCAGTGCTTCTATGACAACGTCATCGCGGTCGACCCGAAGGATCCGAAGACGGTCTACGCCCTCGGCCTGTTCAACTACGGCACGGGTTCGGGTGGCGTCTTCCGCTCGACCGACGGTGGCCAGACGTGGAAGGACCTGGGCTGGGACCTCCATCCCGACTATCACGCCATCGCCATCAACCCCGCGAACACCGCGCAGATCATGATCGGCAATGACGGCGGCGTCTGGACCTCCAACCACCAAGGCGGCCGGCTCGCCGGCGAGACGGTCACCCATCCCGACTGGATCGATCTGAACGGCACGGTCAACCCGAGCACTGCCGCCGTGACCCACCGGACCGGGCTGGCCATCACCCAGTTCACCAGCATCGCCAACGTCCCGACCCTTCCCGCGCGCGTATGGGGCGGCACCCAGGACAACGGCACCCTCAAAAAGTCGATCTTCAGCAACACGTGGTTCGATGTCGAGAGCGGGGACGGCGGTCAGGTCCTCGTCGATCCGACTGATGAGAACTTCGTGTATGGCAACTACTTCGGCATCAGCCCGTATCGGAATACCGACGGCGGGAACTTCTTCACGAACTCGTTCATCACGGGCGGCATCGACCTGACCGACCGCTCGGAGTTCTACGTCCCGGAGATCATGAACCAGGCCAACCCGAACCAGCTGTTCCTGGGCACCTACCGGGTCTATCGGACAGACAATGCCAAGGCGGATGACGCCGCCGCCGTCCACTGGACCGCCATCAGCCCGGACCTCACGTCCGGCTGCACGGGGACTGCTCCCAATGGCGCTCGCGGCTGCGACATCAGCGCGATCGGCATGTCGAGCGGTGGGAACGGCGTCTATGCAGGCACGCTGGAGGGCTGGGTCCAGTTCAGCCCCGACGCGGTCACCAACCTCAACCCGACCTGGAATCGGGTCGGCGCCTACATCTTCCCGAACCGGCCGGTCAGCGATATCGCCGTCGACCGATCCAACGACCGGATCGCCTTCGCGGCGTTCAACGGGTTCAACGCCGCGACTCCCGGGCATCCCGGCCACGTGTTCAAGACGACCAACGCCGGCGTCAGCTGGACCGACATCAGCGCGAACCTGCCTGACAATCCGGTCAACTCCCTCCAGCTCGATGCGAGCTATCCGGACACGCTCTATGCGGGTACGGATGTCGGCGTCTTCGTCACCTAC
>DHIQ01000112.1:0-3520 GCA_002403895.1 Candidatus Neomicrothrix sp. UBA4742
CCCGCAAGGCCGTCGACACGTACAAGAAGTCACGTCGCCAAGGCGCGCGGGGCGGCGTCCAGAGCGTGGATGGAGGCATCAAGTACACCGAGGCCGGGGCCGGCAACTAGTCCGGACCGGCTTTCTCCCTGATCATTCGGGGTCGTAGAGGCTGAGGAGCCGGTAGGCCTCATGCTCGACCGCAGTTCGAGCGGGCTTCATCCACTTGCGTGAGTCCACCATGGTGAGGTCGGCAACCAGCGACTCGCGGACGGAGCCCGTGAAGACCTGGTTGAGATGGGTGGAGACGTTGATCTTGGTCATGCCGGCGGCGATCGCCGCCTGCATCCCGGCATCCGACACACCGGAGGATCCGTGCAGCACCAGCGGCACCGACACCGCCTCGCGGATGGCCCGGATCAGGTCCTCATCGAGGTGCGCGTCGCGGGTGGTCATGGCGTGCGAGGAGCCAACGGCCACTGCCAATAGGTCAACGCCGGTGTCGGTGACGAAGGCTGCCGCGTCCGCGGGTGATGTGCGCGCCGACGGGTCGTGGACGCCGTTCTTGCCGCCCACCTCGCCGAGTTCTGCCTCCACATCCACCCCGGCGGCGTGACACAGCGCCACCATCGCTCTCGTGGTCTCACGGTTTGCCGCGTCGGGCAGCTTTGATCCGTCGTACATGACGGAGGAGACGCCCAGTTCGACGGCCTCGGCCACCAGCGCTGTGTCCTCGGCGTGGTCGAGGTGTACAGCCACCGGCACCGACGCCGCCCGCCCCACGGCGAGCGTTGCCAGGCAGATCGGCTCCAGCGCGCCGTGGTACTTCACGGCATTTTCCGAGATCTGCAGTACTACCGGCCGTCCGGCCCGTTCGGCGGCCTTGACGAAGGCGGTGGCGTGCTCGAGGTGGATCACATTGAAGGCGCCCAACCCGGTGCCGGCCCGCTGGGCGGCGAGGGCAAGTTCGCGCAGCGAGGCGAGCATCAGTTGCCCGACGCCACGCCGACGGTGAGCAGCAGGTTGGCGTAGATCCGGTCCTCGCCGGTGGCCACCAGCAGCGCGAGATCCTGGCCACGGGCGGCCTCGTAGAAGGCGAACCGCTCCATGATCTCCAGGGGCACATCGGCGCCGAGCAACTGCCGGTACTCCTCATGGACCGGTAGCAGGTCGGTGCCAGGCGCCATCACCGCGGCACTCTCCACCTTGATCACACTGGTGATCGCCGTGAGCACGTCCGGGCCGTTCACAAGGCCGCGACTGAGGTTTAGGTGGACGACCTGGGCGTTGGGCCCGTGGGCGGTGGCGTGGGGGTAGTTGGAGTCGGCGATCAGCACCTTGGAGCCGTGACCGGCCGCGGCAAGGGCGGCCAGCAGCGTCGGGTGGGTGAGTTGCGTGGTCAGCATAGGGATGTCACTTTCAGAGGATGGTTGTGGAAACTTGGAGAGTGGCCGCGTAGGCCGGGTCGAATCGGCCGGTCTCGGGGTGAGCGGCGGCCGCGGCGGACACACGGACGGCTAGTGGCAGTGCCGCGTCAACGTCGAGGTGGGACGCGAGCCCGGTGGCAAGCCCGCCGACCAGCACGTCACCGCAGCCGACAGGGTTCACTGCAACCACCTTCGGCGCAGCCACTTCGACCGCGTTTTCGATGCTGACTGCCAGAGCCCCGTCAGCACCGAGGGACACCACCACCCACGTCGGGCCCTGCATGCACAGGCTCCGGGCGGCGTCGATCACTGAGGCCAGGTCGTCCAGTTTGGTGCCAACCAGGGCGGCCAGCTCCTCCCGGTTCGGCTTCACGACCGTGGGGGCGGCGGCCAGGCCGGCTCGCAGCAGGGCGCCGCTGGTGTCAAGGATCACCGGGCGGCCGGCCCGCCGGGCCGCCTGGATGAGCGGCACGTAGACGTCCTCGGGGCAACCGGAGGGGGCGCTGCCGGAAAGGGTCACCACGTCCACGCTGGGCAGCAGTTCCTCGAACCGGGCAACCAACGCGGCCAGGTCGGTCGCAGTGACGGTCACCCCCGGCTCAAGGAATTCGGTGGAGGTGCCGTTGCCGTCGATGATGTTGATGCAGGTGCGGGTCTCGCCGGCCACTCGAATGAACTCGTCCTGCATACCGTTGACTGCGAGTTGGCTGGTCACGAATTGCCCGGCGAAGCCCGCAACGAAGCCGGTGGCAACGATGTGCTGGCCACACAGCTGGGCCCCGCGGGAGACATTGAGGCCCTTGCCACCCGCACTGGCGGTCACTGTCGCTACGCGCTGCACTGCGCCGATCGTGATGCCGGCGACGTCGTAGCGCTTGTCGATTGCTGCGTTGAGGGTGACTGTGAGGATGGTCACGACCTGCTCCTGGCGAGAACGTAGGTGGATGCGTCGCCGACGACCAGCTCGGTGTCGAGCACAACGGTCTGGGGTCCCTCGGTTGCCTCGCCGTGGACCCGTTGGAGGATCATCTCCGCGGCGCGGGTCGCGATCTGCGCCACGGGCTGGACGACGAAAGTGGGGCGCGGCCGGATAATTCGGGCCAGATCGAGGTTGTCGAAGCCGACGATGGCGGGGGCACTGGCGTCGGGGCCCAGTTCGTTCAGGGCGATGATGGCTCCGAGGGTGAACTCGTAGTTCGCGCAGACGATGGCCGTGGGTGGCGTGGCGAGCCGCATGAGGCGCCGGAAGCCGTCGTATCCGCCTTCGATGCTCACGTTGTCCGGTTGGGTCAGGGTCCGGGCGGGCAGCTTGCCTGTGTGGCGCTTGACCGCCTGGCGAAAGCCGAGCCGGCGCTCCCGCATGGTGAAGGTGCTGTCCGGGCCGGCCAGGAGGGCGACCTTGGTGTGGCCGGCACCGGCGAGCAGCTCGCAGGCGGACGCGATCGCTGTCCGGTTGTCGATGACGACAGCATCAACGGCGGCGTTGGCGATCGCCCGGTCGATGGCGACGACCGGCACGCCGCGTTCGGCGGCGGCGTCCAGACCCTCGACGTCATCGCCGACGGGGACGATGACAATCCCGTCAACCATCTTGCCGATCAGGAAGCGGATCGACTCCGCCTCGGCCTGGGAGCTGCCGCGGGAGTCGCAGATGATCGTGCCGTAGCCGGCCTCGCGCAGCCGTTCCTCCATGGCCGACACGATGGTGGTGTTGAACGTGGAGTTCAGCTCGGCCAGCACCACGCCAAGGGTCATCGAACGCCGGCTACGCAGCCCGCGGGCGAAGTCATTGACCCGGTAGCCGAGGTCACGAGCTGCGTGCTCGATCAGGACCCGGTTGGCGTAGGTCACGTTTCCGCCGTTGAAGTGCTTGGAGATGGTCGCCAGGGACAGCCCGGTCATGCGCCGGATGTCCTTGTAGGTGGCTGCCATAGCGAACCCGTCTGGTAGCGAAACGTTTCGTAGCCGTCAGCCTTACAGCAACTCAATCCCTTGTCAATGGATGTTTTGGATAACACGAAACGATTCGGTCTGCTCTTGTCCTCCCATGCAGACATCCAGTAGCCTGAGGCAAAACGTTTCGCCCTCAAGGGGGAGTCGATGGGCCCAACCAA
>DHIQ01000112.1:3725-6333 GCA_002403895.1 Candidatus Neomicrothrix sp. UBA4742
CCCGGCTGGGCGGAGCAGGACCCGAAGGCCTGGGTGGCCGGCGCTTTCGCCACCGTCGCAGAGGTCTGCGCCTCCGGCGCCTTCGAGCCCGCGAACGTGCGAGGCGTCGGCGTGGACGGGCAGAGCTGGGCCTGCGTTCCGGTGGACGCCGAGGGCACGATCCTGGCGAACACACCGATCTGGATGGACACCAGGGCCCAGCCGATCTGCGACGAGCTGCTCGGCACAGTCCCTGCGGCCGACATCCTCGCCGTCGCCGGCAACCGGCTGAGTCCGAGCTACACCACCGCCAAGGTGCTGTGGTTCCAGCGGAACGCGCCCGAGATGTTCGCCCGCACGCGCTGGTTCCTCCAATGCAACAGCGTCGTGGTGATGGCCCTCACCGGCCTGGCCACCCAGGAGCACTCCCAGGGCTACGGCCTGCACTTCGTCGACGTCGCCACCGGTGCCGTGAACGCGGACCTCGCCGCCCGGCTGGGCATTGACCCCGGCCTCTTCCCTTCGGCCGTCGAACCCTCCGCCGTTGTCGGCGGGGTGACCGTTGCCGCCGCCACGGCAACTGGTCTCCCGCCCGGCACGCCCGTGGTTGCCGGTGGTCTGGACGCGGCCTGCGGCACCCTGGGCGCCGGGGTGTTCCGGCCGGGCCAGACCCAGGAGCAGGGCGGGCAGGCTGGCGGCATGTCGATCGCGATGGACGCACCGGTCGCTGACGAGCGGCTGATCCTGTCCCGGCACGTGGTGCCCGGCAGCTGGCTCCTGCAGGGCGGGACGGTGGCCGGATCGGCCAGCCTCGCGTGGATTACCCGGGTGGCCGGCGAGGCCGAACGGCTGGCCGCAGCTGCCGCCGGCCGAGGCACCTTCGAGGAGGTGTCGGCACTGGCCGCTACCGCGCCCCTGGGCTCGGACGGCCTGGTGTTCTTGCCCTACCTGCTGGGGGAACGCTCGCCTCTGTGGGATGCCGACGCCCGTGGCGCCTTTGTCGGCCTCACCCTCACCACCGGGCGGGCACAGCTTTACCGGGCCGTCATGGAGGGTGTGGCGTTCGCCCTGCGACACAACCTTGAAGTGGCGGCAGGCGCGGGCGCACGAGTGGCAGAACTGCTCGCCATCGGCGGGGCGACGAAGAGCCCGCTGTGGATGCAGATCAAGGCCGACGTGACCGGGGTGCCACTGAGCGTGAGCGCCAACGAGAACGCCACCCCGCTGGGGGCGGCAATGCTGGCCGCCATTGGCACCGGCGGCGGCGCCGTCGAAGACCTGGTGGACCGCTGGGTGCACCGCGGAGTCAGCTACACCCCCGACCCAGCAGCCACTGCCCGCTACGACCGGCTTTTCGCCATCTATGCCGGGCTGTATCCGGCAATGGCCACAGGGATGCATCAACTTGCGGGGTTCACCCGTTGACGAATGGAGATCAGATGAAGGCAGCCGTGCTGCACGGACAGCGGGACGTACGGGTCGAGGAGATCCCCGCCCCGGAACCCGGGCCTGGCGAGGCGCTGGTGCGAGTCATGATGACCGGAGTCTGCGGCTCCGACATCCCTCGCGTCCTCAGCGACGGTGCCCACTTCTACCCCTTGGTGCTCGGCCATGAGATCGCTGGTGAAGTCGCAGCAGTTGGCTACAGCGTTGACCCAGCCCTGGTCGGCCAGCGAGTGGCGGTGGCTCCCCTGCTCCCGTGCCACGACTGCGAGCAGTGCCGGCTCGGCCATTACTCGCAGTGCCCCAACTACAGCTTCATCGGCTCCAGGGTGAACGGCGGCCTCGCCGAATACGTGGTCGCTCCGGTGCGGAACCTCACCGTGGTGGCCGACAGCGTGCCCTTCCGTGACATCGCCTTCTTCGAGCCGTCCACCGTCGCGCTGCACGGCGTGCGTCACGTCGGTTTCACTGGTGGCGAGGATGTGATCGTGCTGGGTGCGGGCACCATTGGGCTGTTCACCATGCAGTGGGCAAGAATCCTCGGCGCCGCCCGGGTGGCCGTAGTAGACGTCAACCCTGCCCGGCTCGCCACAGCCGCCGCGTTCGGCGCGGACGCAACTTTCGACTCGCGTGAGCCGGACTTCCTGGCTGCAGTTCGCGCGTGGCAGGGCGGGGGCGGGTTCGGTTACGTGTTCGAGACCGCTGGCCAGAACGCCACAATGAGCCTTGCCTTCCAGCTGGCCGGATCCCACGCCGGTGTGTGCTTCATCGGCACCAGCCATGCGGACCTCCACTTCGACCACGCCACCTTCGAGCTGATGAATCGGAAGGAATTCCGACTCACCGGATCCTGGATGTCCTACAGCGCCCCCTTCCCAGGGCCGGAGTGGAGCCTGACGGCCGAGTGTGTGGCCGACGGCAGGCTTCGGATCACCGACGACCTCATTCACGGCACCTATTCCCTTGAGCAAGTGATGGAGGCCTTCGAGCTGTTCCAGACACCCGGAGCCGTCACCGGCAAGCTGCTCTTCGCCCCCAACCCGACCCAGGAGTGACCATGACCACCATCACCACCACCGTTGACCCTGCCCTCGTTCCGGCGTTCACCCTCGCCAGTGGGGCCAAGATCCCAGCCATCGGGCTCGGCACCTTCGGCTCCGACCGGTTCAGCCTCGAGGAGATCGCC
>DHIQ01000118.1:0-367 GCA_002403895.1 Candidatus Neomicrothrix sp. UBA4742
GATGTGTATAAGAGACAGCCCTTCTACACGGGACCCAGCTACCTCAAGCTCATCATGTTCATGATGCTCGTCTTCGGCGCGGGCTTCGAGTTCCCCATCATCTTGGTGGGCATGCAAATCGCCGGCGTGGTGCAGCCCGCTTGGCTGGCCAAGCACCGCCGCCAGGCCCTCATCATCATCTTGGTGGTGGTGGCCGTGATCACCCCCAGCGGCGATCCCATCAGCATGCTGGCCCTGGCCATCCCCATGTACATCTTCTACGAGCTCTCCATTCTCATCGGGCGCTACCTCAACCGTCGCAAGCGGAAGAAAGCGGAGAAGACCGAGAAGGCCGGCACTTCGTGATCGAGCCGGCCGGACCCGACCT
>DHIQ01000118.1:616-2667 GCA_002403895.1 Candidatus Neomicrothrix sp. UBA4742
GGCGTTCTACACCACCCCCATCAAGGCGCTGTCGAACCAGAAGTACCACGACCTGGTGCGCCGCCATGGTCGGGAGCTGGTGGGGCTGCTGACGGGGGACAACGCCATCAACGGTGATGCTCCGATCGTGGTTATGACCACCGAAGTGTTGCGCAACATGATCTACAGCCGCTCCGGGGCATTGAGCGGGCTGCGTTGCGTCGTGCTGGACGAGGTGCACTACCTCCAGGATGCCTATCGGGGCCCGGTGTGGGAAGAGGTCATGATCCACCTCCCGCCCGAGGTCCGGCTGGTGTGCCTGTCGGCCACCGTGTCGAACGCGGCCGAGCTGTCTGAATGGATCGGCACGGTGCGCGGGCCAACGGCCACCGTCATCGAGACCGAACGGCCGGTGGAGCTCGCCAACCTCTATCTGGTGGGCGACAAGTCGGCGGAGGAGCCTCACCTGCTCCCCGCGTTGGTGGACGGCCGACCAAATCCTGAGGGCGATCGCTTCGATGCCGAGGTGGCGGTGCCGGGGCGGGGGCGTCCTCGTCGGCGTTGGTTCACGTCACGGCGGGTCGAGGTCATCGACGTATTGCGCGACCGGGAGCTCCTACCGGTCATCTATTTCATCTTCAGCCGGGCGGCCTGCGACGACGCGGTGCAGGCTGCCCTGGATGCAGGTCTGCGCCTCACCGAGCCCGGTGAACGGGCGCAGATCCGCGAGATCGTCGAGGAGCACGTGACTGCCCTCACCGACGACGATTTGGATGTCCTCGGCTACGACCGCTGGCTGGCGGGGCTCGAGGCGGGGATCGCCTCCCATCATGCCGGGATGGTGCCGCCGTTCAAGGAGGCCGTCGAGGCATGCTTCGCCCAAGGCTTGGTGCGCGTGGTGTTCGCCACCGAGACCCTCGCCTTGGGTATCAACATGCCGGCCCGCACGGTGGTCATCGAGAAGCTGACCAAGTTCACCGGCGAGCGCCATGAGTTCCTGAGCCCAGGCCAGTACACCCAGATCACCGGTCGGGCAGGGCGCCGGGGGATCGACACCGAGGGCTACGCGGTGGTGCTGTGGTCGCCGTTCGTGGCCTTCGCCGAGGTTGCGGGGCTGGCGGCCAGTCGCAGCTTCGTGCTGACCTCGTCGTTCCGCCCGACGTACAACATGGCGGCGAACCTTGTCCGGCGTTATACGGCGGACGTCGCCCATCACCTGCTGAACCTGTCGTTCGCCCAGTTCCAGGCCGACAGCGCGGTGGTGCGCATGGAGACCCGGCTGGCCCGCCGGGAGCACGCCTTGGCCGAACTGCGAGCCGAGGCCCAGTGCGAGCTGGGTGACATCGATGAGTACCGGGCCCTCATCGGCGACCAGCGCGCGGTGGTGGCTCCGTCACCGCGACGTGACGTCGACGAGGCGCTGGGTCGTCTCCGGCCCGGCGACGTCGTGCTGCTCGAAGGAGGCAAGTCGGGGGGTCGAGTAGCGGTGCTCACCGTCGCTCGCCGACGGGGAGGCGCCGTCCGGGTGCGGGTCATCACCCCACAGCGCCGGGTGCTCAACTTGGGAAGCACCGACTTTCGCGATAGTCCTGAGATCGTGGGTCGCTTGACTCTCCCGGTGCCCTTCGCCCCCCACGACAAGGGCTTCCAACAAGAGGTCAGCGAGGGGCTGCACTCGCTCGAGCCGTCGAGCCGCCGCCGACCGCGGACGGCGACGGACCAGTCCGGTCGAGCCGACGCTGACGGCGATGAACCGAACGGCCCCGAGCCGCTCACGCACCCCATCGACGACTGCCCCGCGCGCGACACCCACCTGCGGGCGGCCCGCCAGGTCGAGCGGGTGGCTCGCGAGGTGGCGGATCTCACTCGGCAGGTGCGGGGCCGAACCGAGTCCCTGGCCCGCCGCTTCGACCAGGTCCTCCAACTGCTCGAAGCCTGGGAATACCTCGACGGGTGGAGCTTGACGGGCCGGGGCGAGCGACTCGTCCGGATCTTCCACGAGTCGGACCTGCTCGTCGCCGAGTCCATCGAGGTCGGCCTGTTCGATGGCCTCGACCCGGCGGCGCTCGCGG
>DHIQ01000121.1:0-142 GCA_002403895.1 Candidatus Neomicrothrix sp. UBA4742
GGCCGAGCACGGCGCGGGCGCCCGGGAGACGACCGGGGAAGGTGACCTCGGCGCCGTGCAGGACGATGCCGTAGGGGCGCTCCAACCGCGGCCCGACCAGCCCCACGGGGAGCGCGGGATCCAGCAGCACGAGGCGGGCGTC
>DHIQ01000121.1:360-4754 GCA_002403895.1 Candidatus Neomicrothrix sp. UBA4742
ATCCAGCAGCACGAGGCGGGCGTCGACTTCAGCGGCCAGGCGGTCGATACGACGACGGAGGGAGCTGGTAGGGAGCAGCACCCGCTCGGTGGTGCGCTCCACCCGGAACGGCTGCTGGGCATCCCAGGCGTAGGCGCCGGGGTGCGGCGTGGTGAGCACGGTCACGTCGCCGGGCGGCAGGCGGCGCCACAGTTCCCACAGGTAGGACTGGATCCCCCCGACCTTGGGCGGAAAGTCGTTGGTGACGAGCAGGTTACTCACGACCCACCTCGCGCCGCGATGGCCCGATCGAGCTCGGCCCGCACCATCGGATCGGTTCCGTCGAGGCCACCGTCGGCCAGGGCGGTGGCCACCAGGTCGTCGGCGTCCAGGCGGCGGGCCGCCCAGACGGCGTGGGCGGCGACGAGGGCGTCGCCGCAACCGAGGGCTCGGGTGAGGGCGTCGCGGACGTCGGGGTTCGTCGCCGAAGCGGTGTTGCCCAGCACCACCAGCGCATTGCGCCGCAGGTAGCGCGGCTCGCGCTTGGGGATGTACCAGCGCCCGAAGCGGTCGAGCAGGGCGTCGTCATCGGCAGCCAGCACTTCGACCACATCCACCCACGCTTCGGACTCGATGGTCGGCGTCGGCGTGTTGGCGGTGGTCGTGGGGTCGGCGCGGCGAGAGGGTGGGCACACCTCCTGACAGTCGTCGCACCCGTAGAGGCGGTTCCCGAGAGCGACCCGGTGCTCGTCAGGGAAGACCCCCTCGGCCTGCACCAACCAGGCCAGGCACCGGCGGGCATCGACCACTCCGGGTTCGATGATCGCCCCTGTAGGGCACCCGTCGAGGCAGCGGCGACAGGAGCCGCAGCCGTCGGCCACCGGCTCGTCGGCCGGCGGCAGCGGCGCCGTCGTGAGCACGGAGCCGAGCACGACCCAGCTCCCGATCCCGGGCACCAGGATGTTGGCGTTCTTGCCGAACCACCCGAGCGCGGCTCGATGGGCGGCGGCCCGGTCGACGAGGGCGTTGTCGTCGATCACCACCCGGGCCGACCATCCGTCGGCCTCCAGGCGTGCGGCGACGACATCGAGACCGCGGCGCAGCTCGCCGTAGTGGTCGCCGGCGGCGTAGCGGGCCACCCGAGCGGGGACCCGCCCCCGTCGCGGTGGCGGGGGAACCTCGCGGTCGTAGCGGCGGGCGCCGACGACCAGGGCCGCAGCGCCGGCCAGCGCCCGGTCCGGCTCGGTCGAGCGGGCCGGGTTGCGGTAGGTAAACTGCATCGATCCGGCCAGGCCCTCGGCCTTGCGCCGTTCGAGCACGACGCGGGTGTCGGTGAACGGGGCGGCCGACGCCACCCCCACCCGGTCGAGGCCGGCGGCACGGCCCACCGCGCAGATCTCGTCGGCGTAGGCGCGGCTCAACACGCCGTCATCGTGACACGACGAGCGGGACGGGCCGTCCGCCGGCTCGCTCAACCGGTGCGGCGCCGGTGGCGCAGGGGCGGGGTGAGACCGGTGTCGGCCAGCAGACGCAACGCTCGGACTTCAGACACATCGACCACCAAGGCGTCGTCCGGCTCGCGGGAACAGAGGAACGTGACCACACAGTCATCGCATGCGGTGGTGGCCTGCATGACGCACTCGTCGCAGTCGATGGTGAGGGGTTCGTCGGTCGAGGGCATCGGGGACTCCGTCGGTTCGAGGACCAGCCGTTGACGGCTGCTCCACCCACCCCGAAGCCTACGAAGGGGGTATGACAGTGATCTGATGGAGTGATCCCAGCCGGCCCACCCCGACCGGCGAATCGGCGTAGGAAACCCCGCTGCCAGGGCGGCCGTTGCCTACGCCGGTTCGGGAGCTTCTTGCGGCTCGGCGAGGGCATCGTCGGCCGAGAGCTCTACCACCGATCCGCCCGAGCCACACCAGCGACACGACACGTCCTCGACCGACTCATTGAGGATCTCGACATCCTGGCGTTCGAGCTCGCCGCCCACCGTGTAATGGTGGAAGGCCCGACTGCGGACGGTCGAGGTCACGTCGAAGCGAGTGAGATTGCCGCACGCGGTGCAGCGGTAACGGGTCGAAGGCACCAGCCGATTCTAGCGGGCCGAGCCCACTTGACGAGACGAACATCTGTTCGGTACACCTGTGGGATGAGTCTCCTACAGCGCAGCTTCGACGACCTGGGCGTGCCATTGCACGACGTCACGTTCTGCGTGATCGACCTGGAGACGACCGGTGGCTCGGCCGAGCGGTGCGGTATCACCGAGATCGGAGCGGTGAAGACGCGCGGCGGCGTGTGCCTGGGCACGTTCCAGACGCTGGTCAACCCGGGGGCGGCGATTCCCCCGGTGATCACCGTGCTCACCGGCATCACCCAGGCCATGGTCGTGCCCGCCCCTCGCATCGAGACCGTGCTGCCCACCCTGCTCGAGTTCGTGGGGGAGGCGGTGGTGGTCGGCCACAACGTGCGCTTCGACCTCAGCTTCCTGCAGGCCGCTCTGGCCCGCTCGGAGCGACCGCGCCTGGCCAACCGGTCGATCGACACCTGCGCCCTGGCCCGGCGGTTGGTGCGAGACGAGGTCCCGAACTGCAAGCTGGGCACTCTCGCCGACCGGTTCCGCCTTGACCACCAACCCAGCCACCGGGCCCTCGACGACGCGCTGGCCACCGCCGACCTCTTGCACCTGCTGCTCGAGCGGGCGGCGGGCCTCGGCGTGACCGGTCTCGATGACTTGCTGACGTTGCCGACCATGGCCGGCCACGCCCAGGCCTCGAAGCTGACCCTGACCAGTCGCTTGCCCCGAACGCCGGGCGTGTACCTGTTCCGCGACCGGGCCGGGAGGGTGCTGTACGTGGGCAAGGCCACCAACCTGCGGTCACGGGTGCGCTCCTATTTCTCGGGCGACAACCGGCGCAAGGTCGGCCAGCTCCTCCGGGAGACTCAGACAATCGACCATCGCTGCTGTTCGACCACCCTCGAGGCAGCGGTGGTCGAGGTGCGGCTCATCCACGAGCATCTCCCCCGCTTCAACCGCCGGGCCAAGGACTGGACGCGCTATCCCTACCTCAAACTGACCCTCAATGAGCCTTACCCGCGGCTGTCGGTGGTGCGCGTAGCCAAGGACGACGGCGCGCTGTACCTCGGTCCGCTGCCCTCCACCCAGGCGGCGAAACGGGTGGCCGAGGCCATCGAGACGGCGATTCCCCTGCGCCGGTGCACGGCCACGCCTGGGCGCGCGGTCCGCAGCGCGGCCTGTGCCCCGGCGCAGTTGGGGGTGGCGGCGTGTCCGTGCGCGGGAGACGTGAGCCGGGAGCAATACGCCGAGGTGGTTGCCCGAGCGGTACGAGGCCTGCGCCACGATCCCGCCCTGTTGCTCGACCCGCTCGATCGCCGCATGCAGGCATTGGCCGCCGAGCAGCGCTACGAAGAGGCCGCCGACGTTCGAGAGCGGGCGGCGGCGCTGACCCAGGCGCTGCGCCGCCAGCGTCGACTCGATGGGTTGGCCCGGTCGGGACGCGTACTGATGGAGGTCCGTGGCGCGGGCGGGGTCGAGTTGCGCGACGGCCAACTCCGCCAGGCGTGGCCGGTCGACGCTCCGTCGGCGACGATCGGAGACGGCGTCACCGCCGCACTGCCGTTCGGGGTCGGGGCCAGTGATCACCCTAGGCCCCGCAACGTGATGGTGGTGGTCGATGACGGTCCGCCGCCGGCACTCCCGCGGGACCTCGCCGACGAACTCTCGTGCGTGGCCGCCTGGTTGGAATCCCACGCCCAGCAGGTGAGCCTCCTGTCAGCCGAGTACGGGTTGGCTTCGCCCCTTCCCCGCCTGCCCTCATTCGATCCCCGGCAGCCGGTCGACACGGCCCGCCGCGCCCGCCGCTGACGGGCGGTACCTTTCCCCTGGCGGCCGACCTTGCGTGCCACAGCGGCGGAAGCCGCTGTCGAGGAACGCAAGGTCACCGGAGCCGGTACCCTCGGGGCATGCGCGAAGTCCTCGTCGCCCTGATGGCGGTCACCCTGACCTGGGTGGCGCTCGCCACGCTCGGCTTCGTGATGCTGCGCTGGCGGCTGGCGCGAGCCAATCGGGTCAGCCCCGCGGTCAAGAGTCCGGCTCGCCTCTTGTGGTTGTGGGCGCCCACGCGGGCCGCCCGCCTGCACCGGCGCCTGCGCACCGCGGTGGCCATGATCCACCTGGCCCCGTCGCGCCGAGACCGTTCGACACCCAGCCTGTCGGTGGACGACCTGCGCCGTGAGCTCGAGTACCAATGCGTGGAGCTCGACCAGCACTTGGTGGTCGCGGCCAGCCATCCCCGGAGCTACCGGCGGGGCCTGCTCAGCGCGATGGAGCCCCAGGTCGTCGAGGTGGAACGCCTGGCTGTTCGCCTTTCGGCCATGTCCCGGCCGGCCGGGAC
>DHIQ01000121.1:4957-10844 GCA_002403895.1 Candidatus Neomicrothrix sp. UBA4742
GTTTCGTTCGGCGTTTCGTTCGGCCGCCGTTGGCTTCAGGGCCGGCCCGCGGCCGCGGTAGCGGAGATCTCGACGAGTCGGCGGACGACGTCCGCGGCGTGCCCGTCGTCGATGGATGCTTGGGCCTGGGTCAGCCCGGTGGCGAGATCGTCGGCCACGCCGGCCACGACCAAGGCGGCGGCCCCGTTGAGGGTGACGATGTCGCGGTGGGCCCCAGCCTCACCGGCGAAGATCCGTGCCGCAATGGCGGCGTTGGCCACCGCGTCCCCTCCCGCGATCTGGTCGATGTCCACCACTGCAAGGCCGAGCGTCTGGGGATCGAACTCGTACTGCAACACGTCGCCGTCGCGGACCTCCCACACGGTGGAGCGGCCGGTGATGGTGAGCTCGTCCATGCCGTCGTGGCCGTGCACCACCATGGCCCGCTGGGCGCCACGTCGGAGCAACACCCCCACCACCGTCGCGGCCATGGCGGGATCGTTCACGCCGATGACCTGACGGGTGACCCGCGCCGGGTTGGACAGCGGCCCGATGAAGTTGAACAGCGTGGGGATGCCCAACTCGGCCCGCACCGGCCCGGCGTGACGCATGGCGGGATGAAAGGCCCGGGCGAAGCAGAAGCCGGCGTGGGCCTCGGCCACGCAGCGGGCCACCCCGGCCCCGTCGAGGTCGATGGACACCCCCAGGGCCTCCAGGAAGTCGAACGACCCGCTGGTGGAGGTGGCCTTGCGGTTGCCGTGCTTACACACGTAGGCGCCAGCACCGGCGGCCACGAAGGCGGCCATGGTGGACACGTTGAGGGCGTGGGACTGGCGGCTGGCGCCACCCCCGGTGCCCACGATGTCAACCGCGTCAGCGGCCTCGGGCGGCAAGGTGATGGGGTCGGATGCCTCGAGCATGGCGTCGACCATGCCGGACACCTCGTCCACCGCCTCGCCCTTCATGCGCAGGGCCACGATGTAGGCCGCGATCTGGGCATCGGTGGCCCGTCCGGCCAGGATCTCGGTCATGGCGGCGCGGCCTTCATCGGCGGTGAGGTCCCGCCCCGAGGTGAGCTGGAGCAGGATGGCTCGCCAGCCCCCGAGTTCGTCCAGCGTGACGCTCATTCGGCCTTCCTTCCCCATCGGGCGGGTCGAGCCCGCCCCTCGTCGCCGGTCCCCAAGATGGGTCAGGCGGTACGGCGACGCTGGCGGATCATCCGCCGGCGATCCCGCTCGGTCGCCCCGCCCCACACGCCGTCCTTCTCACGGTGGCCGAGCGCATGTTCAAGGCAGGCTTCCCGCACCGAGCAGACGGCGCAGATGGCCTTCGCCTCTTCGGATTCGTCGTCGTCGAGCGGGTAGAAGATCTCGGGGTCGAGTCCCTGGCAGGCTGACTTGGACCGCCACTGCTGGTTCATCGGGACTGCTCAACTCCTCGAGGCGAGAGGCTGGATACGAAGGGTCGAGTATCGTCGCCCGGCCCCTCGGTGTCCAAATGAATCCGTCCAGGCGCGCCAGAAAACGGCCCCTGACCTGCATCGCAGTCTCGCTCGGGCCCTGAGGGGACCGAAAACGGTCAGCTCCGGAGATCGGCCACCAGCTCGGCGTGGGCCTCGGCGCTCAGCTCGGAGTCGTGATCGTATTCGGGATGACGCACCGCCACCCGGACGGGTGAGGTGGCGAAGGCGTCGATCTGTTCGGGGGTGAGATCCCACCGGACGTAGTGCACCGCGGCGGTGATCTCGTCGCGGGTGAGCTGCTTTTCGTGGTCGGGATCCGGGGTGCAGCGCATCACGATCTCATCGGTGCCGGAGCCGATGCACAGATCCACCATCGTCTCGACGCCCACCAGACGGGGCAGCCACTCACGCAGGGCCGGCTCGCTGGTCAACTCGATAAAGAGGGTGGCCGACAGCGAACCCGGCTCGGGGATGAGCGGGTTGTAGGCCCGCAGCTCGCCCTCGATGGCTTCGTCGCTGAAGAGCTTTTCGACCCGAGCCATCTCCTGGATCTGAAAGCGGATGGTGTCGCGGTTCTCGAAGACCAAGCTCACGATGGGGCCGACGTGGACCCGGCGCCGCTTCTTGAGGGCGATGATGTGGGCCCGGAAGTCCTCGCGCTCGCGTTCGTAGGCCCGCAGGTCGGTGATGTCGTCGAGCGTGAGCTTTGTGGTGTTCGTCATAGTCATGCTTCCTCCTCGGGGATGCCGTAGGCCCGGGCGACGACCTGGATCGGATGCACCGGCTGCTTGCCGGTCTCCTGCAGGATGCCCCCGTTGGCCAGGTTGCAGTCGCCCGCCACGACGTCGTTGTCCGCCTTGATGATGGCGTCCGCCATCTTCTTGGCCACCTTGCGCGACATCTCGTAGTTTTGCTCGCGGTAGCCCCAGGTGCCGTCGATGGCCGAGCACTCGGCCACCAGGGTGATCTTGGTGCCGGTCAGCTTCATGAGATCCCGGCTGCGCAGGCCGATGTTCTGGGCCCGGAGGTGGCAGGGGGCGTGGTACGTGAGCGCCTCGGGCACCTCGCCGGTGAAGTCGGTATCGAGCTGGGTGTCGTCGCCTTTGTGCACCTTCATGAGGTACTCGGCGGCGTCGTAGGTGTTGGCCGCCACCAGCTCGGCGTCGGGGCCGCCGATGTAGTCGATGTAGTCCTTCTTGATGATGTAGCCACACGTCGGCTGGGGCACCACCACGTCGTTGCCGGCCCGAACGGCGTCGGCCAGCACCTTGACGTTCTTGCGCCCCTCCTTGACGAAGTGGTCGACGTCTCCGCTGTGCAGCCACGGCGCGCCGCAGCACACCTCACCTGTTGGCAGGCTGCACTCGATGCCGTTGCGCTCGTATACCTTGACCAGGTCGCGGCCGATAGCGGGATTCTGGTACTCGACCAGACACGTCGGGAAGAGGGCCACCCTCCCCTGACGCCTTCCGGTGATCGAAGCCGTGTGCGTCCTGAACCAGGTCGAGAACCGCTGCTTGGCATAGGGCGGCAACACCCGCTCGGCGGCGATGCCGACCGTCTTTTCCATCACCTTGCGGGTGAACGAGCCGGGAGTCCCGATGGCCTTGTTGGCCAGGGGCGCGGCTGCGGTGTTGAGCTTGCCGATCAGGTCGGTGCGGCCCAGTACCTGGTTCTGGATCTTGGCCTCGACCGAGAGCTCCTTGTGGTGGACCCGCACCTGATCGGCCCGCATCATGAGGCGGGGAAAGTCGAGGTTCCACTCGCTCTGGCCCGGGATGTAGGGACAGTTGATGTAACAGCGCTTGCAGCCGAAGCACTCGTCCACCACCTGGTCTTGCTGGGCGGGCGTGAGGCGCCCGGCGTCTTGGTCATCGTGGGCGTCGACGAAGGCGAACAGCGTGGGGAACGACGGGCAGAACTTGAAGCACAGGCGGCAGCCGTGGCAGAGGTCGTACACCCGGGTGAGTTCACCGCGCAGGTCGGCCTCGTCGAAGTACTTGGGGTGGAACGGGTCGTAGGTGGTGGTCACGGCTCGCCTCGGCTCTCGTTTCGTCGGTCACTCAGGGAGGGAGTGCCTCGGGTCAGGACCGGGTCGGCCCCGCACGCGATGCGTGCAGGGCCGACGGTCACTGCACGCTCAGCCCGAGGCTGACCAGGTCCTCAGGAGAGGGACTCGAGGCCTTCGGTGAAGCGGCCGGCGTGGCTCTTCTCGGCGCGGGCCAGGGTCTCCAACCATTCGCCGATCTCATCGAAGCCCTCTTCGCGGGCGGTCTTGGAGAAGCCGGGGTACATCTCGGTGTACTCGTAGGTCTCGCCGGTGATGGCGGACTTGAGGTTGTCCTCGGTGGGGCCGACGGGCACGTCGGTCACCGGGTCGCCCACATCGGCGAGGTAGTCGAAATGCCCGAAGGCGTGACCGGTCTCACCCTCGGCGACCGAGCGGAACAGGGCCGAGACGTCGGGGTAGCCCTCGATGTCGGCCTTCTGGGCGAAGTACAGGTAGCGGCGGTTGGCCTGGCTCTCGCCCGCAAACGCTTCCTTCAGGTTCTCATGGGTCTTGCTGCCCTTGAGTTCAGCCATCGTGCTCCTTGTGCAGTGTTGGGTTGGATCTAGTGGGTGGATGACGACAACTCGCGGGCGGCGCACTGGGGACACGTCCCGCGGAAGACGACCTCGGTGGCGTCGATGACGAAGCCCTGACGGCGGTCCTCGGGGAGATCGAGGCCGGCGATCTCGGCGTCGACGTCGAGCACCTTGCCACACTGGTCGCAGACCAGGTGGTGGTGGCCGTCGAGGTTGGGATCGAACCGGGCCGAGCCGGTGCCGAGCTCGAGTTGGACCAGTTCGCCCATGGCGGCCAGGTCGTTGAGCGTCTGGTAGACGGTGCGCAGCGAGATGGTGGGCATCTCGGCGCTGACCGAGGCGTAGACGGCCTCGGCGGTGGGGTGCTCGGGATTGTCGTAGAGCGCGGCGAAGATGCGTTGGCGTTGCGGCGTCACCCTCAGGCCCTGGGCCCGGAACCGTTCGGTGAGCTCCGCCGGCGACTTCATGGAGAGCACGCTACCAACAATCTGCAACGATTGTTGAGTAGCTCGAAGAGAAATCTGAGCGGATTGCCCGACCAGCGTGCGTTGGGTTCGCCGGAAGGCATGCCATCGCTCCCTCGTGACCTGTGCCTTTCCGTTCGGGGCGGTCCGAGCTCCCGTGAGGCCAACGCCGGGGCGCCCTCCTAGACTCGGGCGGTTGCCGATCCCGCCGCGGGTCCTCCCGCGGCCGTGAAAGCGAGTGCCCTCATGCCCGGTGCCTTCGATCGCGACGACGCCCTGCGCCGTCTCGCCGACACCCATTTCGACGTGCTGGTCATCGGTGGCGGCGTCACCGGTGCCGGTACCGCTCTCGATGCGGCCTCCCGGGGGCTGCGCACGGCCCTGGTCGAGCGCGACGACTTCGCCTCGGGCACGTCGTCGAAGTCGTCGAAGCTGGTCCACGGTGGGCTGCGCTACCTGCAACAGGGCGATGTGCGGCTCGTGTACGAAGCGCTGGCCGAGCGTCAGCGGCTACGCAAGAACGCCCCCCATCTGGTCAAGGTGCTGCCGTTCCTCCTGCCCGTGTTCGCCAAGGGCGGCGTGATCCCCAAGAAGCTGTCCCGGGCGCTGGGCACCGCCATGTGGATCTACGACCTCACCGGCGGAGCCCGCATCGGCAAGCTGCACAAGCGCATCAGCGCGGACGAGGCCGTGACCCACATGCCTACCCTGTCCGGCCAGAAGCTGGCCTCGTGCTACCTGTACTACGACGCCCAGGCCGACGATGCCCGCCTCACGCTGACCCTGGCCCGCACCGCCGCCATCGACTTCGGAGCGGCCGTGGCCAACGGCACCCGGGTCATCGCCATCCGCAAGGGCGACGATGGCCGGGCGTGCGGCGCCACGGTGGAAGCCACCGACAGCCACGGCACGACCCGCACGTTCGACATCACCGCCGACGCGGTGGTGAACGCGGGTGGGGTGTGGAGTGACGACGTGCGCCTACTCGACGAGGGCACCCATCCCGGTTCGATCCGCCCAGCCAAGGGCATCCACATCACGGTGCCGTGGGCCAAGGTGCGCAACGACATCGCGGTGGTGGTGCCGGTCCGCAAGGACAAGCGCTCGGTCTTCGTGGTGCCTTGGGGCGAGTTCACCTACATCGGCACCACCGACACCGACTACGACGGGCCCCTCGACGACCCGCAGTGCACCACCGAGGATATCGCCTACCTCCTCGACGCCATGAACGACGCCATGACCACCGAGTTGACGGTCGACGACATCGTCGGCACCTGGGCCGGTCTTCGCCCGCTGGTGCGCGACGCCGGCAGCGAACGCACCGCCGATCTGTCCCGCCGCCACCGGGTTACCCCGTCCAGGAGCGGGGTGGTCACCGTCACCGGCGGCAAGCTCA
>DHIQ01000121.1:10957-11650 GCA_002403895.1 Candidatus Neomicrothrix sp. UBA4742
TCACCGGCGGCAAGCTCACCACCTACCGGGAAATGGCGGCCGACACCGTCGACGTGGTGCTCTCCGACGTACTCGGGGCCAAGGTGTTGGAGCGGGTTACCAAGCACAGTCGGACCAAGCGCCTGGCGCTGCGGGGCGCCGATGGCTATGACGAGGTCCGCCACGCCAGCGACGCCGTCGCCATAGTCGGAACCGATCGGCTCGAGCACCTGGCCAACCGTTACGGCGGCGAGAGCCGAGCGCTCATCGCCATGATCGAACGCGATCCGACCCTGGGCGAGCCGCTGGTCGAGGGCCTCCCCTACCTCCAGGCCGAGGCCGTTTACGCGGCGCGCTACGAGATGGCCCGCGGCGTGGACGACATCTTGAGCCGTCGCACCCGAGCTCGCCTGCTGGGACGCGACGCGTCGGGCGAGGCCGCCCCCGCGGTGGCTGCGCTGGTGGCCACCGACCTCGGCTGGGACGAGGACCAACAGCAACGCCAGGTCAAGGCTTTCCGCGCCCTTCTCGACGAGGAACGGGCGGCGGCCATCGGCCACGAGCTCCCCGAGACCGCCCTCGACGCCACCGCCGGGGCCTGACGATGCCGACGACCGCTCCCCACCCGCTACCCGACCTCGGCCCGGGCGCACCAACGCCACCCATCGCCATCGCCGGCGGCGCGGCGTCGGCCACGGCCCGACTGGACGAGCC
>DHIQ01000121.1:11839-11964 GCA_002403895.1 Candidatus Neomicrothrix sp. UBA4742
CGGCCCGACTGGACGAGCCGATGGTGGCGGTGTCCGACGAGCTGCTCGAGCGGTTGTCGGGGGTGTGCGTGTCGGTCACCACCGATACCGCCACCCGCAGTGAGGCGAGCCGCGACTGGTGGCCG
>DHIQ01000212.1 GCA_002403895.1 Candidatus Neomicrothrix sp. UBA4742
GCGGAGCCAACCATGCATAGCCCCGGTCAGGCGCTCACCCGACTGGCGGTGCGTACCATCCGCACCAGTGCGCTGGTGGTCGCGGTGACGGCGGCCGCGCTCGTCTACGCCGGGCTGAAGGCGGTGACCACCAGTGCCGCGGTGCGGTCGCTCGACCTCTCCTCGCTCGTGGACAATCCGGCCATTCGGGCACTGTATGGCCGGGCCTACGACCTGTCGGTCCCCGGCGGGTTCGTGGTCTGGCGCTACGGCCAAACAGTCACCGTCATCGTGGCGTTGTGGGCGTCGCTGACCATCACCCGGCTCCTGCGCGGCGACGAGGAGAAGGGGCGGTCCGATCTCGTGCTGGCCGGCCAGGTGACGCCCACGGGGCTGATTGCCACCGATCTGACGGTGGTGGCCGGTGCCTGCCTCCTCGGCACCTTGACGCTCACCGGGGTATTCGCGGTCATGGGCGAGTCGCTGGGGGCCAGTGCCCTGTTCAGCGCCGGCACCGGCCTGGTCATGCTCGCCTTCGCCGCCGTCGGCGCGGTGACCTCCCAGCTGTTCACCCAACGGCGCCGAGCCGCCGGCACCGCTGGGTTGGCGGTGGCCGCCGGCTACGGCATCCGCATGCTGAGCGACGGATCGGCGATCTGGTCCTGGACCCGGTGGGTGACGCCGTTCGGGTGGCTCGAGGCCCTACAGCCCTTCGCGGGCAACCACCCCGCCCCGCTCGCGCTGCTGGTCGCCCTCCCGGTTCTGCTCCTGATGGCCGCCATCGCGCTCGCTCGCCGGCGCGACGTCGGCGAGGGGGTGCTGCGCGACTCCCAGACCGCCGAACCACGGCGGACGGGCCTGCGCCACGCTGGTGCCTTCGCGGCGCGGGAGCGCGTCGGTGGGGTCATCGCCTGGTCCGTCGGGCTCGGGGCCTACGGCCTGGTCATCGGCGTCATCACCGGCGCGTTCGTCGACTTCATCGCCACGTCGGCGTCGTTCGCCCAATATGCCAAGGGATTCGGCATGAGCGACCTCGCCTCGCCGGCCGGGTTCGTGGCCACCATGGACTCGCTGATGGCCGTGGTCCTGGCCGCCTACGCCATCAGTTCGGTCCGCCTGCTGTGGGATGACGAGGAGGACCGCCGCTTGGACCCGGTCTTCGCCGCCCCCATCTCCCGGCTCCGATGGTTGGGGGCGGCCACGGCCGCGACCGGCGGGGCCGTGATCGTCATGACGCTGGTGGTGGCGTTCGCCACGTGGACCGGGGTGAACCTCGGCAGTTCGTCGCTGTCACTCCACGACTCGCTGGCGGGAATCGGGAACACGCTGCCGCTGGTGGTGGTGTTCACCGGGCTGGCCGTGTTGTGCCACGGCGTGCGGCCCCAGTTCACCACCGCCGCCGTCAGCGGGCTGCTGGTGGCCTCGTACCTACTCAGCTTCCTCGCCCCCGCCCTGCACTGGCCGAACTGGGTGGTGAGCCTGTCGCCGTTCCACCACCTGGCCCTCGTGCCGGTGCAGCCGGTGGCGTGGGCCGCCACCGCGGCGATGGTGGGCATCGGGCTCATGGCCGGAGGTCTCGGCGCGGTGGCCTACCGCCACCGAGACCTCGCCTAGGCCTTCTCCGCCGGCGATTCAGCGGCGAGCACCTCCGCGGCGGTGGCCTCGCCCGAGCGCACCGCGCCCTCCATCAACCCGTGCATCAGGGTGGCTCGCTCGGCACCGGCCCAGTGGATGCGGCCGACCGGTTGACGGAGCGCGGGACCGTACGAAGTCAAGACCCCCGGCGCGAAGTGGGCGATCATCGCCCCCAACGACCACTCCTCGTCCGACCAGTCGGTCTCCAGATAGTCCCGCGGGGTGGCGGCGGCGGGGCCGAACGCGTCGGCCAACGCGCCCAACCACACCCGGCGGCGCTCCGCGGCAGGCAGGGCCGCCAACTCGATGGCGGATGACCCGAAGGCGTAGCTGTTGAGCACGCCGGGCGTACCCGACGGGGGTGACTGGTCGAGGGCCACGACCACGGGAGTCCCCGGGGCCACGATCTCGCCTGACAGGCCCTCGGCCCGCCAGAACGGCTCGTCGTAGATCGTATGGACACGGATCATCGATCCGGGCACCATGCGTCGCAGCAGGTGGGCATGTGCCGCGGGCAGGGCGGGCTGGTAGTCGATGTGGCTGGCCAGCGCCGGTGGGGTGGCGACGATCACCCGCCGGGCCCGGACGCTGACCCCGTCCGCCACCACCGTGACGTCGTCATCGCTCTGGCTGATTCGACGGACCGGCGCACCGAGATGGACGGCGTCGCCGAGCTCCGCGGCCAGCCACTCGGCCAGGGCTGGCGGGCCTCCATCGATGAGGTGGGTCTCGGTCTTGGCCGTGTCGGCGTAGTACTCGAAGCCACCCCCACCCTTGGCCAGCACCAGTGCCCCCAGCAGCCGCAAGGGGCCCGATCTTCGGGAGGAGCCCGTCGTAGCGACGGTTGACCCCGTTCAGGCGCAAAACCGTGGCACCCCGAGCGTGGTGGGGGTAGGTTTCGAGTCCCGCTTCGCGGCAGAGCGCGAACATCCGGTCCTGACCGACTCCCAACCAGGTTCCCCCGACGGACACCACCGTGCCCTCAGGCGTGGATCGGTTCCATACCCGGCCACCAACCCGGTCGCGGGCCTCGACCACCACGACCCGTCGCCCGGCCCGGCTCAGGGTGCGGGCCGCGCTCAGCCCGGCGAAGCCGGCCCCGACGACACAGACGTCCGCGTCGAATGGCGCCACGTCAGGGTCGCCCGGGGGCCATCACTGCCGGTAGTCCTCGACCACATCCTCGGATCGAACCTGGGCAGTGTCGGGATCCTGGCCGGCCTCGCGTCGGGCGCGCCGCTGACGCAGCAGATCCCAACACTGGTCCAGGCCCACCTCGAGCGAGCGCAACCGTTCCTTGTCCCCGTCGGTGAGGGCCGCATCCGCCCCCGACTGTTCGAGCGCGTGCTCCTCCTCGACGAGTTGCCTGATCCGGGCCAGCAGCTCGGCGTCGTGCATGGTCGTTCCTCCCCATCGCGGCGGCAGTATCCGTTGACCGTACCGGCCCCTGGCCGGCGGAGCACGGGGTGTTCCGCCACTCACGCTACGTTCCGGGGCGTGCATGCGCGTCTGAACGAACTGGGCTGCTACGGCCTGGCCGGTGCTCCGACCTCGCCCCGTGAACTGCTGGGCGAGGTCGAGGTGGCGGAGACCTTGGGCCTGGGGTCGATGTTCCTCTCCGAGCGATTCAACATCAAGGAGGTGGTGACGCTGTCGGGCGCGGCCGGCGCGGTGTCGTCCGACCTGGGTATCGCCACCGGGGTCACCAACCACAACACCCGTCATCCCCTGGTGACGGCCTCGTTCGCCACCACCATGCACCGCCTCACCGAAGGGCGCTTCGCCCTCGGGCTCGGTCGGGGCATCGCTCCGCTGCAGAACCTCTACGGGCTGACCCCCATCACCAGCGCTCAGATGGAGGATTTCGTGGGGCTCATGCGGCGCCTGTGGCACGGCGAGATGATCTTCAACCACGCTGGGCCCGCGGGCGCGTTCCCCTTCCTGCATCTGGACGCCACCTTCGACGAGGACATCCCCGTGATGCTCTCGGCCTTCGGCCCCAAGTCGCTCGAGCTGGCCGGGCGGGTGTTCGACGGGGTCATCCTCCACACGTTCTTCACCGACGAGACCGTGGTCCGTTGCGTCGACACGGTGCGGCGCGCGGCCGACGAGGCTGGTCGCGATCCGGCCAGCGTGCGCGTCTGGTCGTGCTTCGCCACTGTGGGCGACCACATCCCCTCCGAGCACCGGTTGCGCAAAACGGTGGGACGCCTGGCCACCTACCTCCAGGGCTACGGCGATCTCCTGGTGGAGACGAACCGGTGGGATCCCGCGCCACTGAAACGGTTCCGCGGCGACAGCGTGGTCGGAGCGATCCCCGGAGCCATCGACGGAACAGCCACCGCGGACCAGCTCGAACACATCGCCACGCTGCTCCCCGACGAGTGGCTCGCCCCCGCGGCCACCGGCTCGCCCGACCAGTGCGCCGCCGCCGTGATCGACCAGTTCGACCTGGGAGTCGACGCGGTCATCCTCCACGGGGCCACGCCGACCGAGCTGGCGCCGGTGGTGAATGCCTACCGGTCCGTCCGACCAACGGGACGCTTCGACCGGCTCCCGGCCAACCCGGCGGGTCCGCTGCTCCCGGCCTGAGCGCGCTCAGCCGGATTGCCCAGCCGGGTTGCTCAGCCCGTGGCGACCGGGTCCAGTGCTGGCTCGTCACCCCGCAAGACCTCGGTGGGCAGGTCACGAGTGGCCCAGCAAGGCCGACGGTGAACGTGCGCTTGCGACGCCAGATGTCGCCGAGCTTGCCGCCGGCGATCATCAGGGCGGCCATGACCAGGGAGTAGAAGGTGATGACCGCCTGGATGAGGTGACGTCCGGTTGAAAAGGCGTCTCATCGCCGTGAATCGTAGAGACCAGAACCGGCGCAAGGCCGCAACCTTGGCCTACGATGCTTGACCGATTCAGGAAAGCCTCCCGCTACTGACCTAGGAGTCCCATGATTCTCGCCGACCTCGCCAGCTCCAACCCGTTCCTCTTGATGCTCGAGTTCTTCTTCTTCTTCATCTTCATCATGATCTTCGTGCAGTGTCTCGTCGACCTGTTCGCCGACCATGAGGAATCCGGGGTCAAGAAGGCGATCTGGCTCCTGTGCTTGATCGTTGCTCTGCCGCTCACCGTGTTCGTGTACCTGATCGTCCGCGGGCCGGGCATGGCCAAGCGCAACATGGACCGTCAGAAGCAAGCCAATGAGCAGTTCACCGCGATGGTGCAGTCGTCCGCTGGTGGCGGCTCGGCCGACCAGATCGCCAAGGCTAAGGAACTGCTCGACGCCGGCACGATCACGCCGGCCGAGTTCGACGCCATGAAGGCCAAGGCCCTCGCCTGATCAACTCACCAAACTGGTCGACGTACCCTCCGGCCCACCACTGAGTTGGTGGGCCGGAACGCGTACCGGCCGAGGCGTCGATCACCCCGGGGCGATCTGGGCGGGTCGGCTCTCTGACTGCTAGCGCAGCAGAGGCAGGCGCTCGAGCGACGTGTGTTCGAAGTCGGCTCGCGGAACCGGCACCGGTAAGAGGAACACCAGCTCGTCGAACTGCATTTGTCGCATTTCGTCGACGAGGCGGGCGAGCGCATCGTGGTCGTTCCACGGATCGATCGCGAGGGCGAGGAGGGAACGCCTGATCGAGGAGGGGTCGCGCCCGGCATCAGGGCGGATCGGGTTCGAGCGACTCGCGAGCCGCTGCGGCTGCGACGGGGTCGACGGGGCCGCGGGCGCGGGGGTCGATCCCACTGCGGAGCAACACGAGTCCGGCGAGGGCGAGGACGGCGCCGCCGACGAACGCCCCCCGATACCCGGCAACAGCGGCGACCCCGCCGAGGACCAGGGCGCCGAGGCCCTGAGAGGCGTCGAAGAAGCTGCTGACCGTGCCCACCGCGGAGGCCCGCTCCGTCTCGGAAACCCCGGTCAGGGCCAGCGTCAACAGCGAGGGATAGAGCAGGGACATCCCGATGGAGAAGACGGCAGTTCCCGCGTAGAGCCCGACGGGAGTGGCCACCGCCGCCATCACCAGTAGGCCCGCGGCCGCCGCCCCGGTTGCTGTCGTTCCGGCCCGTAGTGGGCCAAGGCGGTCGGGCAGGCGGGCGCCCAGGATGCGCACGCCCAGAATGAGACATCCGTAGAGCAGGAACACCCCCCGGGAGTCGGCCATCCCGATCTGGCTGACGTAGAGAGGGACGAACGAGGTGAAGCCGGCCAGACCAACCAGGCCGAGAAAGAGAACCGTCCCGGGGGCGAGCGCGGAGCGGTGCAGGAGCGGGGGGCGGGGGGTCCCGCTGGGGGGTGGTGACCACGGCCGGGCGGTCTCAGTGGTGAGCAGGCCGAGCATCGCCGCCACCAGGGCCAGGCCGGCCGCCACCACCCAAACACTGGCAAATCGGTCATCGCCCAGGAGCGTCTCTCCCAGGCTGGGCCCGAAGGCAAGCCCCCCGTAGACGGCAACCGACCAGTAGCTGATGGCCTCACCCCGTCGATCCTCGGGAGCGAGGTCGGTCACCATGGTGCCGGCACCCACGAAGAAGGCGGCCTCGCCAATGCCTCCGAGGATGCGCACCAGCACCAGGACGAACAACCCGTCAGCGAACAGGTAGAGCCCCGCAGAGGCCGCCACTACCAGAGCACCCCCGACGATGAGGACGCGACGGCCGAAGCGATCTCCGATCCGTCCGGCGAACGGCCGCAAGAGGACGGCCCCCACGGCGAAGGCGCCGACGGCCACGCCCACGGCCAGGTTGCCACCCCGCAACTGGTGCTCCACGAACAGCGGGACGACCGGCAGCAGCATCCCGATGGACAGGAAGTAGGCAAGGCCGACGGCCACGACCAAGGCGAACCGGGGGGTGAGGAGTCGTTGGTCGGAGCGGGCCATGGAGCGGTCAGCCTAAGGGTCAGCCCCGTCCTTCTGGCCGGGGGGAACGACCCCCGGCGTCACCTCTCCCCGCCAGAACCTCCCAAACTGGGCGGTCGTGGCATTCGCGGTGACCAGGGTTGCGGGGTCCGGGCCGATACCGTCCCGAGCCGTGGCGCACCTCCCTCCTCGATCGAGTTCAGGCTGGGTCCGTATCGCCGTGATCGGCGTCGTCCTCGTCGTCTTTGCGTCCGGAGCGGCGTGCGGCTCGACATCCCGAGGCACCGAGGACACCGCGGCGGTCCCAACCGCGCCGGCTGCGAACGACGGCTCTTCCTCAGGAAACGGTGCCACCGCCGCCCCCGTCGACGTCGGCGCCCTGCCCCAAACCCGGGACCGGCCCTCGACGACGTCAGCCGCCTTCACCACCGGCGCCGATGCGCTGTGGCGGGCCATCGTCAGCGACGACCCCGACCAAGCCATGCCGTTCTTCTTCCCGTTGAGCGCCTACCGCCAGGTCAAGGCGATCGCTGATCCACCTGCCGATTGGCAGCAACGGCTGGTGGGCGCCTTCCGCCGTGACATCCACCAGTTCCATCAGCGCCTCGGCCCGGACGCCACCGCCACCACGTTCGACGGGCTTGCCGTACCCGACGAGAAGGCCCGATGGGTCAATCCGGGTGAGGAATTCAACAAGCTCGGCTACTGGCGGGTGTACGGCTCCGTGTTGCGCTACCAGCTGGCGGGCGTCGAGCACGAACTCCCCGTCTACTCCCTCATCTCCTGGCGGGGAGAATGGTTCGTCGTGCACATCACGCCTCCCTAACACCACCCGATCCTGTTCGAGACAGTCAGCCCACACCCAAGCGACGGGCCCGCACCGAGAGATCGGCGCACTCCTGGCAGATGGCCTCGGGGATGATCCCGACCCGCATGAGCACGGCGAACAGCTTGCAACCGACACACAGACCGATCGTCGACTCGAGCGCGGCGAACACGACGAGCATGGCGATCAGAGCGAAGCCTGGGGTGGTCCATCCGACCAGGAAGAACGCCGAGGCCCCGACGGTGACGACCGCGCCGATCCCCTGGGCGAAGCGCTTGGGCGGCCCGGCAGTCGGCCGTTCGGCCCAGCCCAGCCGCGGCACGATCACACGGGTGACGAGCAGGGCGAGCGGGTCGACCCGCGGTCCGAACAGCACGCGCAGCACGAACTCGACGGCGAGCACGCCAGCGATCCACGGCTGGGCGAACACCAGGCAGGCCAGCCCGAGGAGAGCGGTCCCGCCCGCCACCAATCGGGCCGACACCTCGTTGACCGGGTGGGGGAACGCGAACCGCGACAACATTGAAAGTAGACTAGCTAGGTCAGGATTCGATTCCCACTGGCGCAAAGGTTCCTTGCCTAGTTAAGACAAGTGTCTTAACCTGACCAAGTGGCTACCCTTCCTCACCCTCGAAGCGCACGAGAGCGGCTCATCGTGACGGCCGAGCGCCTCTTCGCCCAACGGGGCATCAACGGCGTCTCCCTTCGGGAGATTGGGGTCGCCGCCGGGCAGCGCAACAACTCTGCCAGCCAGTACCACTTCGGGTCGAAGGCCGGGCTCATCGATGCCATCTTCGCCTTACGGATGGGTGCGATCAACCAACGCCGACTCCAGGCCTTGGCGGACCTCGACCACGACGGCGACGGGAACGACCTCCGAGGCCTGATCGAGGCTTTCATTTCTCCGCTGGCCGAATCGCTCGACGACACCGAGGACGAGCGGTGGTACGTCCGGTTCCTGGCCAACGTCCTCGCCGAACCGGGCAGTGCCGCCATGCGCGCCGAACATCGCGAATTCACGGCTGGCCTGGACGAGGTCATGCACCGCCTCGGCGATGTACTCGCCGACTTGCCCGATCTGGTGCGCCAGGAACGACTGCTGGCGGTCAGCACCCTGGTGGTCAACGTCCTGGCCGGCCTGGAGGGCAGCCCGCCGGTCGGGTCCGACGACCTCCCCATCCCGGTGCTCGTCGCCGGTCTCGTCGACATGACGGTGGGGTTGCTGACCGCGCCGGTCTCCACCACCACGTATCAGAAGTTGGGTGCCCTCGATCCTCGGACGAGCTGAACGACGGGAGGACGGATCAGAGTGTGGGCGCGAACGTGAAGTCCGAGCAGGCCACCTCGGCTTCGGTGATCTCCGTGCGCCCTGGCCTACGATCGCTCCGTTTCGTCAGCTGAGGGGAGCACCCACCGATGGTCATGTCGTACGAGGAAGCGGTGGCGGCCGTGACCGCGCCGGGGCAGATGTTCTCGGTCGTCGAGACCGAGGTCCTGGGGCAGCCCATCAAGGTGTACGAGCACATCTTCCCGTCGCTGCGCACGCTGTTCGACACCGCACGGGGGCGGGGCGACGAGACGTTCCTCGTCTACGAGGACGAGCGCCTGAGCTTCACCGACGTGATGGCTCAGGTGGACGCCATCGCCGCCATGCTCGTCGATCACTACCGCGTGAGGAAGGGCGATCGCGTCGCCATCGGGATGCGCAACTACCCCGAGTGGATCACCTCGTTCGCCGCCATCACCTCCATCGGCGCCATCGCCGTGTCGCTCAACGCCTGGTGGACGGTTGACGAGGTGGCGTACGGGCTCGAGGACTCGGGCACCACCGTGTTGATCGCCGATCACGAACGGGCCGAACTCGCCGAGGGCGCGTTCGACACCCTTGGCGTGCGCACGGTCGTGGTGCGCTCGTCGGGCCCGCTTCCGCCGGGGGCGGAGCGGCTGGAGGACGTCCTCATCCCCGGAGCGCCCATGCCGGCGATCGAGATCGATCCCGACGACGACGCCACCATCCTCTACACGTCGGGCACCACCGGCCATCCCAAGGGGGCGGTGTCCACCCACCGGGCCGTGGTCCACGGGTTGTTCTCCTTCGCCTGCCGCGCCGCCGCCAACGGTCTCACCGCCGAGCCGTCGGAGCCCCACCCCTTCCCGACCGCGTTCATCCTGATCGTTCCGCTGTTCCACGTGACCGGCTGCGTCGCCGTGATGCTCAGCTGTTGGCTGGCCGGGGCGAAGCTGGTGCTCATGTACAAGTGGGGGCCGGAGCGGGCGCTCGAGCTGATCGAACGCGAACGGATCACGAACTTCGTCGGCGTTCCCACCATGTCGTGGGATCTGCTGGAGTCACCTGACTTCGCCACCCGGGACACGTCGAGCCTGCTGGCCGTCGGGGGCGGTGGCGCCCCCGCACCGCCCGAACTCGTCCGCCGGGTGGAGAACTCGTTCAGCCGCGGCCGCCCCCAGATCGGCTACGGCATGACCGAGACCAACGCCTACGGTCCCGGCAACGCGGGCGACGACTACGTCCGCAAGCCCACCAGCACCGGGCGCTTCGTACCGCCCATGGACGTGAAGATCGCCGGACCCGACGGTGAGTCATTGCCCCCGGGCGAGGTGGGCGAGATCTGCTTCTCGGGTCCCATGCTGATCCGCGGGTACTGGAACAAGCCGGAGGCGACCGCCGAGACCATCAAGGACGGTTGGCTGTACAGCGGCGACATCGGTCGCATCGACGAGGAAGGGTTCGTCTACGTCGAGGACCGGGCCAAGGACATGGTGATCCGGGCCGGCGAGAACATCTATTGCGCCGAGGTCGAGGCGGCCATCTATGACCATCCCGCGGTCTACGAGTGCGCCGTGTTCGGCATCCCCCACGAGCGGCTCGGGGAGGAGCTCGTGGTGTCCGTGTTCCTCAAGGAGGGGGGCGCGCTCACCGCCGATGAGCTGCAGGCCCATGTGGCCGAGCGCCTGGCCAACTTCAAGGTGCCCTCGCGGGTCATGTTCGTCAACGAGCAACTGCCGCGGGGTGCCTCGGGCAAGATCCTCAAGCGGGAGCTACGCGACGCGCTGGTCGCCGGGGGCTGAGGCCGTCGCCGGGGACTGAAACGCCACACGCGGCGGTCACTGCGAAGCGGGCCCGGGTGGCGGCCGCTCGTTGAGCACCTCCGGTGGCCGGGGTGCCTCCGTGAAGTCGAAGTCGGCAGCGAGGTCCCCCAGTTCGGGCAGGGCGTCGCGCACCGTCGGGCGCCGGTCGGGGCGGCCGTCGGTGGCCGGGTCGAGGCGTTGGCCCCCGAGGAAGCGGTCCTCGATGAACTTGGCGTAGGCGTCGAAGCTCAGTGTCTGGTGATCGATGTAGCCCTGCTTGGCATACGGGCTGATGACCAGCCCAGGGACCCGCAAGCCGTAGCCGTTCTCGTCGACCGTCGGCGGCTGCGAATGATCGAAGAAGCCGCCCCAGTCGTCCCACGACAAGAAGATGGCCGTGGAGCTCCAGTCCGGGCCCTGCATGATCGTGTTGATCAGGTTCGTGACGTAGGCCTGGCCGTCACTGATCTTGGCCGGTGGGTGTTCGCTGTGGTTGTCGTCGGGCACGACCCACGAGACCGATGGCAACGTGCCCGCCTTCGCCTGGTCGAGGAAGCTCGAGGTGTCCTGGATGTTGGCGAGCTGACCGTCCTGTTGCACGGTGGTGAACCAGGGGAGGGGGTTCCAGATCCCGGGCGTGCGCGCGTTCTGCTTCTGGGGGGTGCAGGCCACTCCGTCATTCGCGCAGTCCGGCTCGTTCCCCTTGGTCACGTAGTAGCCCCAGCTCACGGCCTGCTTGTGGAGCAGGTACGTCAGGTCGGTCCAGGCGTAGCTCGGGTCGACCGGAGGGGTGGTATTGCCCTCGACGCGAGGGGAGTCGGGCGGGGCGCCCGGCCCGTCCTTGGCGTTGAAACACGACGTCGCGTCCCCGGGCTTGGTGCAACGGGCCGACCATTCCGAGGTGAGGAACAGGTGCGCCGGCAGGCTCCACGAGGTGGTGGGCTCGAACATCTGGTCCTGGAGCACGAAGTCGTTGGCGTAGGTCCAGTAGTTCGGGATCTCTCGGGCGTCATGCCACCCCATCACGTCCGTGTGATCACTGTTGGCGCAGGCGGGATTGGTGGGATCGGCGCATTGCTGGGAGGCGGCTTCGGCCTGGGCCACGAAGCCGTCCATCTTCCCCGAGTTCACGTCAGCCGTGGCGTGCTTGGTGGCGTGGGGCCCGCCGCCGTTCACGTCGCTGGAGTCGTGGTAGGGCTCGTCGCAATGGTTTGTCGACGGATTGGGGTTGCACACCGTGGGCTGCCCGTCACTCATGGGGATGCCGTCGGCCCCCGGGAACGTGCCGAAGTAACTGTCGAAGCTCCGGTTCTCCTGGCTGATCATCACGACGTGTTGGATCTTGTCCATACCGTCGTGGGAAACGACCACCGTGGTGGCGGTCGACTCGTCGGCGCTGGGAGCGTCTGACGATCGGTGGTCGTAGAGGGCCAATCCGGCGGCCAAGAGCGCGAGGACCAAGACGACGATCCCGAGGCGGCGGAGCAAAGACATGAAATGACTCTCCTTCCCTTTTCTGCCCCGGCCTGAACGAGAGATCTTTCCATGACCGATCGGCGATGTCCGATCGCCCGGGCCCGCGCTCTCGGTGCTGGGTAGGGTCGGACCATGACCGACCGCACCGTCCTCACCACCGGCGCTAACTCCGGCATCGGCCTGGCCACCACCATCGAGCTGGCCCGACGCGGCTTCCACTCGGTCGGCTCGGTGCGCTCCAAGGCCAAAGCCAAGGCGCTGCGAGCCGCCGCTCGCGAGGCGGGCGTGGAGGTCGACACGGTGCTGCTCGACGTCACCGATGCCGACCAGTGCGAAACGGTGCTGGCCGATCTCGAGCTCTACGGCCTGGTCAACAACGCCGGCTACGCCCTCACCGGTGCCATAGAGGACGTGAGCGACGACGAGGCCCGACACCTGTTCGAGACCATGGTGTTCGCGCCCATGCGCCTGGCCCGCCTGGCGCTGCCCGCCATGCGGGAGCAAGGGCGGGGTCGCATCGTGAACGTCTCGTCCATCGCCGGGCTCGTGAGCTCGCCCCTGGCGGGCTGGTACACGGGCGCCAAGCACGCTGTCGAAGCCCTGACCGATGCCCTACGGGTCGAGGTGGCACGCGACGGCGTGCAGGTGGTGTTGATCGAACCGGGCGGGTTCAAGACCGGCATCTGGGAAGACATGACCCGTGACATCGCCCGCCACCACGAGGCCGGGTCGCGCAACACCACGGCCTACGAGCGCTCGCTGCAGTTCCAGCGGATCCTCGAGCCCATCATGGGCAGTCCCGATCGGTGCGCCAAGGTCATCGCCGGGGCCCTCGAGGCCCGCATGCCCCGAGACCGCTACCTCGTCGGCATCGATGCCCAGGCCATCCGCTTGACCGACCGGCTCACGCCCAACCTGATCCGGGACCGGGTCCTGCGCCTCGCCCTCGGCCTCTGACAGGATCAGGTTCGGCTCCCACCCGTTTCGGCCGAATTGTTTGGGAATAATTCCCATTCGGTAACGAGTCTCGTTATGATTCCGATTCTCGGATCGGAACCGTGGAGACCCATTGAAAAAGTTCGCCGTGCTCGCGTTCTCGACCGCCCTCGCGGTCGGCGCCGCCGCCTGCGGGTCGTCGGCGAGCCCCGATGGGCAGACGGCTTCGAGCGCCCTGGCACTGACCGCGGCCAAGGTCCAGGTGGTGGCCACCACCACCCAACTCGATGACTTCGTCCAGGTCATCGGGGGCGACTGCGTCGAGGTCTACGGCGTGCTCAAGCCCAACGTCGACCCCCACGACTACGAGCCGTCACCGGCCGACCTGGACGCCATGGCCCGGGCCGACCTGATCGTGAAGAACGGGGTCGGCCTGGAGCGGTGGCTCGACGGCACCATCACCAGCTCCGACACCAAGGCCACGGTGGTCGACACCAGTGCGGGGGTGACCCTGCGGGCCGGCGACGCCGAGGATCCCGCCGGCGACCCGCACATCTGGCAGAACCCGCGCAACGCCAAGATCATGGTGACGAACATCGAGCAAGCGATGGTCCAGGCCGAACCCGCCTGCCAGGCCGAGTTCACCGCCAACCTGAGCGCGTACACAGCCAAGCTCGACGCCCTGGACCAGGCCAACGAGACCGCCATCGGCACGCGGTGCTCCAAGAAGTTGGTGACCAACCACGACGCCTTCGGCTACTACGTCGACCGCTACGGCCTCGACTTCGTGGGCTCGATCATCCCCAGCTTCGACACCTCCGCCGAACTGTCGGCCACCGACATCGCCACGGTGGTGGCCGCCATCAAGGCGCAGGGAGTGCCGGCCATTTTCTCGGAGCGCTCACTCCCCCCCAAGACGGCTGACGCCATCGGCCGCGAGGCCGGGGTCAGGGTCGTGCAAGGCGACGACGCCCTCTACGGCGACACGTTGGGCCCGGCCGGGAGTGACGGGGCGACCTACGTGGCGATGGTCGCCCACAACACGAAGACGATCACCGACAACCTGACCTGTGGGGGCTGAGTCGACCATGACCACCGCGGCCGAGGTGCCCGCACTCGTCCTCGACGGCGTCGCTGTCGCCTACGACCGCGTCACCGCCCTCGACGGCATCACCGGTACCGTGGCCGCCGGTGAGTCCGTCGCCCTGATCGGCCCCAATGGCTCGGGCAAGTCGACGCTGCTCAAGGCCGTCCTCGGGCTCGTCCCGCTCCAGGCCGGCTCCATCACGGTGTTGGGCCAGTCCCCCGAGACCGCCCGCCGGGGGGTCGCTTACGTCCCCCAACAAGAAGCCCTCGAGGCCGAGTTCCCCATCTCGGTGAGCCAGGTCGTAGTCATGGGTCGCTACCGCCGTGTGGGCTGGGTCCGGCGGCCGGGACCGGCCGACAAGGCCATCGCCGACGAGGCGCTCGACCGCGTTGGCCTGTCTGAGCGGGCCGGCGACCGGTTCGGCACCCTGTCGGGCGGCCAGCGTCAGCGGGTGCTCATCGCGCGGGCCATCGCCCAGAACGCCCGGCTCCTGTTGCTCGATGAGCCGTTCAACGGCGTGGACGGCACCACCCAGGAGTTGCTGCTCGGGCTGCTGGCTGAGTTGCGGGGCGACGGGGTGGCGGTGGTCATGTCGACCCACGACCTGTCGATCGCCCAGGTGGCGTGCTGCGATGCCTGCGTGCTCAACACGCGCCAGGTCGCCTTCGGTCCGGTCGACGAGGCGCTCACCGCCGAGCACCTCCACGAGGCCTACGGTTCCAACGCGCTCGTGCTGGTCTCCGACGGTCCGTTCCCTCGAGCCTGAGCGATGGGACCATGACGCGCCTGTTCATCGAACCGTTTCAGGCCGGCTACCTGCAGCGAGCCCTGATCGAGGCGGTGATGCTCGGCGTCCTCGGTGGGATCATCGGCGTGCACGTCGTGCTTCGCCGCCTCGAGTTCATGGCCGATGCGTTGACCCACACGGTCTTCCCGGGCATGGCCGCGGCGTTCGTCGTGGGCGGCTCGCTCTACGTCGGGGCGCTGATCACCGGTGTGCTCAGCGCGGTGCTGCTGACCCTGCTCACCCGCAACCGTCGGGTCACCTCCGACGCCGCCCTGGCTGTGCTCCTGACCGGCTTCTTCTCGATCGGCGTGATCTTGGTGTCACGCAGCCGGAGCTACACCGCGGATCTGACCACCCTCCTCTTCGGACGGGTGCTGGCCGTGGACGTGGCTCAGATCGTGGCCACCGGCCTCACTGGCGTGGTGGTCCTGGCCGTGCTGTGGGCCCTGCACAAGGAGTTGGTGCTGCGGGCCTTCGACCCCGAGGCCACCGCGGCACTGGGCTATTCGGTGACCACCCTCGACCTGGTGCTCAACGTGTTGATCACGCTGGTGGTGGTCTCCGCCGTCCGGGCCGTGGGCAGCGTGCTCGTCATCGCCCTGCTCATCACCCCCGCGGCCGCAGCCCAGCTCCTCGTTCGTCGCAGTGTGGGGCGCATGATGGTGGTGGCCGCGGCGATCGGTGTCGTCGGCGGATGGCTCGGGCTGGTGGTCAGCTACGAGGGCTCCATCCACCACGGATGGCGGCTGGCCTCGGGGGGCACCATCGTCTTGGTGCTCACCGTCATCTTCGTCCTGGTGCTGGCCGCCACCACGGCCCTCGGCGCGTTCCGTCGCCGCGCTCTACTCAAAGAGGCGTCGCTCCCGGGCGCGGCCCGAGCGGTGACGGCATGAGCGGGCTGGGCAACACGTTCGCCACGCCCCTCATGCAACGAGCCCTGCTGGAGGCGATCATGACCGGTGCCTTGGCCGGTGTGGTGGGCGTCCACGTGGTGCTGCGGCGATTGTCGTTCTTCACCATGTCGCTCACCCACGCCACGTTCCCCGGCTTGGTCATCGCCGAGCTCCTCGGCATCAGCCTGTTCACCGGAACGGCGGCGTTCGGGTTGGTCGTGGTGGCCATCATCGCCCTGCTGGGACGAGTCCGGGTGCTCGACTCATCCACCGCCACCGGCGTGGTTCTGGCCGGGGGGTTCGCCCTCGGCGTGGTCCTGATCTCGTCGCAGCCAGGATTCACCAAGGACCTCACCGCTTTCCTGGTCGGCTCGATCCTCACGGTGCAGACATCGGATCTCGTTCTCACCGCCGTGGCCGGAGCGCTGGTGGTGGCGGTGCTGGCCGTCCTCCACAAGGAGCTGGTCCTCGGGGCGTTCGACCCCGGCAGCCTGGCCGCCATGGGGTACCCGGTGATCATCCTCGACGGCGTCCTGCTCGTGGCGATCGAGCTGACGGTGGTGACCGCCATCCCCGCCGTGGGCACCATCCTGGCCGTGGCGCTGATCGTGGCGCCGGCGGCCACCGCTCGGCTGTGGACCGACCGAATCGGGGTGTCCATGGCCATCGCCTCAGCGGTGGGCGCCCTCAGCGGCGTGCTCGGCCTGATCCTGTCCAGCCAGTGGGATGTGGCCGCCGGACCGACCATCGCCGTGGTGGTATCGAGCGTGTTCGCCCTGTCGTTGGTGATCAGCCCCCACCATGGGCTGATGTCTTGGCCCTTCGGTCGGCGAGCCTCCCTGCGGGCGGCTTCGCCATCCGGGTGACATCGCGGGGGCTGCACACATCCAGAACAGGAGGTCGAGCGAATCTGGCTGCCCTTCGGACTGTGGGTGCTGCTGGCCGGCGCCTCCCTCGTTGGCTCCGCTCACCTGACCGGCGGCGCCGGATTCGTCGGCTCCGCCGTGGTCGACCTCCTGGTCGCCGGCGACCACGAGGTGGTGGTGATGGACTGCCTCCTCCCGGCCGCCCACCGCACGCGCCCCGACTACCTGAACCCCGACGCCGAGTACCGTTTCGACGACTTGCGCGATGTGGAGGCCACCGCCCGTGCTGTGCTCGGCGTCGACGCCGTCTGTCACCAGGCGTCGATGGTCGGCCTCGGCGTGGACTTCGCTGATGTCGTCGACTACGTCGACCACAATGATCGCGGGACCGCCGTGCTCGTCCCCGACACGGTGCCGGAGATCGCCCGACCCGATCCTCGCAACGTCTACGCGGCGTCGAAGCTCCACCAGGAACACCTCGTCGCCGCCTACGCCCGCGAGCACGACAGTCCCTGGGGGACATCAGCGGCGAATTCAATGTGTGCAGTGGCTCCCCCCACACCGTCGGCGAGATGGCCGCGGCTCTCGCCACCGCCTTCGGCGAGGACGCCCCAGCGCCCAAAATCATCGGCGGCAATCGGCTGGGCGATGTGCGCCATGTAGTCGCCTCCGCCGAGCGGGCTCGGACGGTGTTGGGCTTCGAGGCGGAGATCGGGTTCGACGAGGGCATGCGCGAGTTCGCTCGAGTCCCGCTGCGCTCGGGACGACAGACCGGTACCCTCTCGGCGCTGATCCCCGGCTCCCGGACCAGGACTAAGGGTGGGTTGACGACGTGCAACTGGTGGTGATCGCCAAGGAACCGATCCCAGGCCGGGTCAAGACCCGCCTGTGCCCACCCTGTACTGCCGAGCAGGCCGCCGACATCGCTGAGGCCGGTCTGGCCGACACGCTGGCCACGGTGGCCCTCACCCCGGCGTCGAGGCGTGTGGTCGCCCTCGATGGCCGGCCTGGTCCGTGGTTGCCCGACGGCTTCGACGTCGTCAGCCAACGCACCGGTGGTTTGGGCAATCGCCTCTTCGGAGCGTTCGAGGACTGCTTCCACGTCTCAGACGAACCGGTCGTGCTCATCGGGATGGACACACCGCAAGTCCGACCAGAGCAACTGCTGACCGTCCAGGTCTTACTCGACTCGACGGCCGACGCGGTGGTCGGCCTCGCCCCTGACGGCGGGTACTGGTTGATCGGGCTCCGCCACCTCCATCCCGGCGCGTTCGCCGGCGTCCCCATGAGCGCCGACGACACGGGGACGGCCCAACTCGCCCGCCTGGACGAATGTGGCTACCAGGTGGCGGTCACCGAGGAACTGCGCGACGTCGACCGCGCCGAGGACGCGTTGGCCATCGCTGGCCTGGTCCCCGGCTCGCGGTTCGCGGTGGCGGTCGCCGCCGCCATCGGCACCCCCACCTAAGCGAATCGCCCTCGTCGTTTCGGCGTCGTTGCTTCCCGGGTGAGCAGGAAAGATCGGGGGGCAAGAGCGGGAACAGGGCCAACTCAGCCGAGTTCGCGGAGCTGGCGGCGCATGTCGCGCACGGCCCGCAACGTCCCCCCTACCGTGCCCGTCACTTTGGAGCGTCCCTGGCGGCACCGGTAGGGCACCTCCACCTCGGTCACTCGCCAGCCCGCATTCCCGGCTCGCAGCACCGACGTCGTCCGTTGCCGCCGCCAGCCCCGCCCAGCAGGCGAACCGAAGCCCGGTTGGGCGACCTCCACCACAAGCGCGCCGTGTTGGCGGGCCCGATCACCGGAGCCATCGGTGGACCCGTTGTCGGCCACGATGGCGCGGTATCCGCCCGGGAAGCGGTCGAGCACCCACTCAATCGCGTCGACCTCGTTCAGGACCGGAAGCACGACATCAGGCACCGGGCGAGGGTACCGGCCCCGACCGAAGGGTGAGCCTGCGGTCCGCCTCAGCGCCAGGCGGTCAGGGCTTGGCCGTCGTCGTCGACGCGCCGGCCTTGGTGGTCGGCGTGCTCGCCTTGGGCTTGGCCGTCGTCGTGTCGGTGGTGCCCCCGTCCGAACCCCCGGTGCGCTGCATGACGATCGGGTTGGTCAGCGGGTGACCTTTGGCCCCGATGAAGATCTTGTCCACGGCGGCCGGCTGCCCGGTGCCGGCCCCGGGGACCAACAGCTTCACTTGGAGCTTCTTGACGGCACACGGCACGGGGACTTCGAACCCCACCGGCTTGGCCTGCCCGTTCAAGGCGAACGTCACGTTGTTGTCCTTCCCTTCCACGCTGCCCGCCGAGTTGTCGGGGGCCGTCGTGACCTTGCCCAGCATCGCGGAGGCCTTCACCTCTCCGTCGTAGGTAATCGTGACCGCCGGTGGGGGGTTGGTGGATCCCGGTTTCGGCGGCTCAGTCGTGCTGGTGGCCGGCGCGGGAACCAGCGGCTTGGCCGGGTCACTGGCCAGCCGGACGTGCAGCATGGTGCCCGTCAGCCAGACGTACCAGCCCGGGGGATTACCGGTTCCGGTCAGCTTGAAGCCCGCCGGCACGCCGGTGAACTGGGCGCCGAACGACCCCGTTGGACAAGTGGAGGCGCCCTTGGCGTCCGTCGTCTCGGATGGCGCTGACGCCTTGGAATCGGTCTTCCCGCATGCCGACATGACGATGGCCAGGGACAGGATGACCACGGCCGCCATTGCCCGGCCACCGGGCCCACCGTAGCGTCTCGCGTTGATTTCCTTGTCCATGACTGCTCCCCCGTATTGAGTGCCGCCCCTGCCCGTGCTGGACCGACCGCCCTCTGGCGTCAAGTCGGAGACCATATCCGAACTGGGACGTCCGCGTCGTCCGCCACCTGGACGATCACCTTGCCGGTGTTGGCTCCCGTGAACAATGCGTTGAGAGCCATGGGCGCCTGCTCCAGACCGGGAAACACGTCCTCGCGCCACCGCAGCCGGCCCTCGGCGGCCCACCGGCGGAGCTGGTCGAAGCACTCGGGGAAGCGGTCCCAGTAGTCGAGGGTGATGAAGCCCTCCATACGGCCCCGACGCGAGATCAGGTTCAGGTAGTTCGACGGGCCCGGGGGGCGACCCTGGTCGTTGTACACCGAGATGGCGCCGCACAGCACCACGCGGCCGTGCATGGCCAGGCGCCCCAGCACCGCATCGAGAACGACGCCACCCACGTTGTCGAAGAAGACGTCGACCCGGTCGGGACACAGCTCGCTCAGTTCCCGGGGCAGGTCGGCGGTCCGGCGGTTGATGCACCCATCGAAACCCAACTCATCAACCACCCACGCGCACTTGGCGTCGGTGCCGGCAATGCCCACCACACGACATCCCAGGATCTTGGCGATCTGCCCGACCAGTGACCCGGTCGCGCCCGCCGCGGCCGAGACCACCACCGTCTGGCCGGGTTGGGGACGCCCGACGTCGGTCAGCCCGAAGTAGGCGGCGGCACCGGTGGCGCCGAACACGCTCATCATCGAGCGCAAATCGCCGGGATCATCGATCCGGGTGGTAAAGGCGTCGTCACGCACCACCGCGTAGTCCTGCCACCCCGGCAATGAGTAGGCCACGTCTCCCACCGCGAAGGCCGGCGATCGGGTGGCCACGATGCGACCGATCCCGCTGCCCCGCACGACCTCACCGATTTCCACCGCCGGGAGGTAGCCCTCCCCCCGGTTGAGCCACGTCCGCACGGTGGCGTCCATGCCCAGGTAGATGGTCCGCATCAGCGCCTCGCCCTCCGCCAACTCGGGCACGGGTGACCCCACCAGCTCGAAATCGTCGTCATCCACCAGCCCCACGGGGCGACGCGCCAACAGCACCTGGCGATTGACGGTGCCGAGGCTCATGGGCGCAGCCTATGCGGTGGCGAGAAGGTGACAGGCACCCTCCACATTCTCAATAGTTGGGGCGGGAAGGGAACCAACGCGGTGTTCGAAGCACGAGGACAGAAGGTGAACCTGACGGACCCGGGTCAGTTGCCGAAGTCCCAACCGTGGCCGTCGTGGTAGCGGGCGAGGATGTTCTTCGCGATGAGGATCTTGTGGACCTCGTCGGGGCCGTCGGCGAGACGGAGAGTGCGGGCCCCCTGATACATGGCTGCCAGGGGCAGGTCGCCCGACACTCCGGCGCCGCCCCACACCTGGATAGCCCGGTCGACGACGCGGTGGTAAGCCGCCGGCACGAACACCTTGATGGCAGAGATGTCGGTGCGGGAGTCACCGCTGGCGGCCATCACCTCCGCGCAGTGGATCGTCATCAGCCGCGCTGCCTGGATATCGATGTAGGAATCCGCAATGAAGCCTTGGATGAACTGCTTCGACTCGAGCAACCCACCATGCACTTCGCGGCTTATCGACCTTTCCATCATTAGGTCAAACGCGCGCCACATCTGTCCTACGGAGTTCATGCAGTGGTAAACGCGCCCCGCGCCGAGCCGATCTTGAGCCGCCTGATGGCCGCTGCCTCGGCTGCCGAGTTGGTTCTCCACCGGGACGCGCACGTCGTCGTAAATGATCTCGCAGTGGTCGGAGTCCTGGCCCCACACTTTGATACCCCGGAGGACGTTCACGCCCGGTGTGTCGCGCGGAACGATGATCTGGGTCATGCGCGCGTTGCGGTCGCGGGCACCGTCGCCCTCCTCGGTTCGGCACATGACGATGAAGAAATCTGCCCGCTTGCCGTTCGATGTGAACCACTTATGACCGTTGACGACCCACTCGTCGCCGTCGCGCCGCGCCGTCGTCTGCAGCGAGCGAGGATCCGAGCCGGCCGTGTCGGGTTCGGTCATCGAGAACCCTGACTCGAGCTTCCCCTCGATGGACGGGATGAGCCATTTTCGCTTCTGCTCCTCGGTGCCGTACTTCACAAGGATGGACTGGTTCCCTGAGTTGGGGGCGACCACGCCGAACAGCGATGCGGCGCCCACCGCGTAGGCGAGCACCTCGTTCATATACGCGTGCTCGAGGAAGTCGAGGCCGGCCCCGCCGTACTCAGCGGGGAGGTGCGGCGCCCACAATCCCGCCTGTCTTACCCGCTCCTTGATGTGCTCCCGCATTTGGCGCGAGTCTTCGTGGTCAGCCTCGGCGAAACGCGGCGCCGACTGCCACCCCCACAACATGTTCTCGTTGGGGAGGATCTCGTCGTTGACGATCCGAGCGGTGAGTTGACGGATCTCGTTGATCCGGTCCGAAACAGTGGCAATGGGCTCGACATTCATCCGCACGGGCAACTCCTTGGTTCACCAACTACCTCAGGCGAAACGGCCAGACCTAGCCGAGAACCTAGTCTCGTCCAGTCATCGTGAGGCCAGCACTCGGCCGCCAGTCGGTCGAAGGTGCTCCGTGAGTCCGGATCGCAGGCGGGGAGCGAGTCGGGCTCCGATCCCGCCGCGACGCCGATGGCCGCACTTGGCAAAGCTCCGGTCGGGCCGATTAGGCCGCGACGCCAACGATGCGACCGACCAGAAACACAACACTGGCGGCGAGTGCAGTGATCGCGAGTTGGCGCAAGGAGGACCGCACCGGGGAGCGCCCGGTGGCAAGGCCCACCCCGGCGCCGACCGCGAGCGCAGCCGTCGCCCCCAAGGACACCGATGCCAGAACGGCCGCAGTGCCCTGTGTGAAATACCAGGGCAGCAGCGGGACTGCCGCGCCAACTCCGAACGCCCCGAGCGATGAACCAGCCGCGCCGCGCGGAGAGCCAAGTTGGTCCGGGCGGATCCCCAGCTCATCGCGGGCGTGGCTCTCGAGGGCTTGATCCGGGTCGCGCATCAACTGCGACGCAACTTCGTCAGCAAGGGCGGGACGCAGCCCACGGGAGCTATAGATGCGCGCAAGTTCGCGTTGCTCCCTGTCCGGGTCGGCCTTGATCGCGGCCTCTTCTACCCTGAGCTCGCGCCCGAACAACTCAGCCTGAGCTCGCATCGACACGTACTCGCCAGCCGCCATGGAGAAGGAGCCGGCGAGGAGTCCCGCCAATCCGGCGAGGCGTACGAAGCCGGGTCCTGTGTTCGCGGCAGCAACACCGAGCACCAGAGAGATGTTCGTCGTCAGGCCATCGGACACCCCGAAGATCGCCGCGCGAGCGAGACCCCCGTGGATGTTCCGGTGGCGGTGTTCGAAGCTTGCGTGGCGCTCGATGTTTGTCATGCGTAGGACTGGTCCTCAGCTGGCGTGCGTAGTGCGGGCGTGATGGGCGGTTACGACGTCTTCGTCGCCTTCGACGGCGCGTGGTAGAACCAGCGCGAGGCGCGGCGCCGGAGTCGGCGTTCGCGTCGGAGTTCGGGTGGCCGTTGTGGATGGGCGGGCCCGGGGACGCGTTCGAAGAAGCGACGCTTCGCGAGTTCGACGAGCAAGAGATACAGGGCGACCATGCCGGCGAGAACGGCAAAGAAGCCAGCGGGGAGCGCGGTGAAGCCGAGGTCGTGGGAGAACGGCAAGTAGGGCAAGACCGCACCGATGGTGATGACTCCGAGTACCGAGCCGAGGAGCGGGCCGCTGGGTCGGCTGCGCCAAAACGGCACGCGGTGGGTTCGGATCACAAAGACGACGAGGGTTTGGGTCGCCAGCGATTCGACGAACCAGCCAGAGCGGAACAGTGCAGGCCCCGCCGCGAAAGGACCGAGCATGATCGCGAAAGTGAGAAAGTCGAAGATAGAGCTGATGGGTCCGAAGAGGAGCATGAATCGTCGGATGAATTTGATGTCCCAATGCGAGGGGCGGGCGAGCAGCTCGGCGTCGACGAGATCGGTGGGGATGGCCATTTGGCTCGTGTCGTAGAGGAGGTTGTTGAGCAGGATCTGGCTGGGGAGCATGGGTAGGAACGAAAGGAACGTGGAAGCGACGGCGGCGCTGAACATGTTTCCGA
>DHIQ01000016.1 GCA_002403895.1 Candidatus Neomicrothrix sp. UBA4742
CGACCCCGGGGCCGATACAACCTGGCTTCGGTCAACGCGACAGTGCCTCCCAGACCGAACCAGGCGATCGGACGATCGCAGTCGCGTCTGCATATCGAGGCGAAGAGGAGTAGAAAGCAGGGACAACCACCGGGAGAGGGGGGATCGGATGTTCGCCAGAGTGAGCAGCTACGACGGGCCTGCGGGCCTGAGCGACGAAGAGGTCGAGCAGATCACCAAGCGCACCCTCGATCACCTGGCGAAACTGGAGTCGGACGACGGTGGGAGCGCACAGGCGCCCCCAACGGCGGGAGTCGAGCCGGTCGTCGATCGACTTGCAAACGTGTTGCGCGAGGCTGAGACCAGCGCCCGGGCGCTTCGCGAGGATGCCCCGCCGCGAGTCGGGCCGCGTGGTGGAGGAGGCCCGCCAGGAAGCGTCGGCCATCGTGGCGGAAGCCAGGACCAGAGCCTCGCACGTGCAGCAGCAGGCGACCGAGGCCCTGCAAAGGTCCAAGGATGCGGCTGACACCTTCAACGCGCGGTGGGTCGAGTATCGCGAGCCGTTGGTCCATGAGCTGTCCGATCTGAGGGAGCGACTCCGAGTTGCCCTCGATTCCCTGGCGCTCATGCCCGAACCGCCGTCCACGCACGATGAACCCCTAATAGCGTCGGTCGAGGCGGGGGCGATGGAGGAGCTGACGTCTGCGGAGCCTTAGATCGTCGTGCTGGCAAGGCCGGAATCCGACCGAACATCCTAGTATCGTCGGGCTCCGAGAAGGCGAGGGATCGAGGAGCAGGAGGGTCGCCGTGAAGCACCATGCACCGGCTCGAAGAACCGTTTCCGCGCCCGGGATCTTCATCGCGGTCGTCGCGACGGCCTGGGTCGTGGCGGCGACCGGCGTCGCCTGGGCCCGCAGCCCGGGGCTGGCGTTCCCGGCGGCCGGCGGTTCGTCCGCATCGGTCATCCACGGGTTTGGCTCGCTTACCGATTACACGTACACGGTCGACTCCACCGGCGACGGGTTCGACACGACAAACGGAGATCACCTGTGCATCGCCTCGACCGGAGGATGCACGCTTCGAGCGGCCATCCAGCAGGACAACTTCAACTGCGGTGCCGTCAACGCGACCAGCACCACGATCGACTTCAGCATCGGGACCGGGGGGCAAACCATAGCGCCCCTGACAGCCCTGCCCACGATCGCCTGTCCGACGACCGTGGACGGCACGACCCAGCCGGGGTACGCGGGGAGCCCGATCATCGTGCTGAACGGGACGAACACCAATCCCAACCTGGCCGGGGGACTCGCCTTGTTCAACCGTTGCAACTGCGGTGGGTCGCTCCGCGGGCTGGTGATCAATGGCTTCGACGGGGACAAGGTGCAGCTGGAGAACGGTGGCCCCTACACGGTGCAGGGCAACTACTTCGGCACCGACGTCACGGGGACGATGCCGGTCGCGAATCGGGGCGACGGGGTGCACGTGACCGCCAATGACGGAGTGGGCGATCTGATCGGCGGCACCGCGGCCGGGGACGGCAACGTGATCTCCGGCAACGACTTCTACGGAGTGGCATTCGACCAGTCCAGCTCGAACAACCTGCTCCAGGGGAACCTGATCGGAACCGACATCACCGGTACCAAGGCTGTCCCGAACGGCGGCACTACCGGGCAAGTCGGGGTATCGGTCAACGGCGTGAACCAGACGATCGGCGGGACCGTGGCAGGGGCAGGCAATCTCATCTCCGGCAACGCTGGAGACGGCATCAGCGTGTTCGGATCCCAGGCCACCCACGCAGTGATCGAGGGCAATCTCATCGGTTCCCAGGGTGATGGGATCCAGCCGCTCGGCAACGCGGGCAACGGAATCCACTTGCAGAGCACCGGACCCGATACGGTGGGCGGGACCGGCGCCGGTCAGGCCAACGTGATCGCGTTCAACGGCCACGACGGCGTTCTGATCGATTCGGGCGGCGGACACGACGTCTCTGGCAACTCGATCTTCTCCAACGGGACCACGTCGACCGGAGCGGACAAGATCGGGATCGACCTGAGCGGGTGTGGCACGTGCGCTGGCGTCACCCTGAACGACGTGAACGACGTGGACACCGGGGCCAATAACTTCCAGAACTTCCCGGTGCTCATCAGCGCTGTCTCAGGGTTCAGCTCCACCGTCGTCACGGGGAGTCTGAACAGCATGGCCAATACGGGGTTCACGGTGCAGTTCTTCTCTAGCCCCACCTGCGATCCCTCGGGGAATGGCGAGGGACAGACCTTCCTCGGATCCACGTTCGCAACTACCGTGGGCAACAACGCCTCATTCAGCGCCAAGCTCCCCGGGGCGGTGGCCCCCGGGCAGGTCATTACCTCCACGGCGACCGACCCATCCGGAAACACCTCGGAGTTCTCCGCGTGCCGGGTCGTGACAGGAGCCCAAGCGGATCTGGCGGTCACCAACGCCGACTCCCCTGACCCCGACACGGTGGGGAGCCCCCTCACCTACACCATCCGCGTCACGGACGGTGGGCCGGCCACGGCCACCGGCGTATCGGTGACCGATGCCCTACCCTCGAGTGAGACGTTCGTCTCCTCCTCCTCGACCCAGGGCACCTGCAGCGGCACCACCAAGGTCGTGTGCTCCCTCGGCACGCTCGCCCAAGGGGCCTCGGCTACCGTGACGATCGTGGTGACCCCAAACGCCGCAGGGAAGGTCAGGGACAAGGCGACCGTCAAGGCGACCCAATACGACCCCAACATGGCCAACGACTCTGCGAAGGCTGTGACGACGGTCAACCCGTAAGGGTGGCGGCTTAGATCGCTCCGCGCTGTGTGGGCGGCTGGAGCGGGAGGATTTGGCATGGGCCAGGTCCAAGCCCGCCCTTAGCCCTCCCACACGTGTCCTCAGGCAAGTCCGATGAGATGGGAGATCGCTAGGATCGCCGCGTCCTCGGGCGTCCTCGGGCGTCCTCGGGCGTCCTCGTGGACCCGAGCCGGCGCGCAGCATCGAACGCCTCGTGGCCGAGGCCCGAACGGGCGTCCTCCATGCGACGGGCGAAGAATGGGTCTTCGCCCGTTTCGAAGACTGTCCCCACCGATTCGGCGAGCGCTTTCGCTGCCCCAGCCAAACGGGCTGCGGCCTCCCACGCGCCCGTTCGGGCTCGGCGGGCCGCTTCTTCTCGGGTTCTTCTTCGTTCCCGCCCTTGGCCTAGCTGCCCTCGGCAAGGGAACGGCCATCGGCTTGCGCCGAATGCCAACGAGATAGTCAGCGATCCGCCGCGGACTCGTGCGGACGCTCGCCTCCCGGGTTCGGCCCGATCGCGCTCGCCCACCCGTCGCCATCTCGGCCCCTGTAGGCTCGAAGAGCCATCCGGATCCGGTACGCCGGCGCGCTCGCCCGGCGCCTTCCGGGGATCTAGGAACGCCAAGGCTGCTGGGGCAACCCCGCGGTTCCTAGATCCGGGAAGGGCGGCGATCCGGGACGGGCCGGGCGGCGGGCGGCTACTCGTCCCAGGTCAGGCAGAACGGCTTGCCGGCGGGGTCGGCGTACACACGCCAGTTGTCTCCACCGCCCGGCAGCTTCGTCGCGCCGATGGCCAGCGCCGCGGCCTCCGCCGACTCCAGGCCGGCGCGCTCGACGAGCAGGTCGAGGTGGACCTGTTGGGGCGCCGCCGGGTCCGGCCACCGTGGCGCGCGGTAGTCCTCGATCTGCTGGAACATCACCGGCTGCGCGCCGTCCTCGCCGATCATCATCGCGCCCTCGCCCTCGTACGTCACCGGCTTGCCCAGCAGCTCGGAGTAGAACGTGGCGAGCGCCTTCGCGTCGGGGCAGTCGAGCATGAACGCCATCAGCGTGGTCGTCGGGTCGTCAGCCTTGAGGCACACGTCGAACGGGTGGCCGGCCGGGTCGGCGAGGGTGTGCCAGGTCTCGTTGCGCCGCAGCAGGGTCGCGCCGAGCCCGACCGCCCTGTCGACCGCCGCGTCTATGTCCGGTACCCGTAGGTCGAGGTGGGCCTGCTGGGGTGCGGCCGGGTCGGGCCAGCGCGGCGCAACGTGGTCGGGGGCCGCCTGGAAGGCGATCCGCCACCCGTCGTCGGTGGTCATGGTGATCCACTCTTCGTCCTCGTACGCCGTCGACCAGCCGGCGAGCGAGCCGTAGAACGTGGAGAGCGCCTTGATGTCGGGCGCGTCGAGCACGTACGTCTTGAACTTCGCGATCATCTGCTCATCCTTACCCACGGTCCGACAGCCACTCCTCGTTTTGTGCGGCTTATCCGGCGAGGACCGTGCCGGCCACCGATCGCACGTACCAGTCCTCGTACTGCGCCACGCTCCAGCCACGCTGCCGCACGAGCCAGTTGTACGCCCGCACGTCCATCGCGAGCCACAGCACGTCGGTGACCATCTCCTGGTCGAGGTCCGACCGGAGCTGACCGGTCGAGGCCAGTTCGGCCGCGAACGCCGCCATGCCCACCCGCCGGTCCTCGACGTTCTTGCGCCAGATCGCCGCCGCGTCCTCGTCCGCCGTCGCCGCCCCGGCGAGCGCGATCATCAGGCCTGAAGGGTTCAATTACCTCGATCGCGTTCACGCCGCCCACCGATACTCATGGATCAACCCGCCCAGGATGTCTCGCCGTCGAACATGGGCGGTTGGACCCGTGAGGATGATGCTCGGTCGGCCCGATGGCGCCATGAGATGAAGGCCCCTGTGGGGCCTCTCCTCTGTGTAATGGCCGACGTAGGTCCGGAGCACCCGCTCGAGGTGCCGCCTTCCGTGGACGAGGACGTGGTCCAGACACTCTCGCCGTACGGTCCGTACGAACCGCTCGGCGAACGCGTTCGCCCGAGGTGAGCGGATCGGCGTTCGGATGATCCGGACGCCCTCCGTTCGGAACACCTCGTCGAACTGGCCGGAGAACTTGGCGTCCCGGTCGCGCAGGAGGAACCGGACGCCCGAGAGCCGATCGTCGATGGCCAGGTTCCGGGCCTGCTGGCTGACCCAGGCCGAGTCGGGGTGCACGGTGACGCCGGCCACGTGGACCTTCCTGGTCGAGAGCTCGATGAAGAACAGCACGTAGAGGGTGCGGAGCGTAATCGTCTCGACCGTAAAGAAGTCGGTGGACAGGATGCCGGAGGCGTGGGACCTCAGGAACTCCCGCCAGTTGGGGTCCGGTCCCCGAGAGACCGGCCCGAGACCCGAGCGCCGAAGGATCGAGCGGATCGTGGTGGCCCCGATGCGGATCCCCAGCTTGCGAAGCTCGCCTTGGATGCGGATGCATCCCCACCGACGGTTCTCCCTCCCCAATCGAATGACCAAGGTTCGAACGTCCGGGTCGATCGGGGGTCGGCCGGGTCTGCCCTTCCTTCGGTAGGTCCACTTCCGCCGGACCAGCTCCCGGTGCCACCGGAGCAGCGTTTGCGGCCGCCCGAAGAACAGGCTCCACCGCTCAGGAGGGATCGATCGGCTGGCCGCGGCGAGCACTGCCCGATCAACGCGCCGTAGATCCAGAGACCGCCGCTGACGGCGGAGGAGCCGCACCTCGTGGCGGAGCACGGCGTTCTCGAGCTCCAGGGCACGGATGGAGGAACCGCGA
>DHIQ01000192.1:0-15478 GCA_002403895.1 Candidatus Neomicrothrix sp. UBA4742
GACTGATTTGGCGCCCTCGGCAGGGAGCCAAACAGATGGGAAACCGTGACGACCCGGCATCGCGGTCGCTCATCGTCGAGGCCCGGCTTCCTATCCGGTCAGGGCGCCCTACAGGTTCATGAAGCCCACCTCGGTCGCCGAATCGTGCACGGGCCTGTCGTCCTTCTCGCGCGCGTTCTGTGCGTCGTCTTGTCGCGACCCCAACCCGGCGTTCTGTGACACGGCGGAGCGGTATTCGGGGACGCGCGTTCGGGGACGGCTGTGGACGCGCGATACCGAGTGATTCACAGAGTCATTCGTGACGGAGACATGCGAGATGTATCGGCACATTCCGCCGCCAGCCATGATCGCGAATCTCACCGCATGATGAGCAGCAGGAAGATCGCACCCACGACGCCGGGCACGATTGCGATGGGACCGAAGACGAACGCGTTCGGGATCGACATCAGCATCAAAGCCGCAGCGCCAAGTCTCCCCATCGCTCGAAGTGGCAACTCCCTTGGAGCACCCGTCTGCGCATGGGCTTCGCCTCGGCGACGAGCGCTACGCCCAACTCGGGTCACCACGAGGACATACGCCACGCCAATTACCGCGAACCCGATCGCAAACCGAACGCTCTCACTCATTGACGCGCGATATTGCCGGATGTGCACGTACTAGATCGGCACTTCCAGGGTGGGTCAGGGCGCCGTATTTCCTTGATACGGACCTCAGGCACTCCCCTCCGCAACAGCCTTGATGCGCTCAAGTGTGCGCTGCATGCCAGCTTCGAGGTCTGCCTTGCGATCTTTGATCCCCATCAGCGAACGAAAGAGGAACGAGATGTACCACGGCAAGTCGCCCACCAGCTCAAAGGACTCAGTCACATCCGTGCTGCCGTCAAGCGCCGGCTCGAACTGGTAGCGCCACCTCATCAGCTCACGATGGGTCAAGCGGTTGTCGACGTCAAACGCGAACTCGCGGCCCGGTTCGGCGGCAATCACCTGTGGCTTGGTGCTCCAGCGCATGATCGCGCGGCGGTTCGTCCCCTTGAAGCGAGCGCCGACTGTCGGCCCGGTAGCCCCATCTAGCCAACGACACCGAACCGTCTCGGGGCTCCACTCACCCATCCGCGTGACGTCGCTGACCAACCCGTAGAGCGTCTCGGGTGGCGCATTCACATGCAATGTTGTCTCGCCGCTCGTCCCCTTCTTCACAGCCACCAGTCTCGTCCGGCAAGAGTGTGACTGCAACAACTTCGCTACAACGGGATCGGCATCATTTCCAGGTCGTCCGCGGGATTGCCGGCTACAGGGCGCTCCTGCTCGCGAAGCAAGTGTTCGGTATCGCTCCGGTGCCGGCGTTCCGTGATGCCCAAGCCGTCCCGTTCGCGGAGATGGCTAGCGGTCTGTGATGCGATCCGAGGCTTGCTCATTGCGGGTGGTCGGGAGCCGATCGAAGATCCGCCGGCAGCGGTGCGGGCATCACTTAACTGGTTGCGGCAATGTGGCGAGGCCGGTCGACATGGTCGCAACCAATGGTCGAGGAGTGTCCCTGCCGAAACCTTCGATGGATCCTCGAATCACCCGGAGACGATTCCTGGCGAGAGCCAGTTGCCAGCGAGGGGAGCGGGCCGCTCGCTGACCCAGGCAACTCTGGATCTGCTGATCGCGGCCGATCGCCCTCTGGGTGCCAGTGAACTCCGCGACCGGCTTCATGAGGCTGGACACGGCGAGCCCGCAGCGGATTCGGTTCGCGGCGCGTTGGTCCGGTTGAAGCGTCGGGGCAAGGCGACAGCGGGTAGGAGCCGTTGGCTCGCCGTCGCACGTGATGAATTGTCCGCATGACCGTCGATGTGTCCGTGACCATTTCGTGACCACAAGACTTTGCTCTCGAAGCGAAATGGCTCTCTACCAGGCGTTGCGTGGCGCCCTCGGCAGGACTCGAACCTGCGCCACCGCCTCCGGAGGGCGGTGCTCTATCCGCTGAGCTACGAGGGCAAGGGGGACGAGCGTAGCGCGCCAGCTCGACGCCCTGATACTGCGGCGGGGGCGATCGATGGAGGCGGGTAGGATCGCCAGCCTGCCGATGTCCCGCACGCCCAGTCCCTCCCGGAGGAACCTCGTTGATCCGCGACCAGCTTGCTGACGCGCTGCGCACCGCCCTGGTTACGCTCGAGGTCGAGCCTCTGCCCGAGGTGATCCAGCTCGAGCGCCCGGCGAGGCGCGAGCACGGCGACTGGTCGTCCAACGTTGCCCTGGCCACGGCCAAGAAGGCCGGTCGCAACCCCTGGGAGCTGGCCGGTCAGCTGGTCGAGACCTTGCTGGCCTCGCCTCCTCCCCACGTGGTGGGCGTCGAGATCGCCGGGCCGGGGTTCATCAACTTCCGCTTGGCCGACAGCTGGCTGCACGACGTGCTGGCCGAGGTCGTGGAGGCCGGTCGTCAGCGCTACGCCCGTCTCGACCTGGGCTCCGGCACCAAGGTCCTCGTCGAGTTCGTGAGCGTCAACCCGACCGGGCCGCTGCACGCCGGCCACGGGCGCGGTGCCGCCTACGGCGACTCGCTGGCCCGGGTGTTGGCCCGTGTCGGCTACGACGTCGAGCGCGAGAACTATCTGAACGACCGTGGCACCCAGATGGCGCTGTTCGCCGCGTCGCTGGCGGCCCGCCAAGCCGGCGAGCCGGTGCCCGAGGGCGGGTACCAGGGCGAGTACATCATCGAATGGGCCAAGGAGATCCCCGCCGGCGCCGACGTGGCTGCGTGGGGGGAGCAGCGCGCTATCGAGGACCACCGCGAGACTCTCGCCCGCATGCACGTGGAGTTCGACACGTGGTTCAGCGAGACCTCACTGGTCGACTCCGGCGCCATCGACGTCACCTTCGAAGATCTGCGTTCGCACGGCGTGGTCTACGACCTCGACGGCGCGGTGTGGTTGCGCAGCACCGACTTCGGTGACGACAAGGACCGGGTGCTCGTGCGCAGCGACGGCGAGCCCACCTATCTGCTGCCCGACATCGCCTACCACCGCGACAAGTTCGCTCGCGGTTTCGACCGGCTCATCAACGTGTGGGGCGCCGACCACCACGGCTATGTGGCCCGCATGAAGGCCGCCATGCAGGCCCTGGGCCATGACCCCGACGAGCTCGAAGTGGCCATCGTGCAGCTCGTGCAGCTGATGAAGGGTGGTGACCCGGTCAAGTTGTCCAAGCGCACCGGTGACATCATCGAGTTGCGCGATGTGCTCGACGAGGTCGGCCCCGATGCGGCCCGGCTCACCTACCTGTTGCAATCGATCGACAGCCCCCAGACCTTCGATATCGACGTGGTGAAGAGCGAGGGCAACGACAACCCCGTGTACTACGTGCAAATGGCGTTCGCCCGCATCCGTTCGATCACCCGGGTGGCGGCCGAACGGGGTGTCGAACGGGGGGAATTCGCCGAGGTCGACCGCTCGTTGTTGGCTCACGGGCGCGAGCTCGACGTCTTGCGCCAGCTGTCGGTGCTGCCCGAGGTGCTGGCCGCGGCGGCCAACGATCGCGCTCCCCATCGCATCACGACCTGGGTACGTGAGCTCGCCGCGGCGGTGCACGGCTTCTACCACGACTGTTACGTGCTGGGTGAGGGCATAAGCCCGGAGCTGACCCAGGCCCGATTGTGGTTGGTCGACGGCGCCGAGACGGGCCTGGCCATCGGGCTCGACCTGCTCGGGGTGAGCGCGCCCGAGTCGATGTGACGTGAACCCGATCCCGCCGTACCTCCTCCCGGACACGTCCGAGGTCGGCCCCGAGGGGCAACTGCTCATCGGGGGATGCGACACGTTGTCCCTGGCCGCGGAGTTCGGCACGCCGTTGTTCGTCTACGACGAGGTCCATCTGCGGTCGCGCTGTCGCGAGGCGGTCGACGCCTTCGGGCCGGGCGTGAACTATGCCACCAAGGCCTTCTTGTGTCGGGCGATGGCCCGCCTGGCCGTCGAGGAGGGGATGAACCTCGACGTCTCCACCGGGGGCGAGTACCACGTCGCTCGTTCGGCCGGCGTGCCCCCCGATCGCCTCGTCCTCCATGGGAACAACAAGTCGCTCGACGAGCTTCGCTTGGCGATGGCCGACGGGGTGGGGCGCATCGTGGTCGACTCCTTCGACGAGATCGATCGCATCGAGGCCCTGGTGGCCGATGGCCTCCCGGTGCCCAGCGTGTTGGTGCGGATCACCCCGGGGGTCGAGGCCCACACCCACGAGTTCGTGCAGACGGGCCAGGACGACTCCAAGTTCGGCTTCGGGGTGGCTTCGGGCGCGGCAGCCGAGGCGCTCGAGCGATTGTCGTCGTCTCCTACCGTCGAGTTGGTGGGCATGCACGCCCACGTGGGGAGCCAGGTTTTCGAGGCCCGGTTCTTCGAACTGGCCGTCGAGGTGCTGGCCCAGTTCTTCGCCGACTACGAGCTGCCGGAGCTTTCGGTGGGGGGCGGGCTCGGCGTGGCCTACATGGACGGGGAGGAAGCCCCGACCATCGAGCAGTGGGGAGCCAGCATCCGCAGGGCCTGTGCGGCGGCGGGGGTCAGGGCCTGGGTCACGGCCGAGCCGGGCCGGTCGATCGTGGCCGCCGCCGGGGTGACGCTCTACACGGTGGGCACGGTGAAGGAGCTGCCCGGCATCCGGACGTATGTGTCGGTGGACGGGGGCATGAGCGACAACCCCCGGCCGGTGCTCTACGACAGTGGCTACGAGACATTCATGCCGCGGGCCGTGGTGGCCGATCGGGACCGAGTGGTCCGCGTAGTGGGCAAGCATTGCGAATCCGGCGACCTGCTGGTGCGGGAGGGTTACGTGCCGTCGGACCTGGTGGTGGGCGACATCCTGTGCACCCCGGTCACCGGCGCCTACGGCCATTCCATGGGCTCGAACTACAACAAGATCCTGCGGCCGGCGGTGGTGTTCGTTCGCGACGGTGAGGCCCGCCTGGTCGTGCGCCGCGAAACGTTCGACGATCTGCTCGCCACCGACCTCGACTGACCCTCCGCCGCCTAGGGTCGCTTTCCACGCGCCGGCAGGACCGAGGGGGAGACGTGACCGACATCGAGATCATGGGCGGGCGCAGCTGGCTGGAACCGGCCATCACCGAAGTGAACCGGCTGACCATGCACAGCCCCCTCGTCCCGTTCCCGGATATGGCCTCCGCCCGCGCCGGTGAGTGCACCGTGGCCGGCGACGGACGGGAGCGCTCGCCCTGGTTTCGGAGCCTGGACGGAACGTGGCGGTTCCGCTACCTCGACCGTCCCGAGGACACGCCCGCCGACTTCGCCGATCCTGGCCTGGACGACGGCGACGCCAGCGACTGGTCGCCCATCGCCGTGCCCGGGAACTGGACCATGCAGGGGTGGGGCCATCCCCACTACACGAACGTGGTCATGCCCTTCCCCGGCCGGTGGCCCAAGGTGCCCGACGCCAACCCCACCGGGCTCTACCGCACCACATTCCGCCTGCCGGCCGCGTGGAAGGGTCGACGGGTGGTGCTCCACATCGGTGGGGCGGAAAGTGTGCTCTACGTCTGGATCAACGGCGTGGCGGTGGGCATGGGCAAGGACAGCCGGCTCCCCTCCGAGTTCGACCTCACCCCGCACCTGCGGCGCGGCGTGAACACCGTGGCCGCCGCCGTGGTGAAGTGGAGCGACGCGTCCCACATCGAGGACCAGGACCAGTGGTGGATGGGAGGTATCCATCGCAGCGCCTACCTGGTCAGCACCGAGCCCACCCATCTGGCCGACTTGCACGTGACCGCCGGCCTGGCCTCGGGACCGGGCCACGGCGGCTCCACCACCGGCACCCTGGCGGTGACGACCACGGTGGCGTTCACTGCCAAGGTCGAGCCCGGGTGGCAGATCGAGCACCACGTCGAGACGTTGGCGGGCAAGCCGATGGCGGGTACTCGGAGCGGTGGTGAGGTGCCCACCGACCTTCGGCCCTACGTGTTCGATGGCCACGTCGTGCGCACCAACGTGTCGGTGTCTGGCGTCCGCCCGTGGTCGGCGGAGAACCCTCGTCTCTACCGGCTCATCGTTTCGCTACGGGCCCCTGACGGGAGCGTGCGCGAGGTCGTCAGCCAAAGGGTGGGCTTCCGCACCGTCGAGGTCCGCGACCGGCAACTGTTGATCAACGACCGACCGGTGCAGATCAACGGGGTCAACCGTCACGATCACCATCCCCGCACCGGCAAGACCGTCACGCTGGCCGACATGCGTGACGACCTCGTCACCATGAAGCGGCACAACATCAACGCCGTGCGCTGCTCGCACTACCCCAACGACCACCGCTTCTACGACCTGTGCGACGAGCTCGGCCTCTACGTGATCGATGAGGCCGACATCGAATCGCACGCCTGGATCATGGCCCTGGCCCACGACCCGAAGTACCTGGGCGCGTTCGTCGAGCGTGGGGCCCGCATGGTCCTGCGGGACAAGAACCACGCGTCGATCATCGCCTGGTCGCTGGGCAACGAGAGCGGGTACGGGGCGGCCCACGATGCCATGGCCGGCTGGATTCGCCGGGTCGACCCCAGCCGGCCCCTCCACTACGAGGGCGCCGTCATGTGGGACCTGGACGCCGCCGCGCCCTGCACCGACCTGGTCTGTCCCATGTACGCCTCGATCGACGACATCGTGGCGTGGTCGCGGCGGGCGCTCGATACGCGGCGGCCACTCATCCTGTGCGAGTACTCCCATGCCATGGGCAACAGCAACGGCAGCCTGGCTGACTACGTCGAGGCGTTCGAGACCCACGACGGCCTGCAGGGTGGATTCATCTGGGAGTGGAAGGACCACGGCCTCGTTCACCACAAGCCCGACGGCACCGAGTTCTGGGCCTACGGCGGTCAGTTCGGGGACGTCCCGAATGACGGCAACTTCGTAGCGGACGGTCTGGTGTGGCCCGACGGCACACCCCATCCCGGCATGGCCGAGGTCCACCACCTGTTCCGGCCGGTGGCGGTCACCGCCAGCGCCGTCGATCTGCGCCACGGCCGAGTGCGCATCCGCAACAAGCGCTGGTTCACGGATCTCTCCGACCTGAGAGCCCGGTGGGAACTGACGGTGGACGGGCGGCGGGTGCAGCGCGGCCGCCTTCCCTTGCCCCCGATCGCGGTCGGTGCCGAGGCGACGATCGACGTACCGATGACGCTGCCGGTCGTGCAACCGGGCCAGGAAGGCCACCTCACCGTGTGGTTCGAGACGGCGCGTGCGACCGCGTGGGCGGCGCGGGGTCATACCGTGGCCCGCGAGCAGATCTCGGTTCCGCTGGCCTCGGCGCGGCTCGCCGGGTCGGGCCGGCCGGCGGTCGGGTCCGTCGAGCGGAGCCGGATCGGCACTGGCAGCCACGTCGTCACCGTCGGACCGATGGCGCTGGAGGTGGATCCGGCCCGCGGGCTGGTCGAGGCCATTCGCTGGGGCGATCGCGCGCTCTTGGCCGCGCCGCCCCAACTCGAGGTGTGGCGGGCCCCGATCGACAATGACGGCTTCAAGCTCATGCACTGGATCGAGCCGCGGGTGCTCGACCGGTGGCGGGCCTGGGGCCTCGACGCGCTGACCCGTTCGAGCGGGGGAGCGAAGGTCTCGTCGCCCGCCGATGGCTCGGTGCGGATCGTCGCCACCCACGAGCTGTGGGGCGCTGATCCCGAGATCGTGATCACCCACCGCCAGACCGTGACGGTGCGGTCCGACGCCGAGGTGCGCTTCGATGAGATGGTCACCGTGCCCGCCGCGCTCGACGACCTCCCCCGCGTCGGCATCGGCCTCGAGCTGGCTCCCGGCTTCGAGCGGCTCGAATGGCTGGGCCTCGGCCCGGTCGAGAACTACGTGGACCGCCGGGCCAACTCGATCGTGGGCCGCTGGTCGAGCACGGTGGCCGAGCAGTACGTTCCTTACCTCGTACCCCAGGAGCACGGCGGCCACACCGGCACTCGGTGGCTCGCGCTCGAGGACGACGACCGGGTGGGAGTGCTGATGCAGGGCATTGGCACTGAAGACCTGCAGTTCTCGGCCAGCCACTACCGGGCCGAGGACCTCTACCGGGCGGCCGACGTGACGGAGCTGACCCCCCGGGCCGAGACGATCGTCCACCTCGATGTCGCCCACCGGGGCCTGGGCACCGGAAGTTGTGGACCCGACACGTTGCCCCGCTATCGGGTCGGCCCGGGCCGGTACCGCTGGTCGTGGCGGCTGATGCCCTACCGCACCGGCAGCGAGGACCCGGCCCGCATCGCCCGCCAAATCTGAAGCGAAATCGACAAGGAAGGTGTATTCGGCTGCAAATTTCTGGGGCAGAGGGTCGGGGGATCAGTTGTCGGGGGCGGGTCGGATCTCGATCTCGTCACCGCCGGAGCGCCTCAGGACCTCGGCCAGCCCCCCAGTGGGGACCGTGCCGGGGTCGACCCTGCCGGTGAGCGGTTGACCCGGTTCGGCCCACCCGTCGAAGCGGATCAGCGCTCCTCGCTGGGGGTCGTAGAGGGCGGGGGTGTCCCGACCGTCTCCGTCCCAGTCGCCGAGTACGAGCTGATCCCCGGGATCGCCGAGGATGAAGCGACTGCGTGAGCCCGAGTCCTCCGGCCGGTCGGCCTCGGCCCGGTCCGGCCACCACACCACGGTGACGGTGCACCCCGCGCCCGACGGATCGCCGGCCACGGCTACCGCCCCGGCGGGGATGGCCGGGTCAGCGCCCGGGCATGTCGCCTTGGCGGGTGGGCCCGGATCATCGACGGACGCGGTCGGCGACGTGGCCGGGTCCCGCGTGGTCGGCACCACCGTGGTGCGGGCGACCGTCACCGAGGGGTGGCCGGTGCCGCCGGTCAGCCACGCCGCCGCGATGGCGACCAGCACAACCAGCGCGCCCACCACGCTGACGCCGACGATTAACGGGCGACGATCGGGCGCGGCGGCGGCAGGGCGGGGGAGCAGGCGGGGTGGTGGCGCAGCATCCGAACCTCCGAAATCTGGAGCTGAATGCACCTCCTGGGTGCATTTCGCTCCAGAATTCGGCTGAAGGCCGGCCAGCAGCTGGTCGAGGGCGGCACGATCGTCCTCGGCGGTGGCGGGCTCGCCGGTGGGCGGCCCGAACCCGGTGAGCCAGAGTCCGTCGACGGAGACCAAAAGGCTGCGGGCCGACAAGGCGCCGTGGACGAACCCCTGGCGATGTGTAGCCGCCAGCGTGTCGAGCAGGCGATCCCGCCACTGGGCGATCTGCTCGGCGGTCAGCGGACCACCCCGGGCGACCAGGTCGGCCACGGTGCCGTCCTCGGCGAGGGCGTACACCAGCGCCACCGGCGCACCCCCGGCTCCGGGCTCGATCCCGCCGTCGATGAACTCGACGAGCGGCACGATGCCGGGGTGGTCGAGCCGACGGAGGAGTCGGGCCTCCTCCCTGAGCTGGCCTTCGACCCGGGTCAGGTCGTCACCGCGGTGATGTGGTGCCGCCAGCTTGATGGCGACCTGCTGGCCACCGGGGAGACGTCGGGCTCGATAGACCACGGTGTCGGTCCCCTCGCCGATCTCTTCGTCAAGTACGTAATCTAAAACCAGTCGCATAACAGGAAACATACTGAAACCTATTGAAAAAGGCTAGGCTGCAGGCGTTCCAACCGGGGTGATTTTCGTACCGGGCAGTCCCGCTACGGCCACTAGCGTGGGTGCGTGAACGGCTCTGCGGTACGCGTCGGTCTACTCGGGTGTGGCACGGTGGGCAGCGCGCTGATCCAACTGGTGCACGAGCAGGCCGACGGCATCGAGGCGCGCACCGGTCTCCGGCTCGAGATCGGCCGGGTGGCGGTTCGCAACGCTTCCAAGGATCGGGGGGTGGACCTGCCCCGCGACCGCTTCACCAACGATGCCACCTCGGTAGTGAACGACCCCGACGTCGACATCGTGATCGAGGTCATCGGCGGGATCGAACCGGCCCGCCAACTCATCCTCGACGCACTCAAGGCGGGCAAGCCGGTGGTCACCGCCAACAAGGAGTTGCTGGCCAATGTGGGCGGTGAGATCTTCGCCACCGCCGAGGCCTCCGGGGTAGATGTGTTGTTCGAGGCGGCCGTGGGCGGCGGCATCCCCCTGGTGCGCCCGCTGCGCGAGTCGTTGCTGGGCGAGCCCATCGACTTGGTCATGGGCATCGTCAACGGCACGACCAACTACATCCTCACCCGCATGACCGAGTCGGGGGCGAGCTACGCCGACGCCCTGGCCGAAGCCCAGGAGCTGGGCTACGCCGAGGCCGATCCCACCGCCGATGTCGAGGGTTACGACGCCGGCGCCAAGATCGCCATCCTGGCCAGCATCGCCTTCGGAGCCCGGGTCGTGGCCGGCGACGTCTACCACGAGGGCATCTCCGCCATCACCGCCGACGACATCAGCTTCGCGGGCCGCAACGGTTTCGTGGTCAAGCTGGTGGCCATCGCCGAGAAGCTGTCGCAGGACGGCCCGCTCGAGCTCGCCGTCCGGGTGCACCCGGTGATGCTGCCGCTGACCCATCCACTGGCCTCGGTGCGGGGCAGCTTCAACGCCGTGTTCGTGCAGGGCTCCGCCGTCGGGGAGCTCATGTTCTACGGCCGTGGTGCCGGGGGGAACCCCACCGCCAGCGCGGTGCTCGGTGACCTCATCGACGCTGGCCTCAACCTGCGCAAGGGCTCCAGCGCCAGCGTGGGTGCCCTTGGCGAGGTGCGGGTCCGCCCGATCGACGAGCTCGAGTCCGAGTACTACCTGCACCTCAATGTCTTCGACCGACCCGGCGTGCTCAGCGCGGTGGCGGGCGTTTTCGGTGCCCATGGCGTCTCCATCAGCGCCATGAACCAGGGCTTGCCCCACGACGAGGGTGCCGACCTGGTCTTCATCACCCACAAGGCGCTGGAGCGCGACGTGCAGGACACCTTGCGGGACCTTCGTGAGCTCGATGCGGTGCATGAGGTGGGTAGCGTGATCCGGGTGCTCGTTGACGAGACGGGTGGTTCATGAGGTGAGCGTCGCGAGATGAAGTACGTCAGCAGTCGCGGGGCGGCGCCTGTGCTCGAGTTCGGAGATGTCCTGCTGACGGGGCTGGCCCGCGACGGCGGCCTCTATCTGCCCGAGAGCTGGCCCGCGCTCGCCCCCGACGCGCTCGAGCGGGCGGCGACGGCGAGCTACACCGACACGGCGGTCGAGGTCATGTGGCCCTTCGTCGAGGGCAGCATGGGCCACGACACGTTCGCCGAGCTGGTGGCGGATGCCTACGCCACGTTCGACCATCCCGAGGTGGTGCCGTTGCGGAAGTTGGGTGAAGGCCTGGTGCTGGCGGAGCTCTTCCACGGCCCCACGCTGGCGTTCAAGGACATTGCCCTTCAACTCGTCGGCCGCCTCTTCGCCCATGAGCTCGAACGCCGGGGTGAGCACGTCACCATCGTGGGGGCGACGTCGGGAGATACCGGGTCGGCGGCCATCGAAGCGTGCCGCGACCGTCCCGGGATCGAAATCGTCATCCTGCATCCGAATGGTCGGGTCTCGGACGTGCAGCGGCGGCAGATGACGACGGTCGATGCCCCCAACGTGCACAATCTGGCCGTGGACGGCACGTTCGACGACTGCCAGGACCTGGTGAAGGCCCTGTTCGCCGATGAGCCATTCCGGGACCGGGTCAACCTGTCGGCGGTGAACTCGATCAACTGGGCCCGGGTGATGGCGCAGATCGTCTACTACGTCACGTCGGTGGCCCGTCTCACGGCCGGCGCGTCGCCGGTCTCCTTCGCCGTGCCCACCGGCAACTTCGGTAACGTGTTCGCCGGCTACGGGGCGCAGCGCATGGGTCTGCCGGTCGCGCAGTTCGTGGTCGGCAGCAACGCCAACGACATCCTCACTCGGTTCCTCGACTCCGCCGTGATGGAGATGCGGGCGGTGGAGCCCACACTCAGCCCGAGCATGGACATCCAGGTGTCCAGCAACTTCGAGCGGCTTCTGTTCGAGCTCTACGGGCGCGACGGCGCCGCGGTGGCCGAGACGATGCTGGCGTTCCGCGCCGATGGCCGCTTCGGTCTCGACTCCGACCAGATGGGCTTGCTGGCCGAGCACTGGTCGGGTGCCCGCATCGACGACGCCGCGACCACCGCGATCATGGGTGAGGTGTACCGGCGCGACGGCGTGCTGGTCGATCCCCACACCGCGGTCGGACTCGGCGCCGCGGCCCGGTGCCGGCAGGACCCGTCGGTGCCGATGGTGGCGCTGGCCACCGCCCATCCGGCCAAGTTTCCGGACGCGGTCGAGGCAGCGACGGGCGTGCGCCCGGCGCTTCCCGGTCCGCTGGCCGACCTGTTCGAGCGCCCCGAGCGCTTCGATGAGGTCCCCCTCGACTCCCAGGTCATCCGGGCCACCATCGAGTCGTACCTGTCCTGAAACGCTCCGCCCCATTTCCTGGCATGATGCCGCGATGAAGTACGTGGTGTGCGTGCCCGACGGCTGCGCGGACGAGCCGGTCGCTGAACTCGATGGCTGCACACCGCTCGAGGTCGCCCACCTCCCGAACCTCAAGGCATTGGCGGCCCGTGGTGAGGTGGGACGCGCCGCCGTCATTCCCGAGGGCATGCCCCCCGGCAGCGACGTGGGCAACATGGCCATCTTCGGCTACGACCCGGCCACGTTCCACACCGGTCGAGCCCCGATCGAGGCGGCGGCACTGGGGTTGCGCCTGCGCCCCGACCAGATCGCCTACCGCTGCAACCTGGTCACCGTCACCGACGGCGTGATGACGGACTTCGCCGGCGGTCATCCCTCGACTGAAGATGCCACCAAGGTCATCGAGGCGTTGCAGGAGGAACTGGGAGGCGACGGGATCGAGTTCTATCCGGGGGTCGAGTACCGCCACATCATGGTGGCTCCTGCCGACTGGATCGACGCCACCTGCACCCCGCCGCACGACCTGTCGGACAAGCCGATCGTGCTTCCCGAGGGACCCGCCGCGCCCGGCCTGCGCCGACTCATGGACGCCTCGGCCACGGTCATCGGCCGGCTCGGGCTCGACGCCAACCAGATCTGGCTGTGGGGCCAGGGTCACCAACCGGAGATGCCGAGCTTCACCTCGCTCTACGGGCTCGACGCCGCCCTTAGCAGCGCCGTGGATCTGATCCGAGGGTTGGGCGTGCTCACCGACATCGAGGTCGTGGACGTCGAGGGCATGACGCCCGGTTACGACACCGACTATGCGGCTCAGCTTGATTGCGCCCTGGATGCGCTCGCCGACGGCGCCGATCTGTTCATCATCCATGTCGAGGCCACCGACGAGGCCGGGCATGCCGGGGATGTCGCCGAGAAGGTTCGCGCCCTGGAGAACTGGGACCGGCACATCCTGGGCGGGCTCGTCCCCGCGCTCGATCGGCTCGGTTCATGGCGGCTCCTGCTCCTGCCCGACCACGCCACGCCGCTTCGACTCAAGACCCATACCTCGGATCCGGTGCCCTACCTGCTCGTTGATTCGCAGGTGGCCGGACCGGGCGGGACCTACACCGAGAGTGCGGTGGCCTCGAGTCCGGCCGTCCCCGGCCACGAACTCATGGCCCGCCTCGTCCGTCGCTGACTATCGGCTTTGACCGCCGAATCCGGGACGCGGCGGGGGAACGTTGCTGCGGCGGGGGTGAGTTGGCGCGGTCCGTCCCCTGCGGGTACGCTCCTCCTGTCGTCGTTCGGGGGTTGCCCACGGCCATTCGGCTCGGCAATCACGACGATCCCGCCTCTCCGATCACCGAGCATTCGTGATCCGAAGCAGGGCGTTCGCAACGCAGGTGGTACTCACCTGGGTCTAGCCGGAACCGCAAGGTCACGGTGGCCATCGCTCCGGCGGTCCACCCCCTGTTCGTTCTTTGATGTCACTGTGCGAGCCGACTGGGCACCTGTGCCAAACCCCCGAACACCAAGTTTTCTCGGTGTTCGGACCGGCCATCGGATCGAGTCCCCCGCCCTGGCGATATCCCCCCTCCAACCACAGACAAGCGAGGTAGCCGTGAGCGCGGATACACAGGAACTTGAACGCTCGGCGCTCGAGCGCAAGGACCGCGACGAGCTGCATACGATCGCCACCGCCCTGGGCGGAAAGCCCGGCTCCCGGGCCAAGAAGGCCGACATCGTCGACCTCATCCTCGATTTGGCCGGGGTGGTTTCTCCCGCGTCCGACGGTCCCGCCCCTTCTGTGAGCTCCGATCGGACCGAGGCCACCGAGGCTCCTGCTCCCCGCGCCCGCCGCTCCCGCAGCCGGGCGGCTGAGCCCGTCGATGGGACCGATGGTGGCGAGCAGACCGACGGCGGCGTTAGGGCGGTGACTGCCACCGCCACCGTCGAGGCCGAGCAAGGCGTCGAGTCCGATGCCGCCGAGCCGGACGGCAACCGTTCGGTTGTCGCCCCGGTGAGCAAGGACTCCCGGCCGGGCTCCTCAGATCGCGCGGGTCGCGATGGCGAATCAGGTGATCGCCCGCCCCGCGACCGGAACCGCAACACTCAGCGCACGCCCCAGAACCAGGGTGGCGGCCAGGCGGCCCAGCGCAACTCGCAGCCCCAGGAAGGCGAACCGATCCAGGGCGCCGAGCAAGGAATCGACGGCGAGTCGGGCAACCGACGCCGTCGTCGCCGCGGTCGTGACCGCGAGCGGGGAGACCGCCCGGATCAGGAGCAGCCGTTCCAGGGCGAACCGGTTGAGGTGGAGGGCCTCCTCGACCTCCGTGACGAGGGCTACGGCTTCCTGCGCCTCAAGGGCTACCTTCCCAGCAAGGACGACGTCTACATCTCGGTCAAGCAGGCGCGGCAGTTCGCGCTGCGCAAGGGTGACCGCCTCACCGGCGCCGCCCGCCCGGCCGGACGGAACGAGAAGAACCCGGCCCTGCTCCGCATCGAGACCGTCAACGGGGTCGATCCCGAACAGGCCAAGGAGCGCCCCCGCTTCGAGGACCTCACCCCGCTGTTCCCCGATGAGCGTCTCCCGCTCGAGATGACCAGTGACCCGACCAACATGACGGCGCGGATCGTGGACTTGGTCTCGCCCATCGGCAAGGGTCAGCGAGGCCTCATCGTGTCCCCGCCGAAAGCGGGCAAGACCACGGTCATGAAGCAGATCGCCAAGTCGATCGAGACCAACAACCCCGAGGTCCACCTCATCGTGCTGCTCGTCGACGAGCGCCCTGAGGAGGTCACCGACATGAAGCGTTGGGTCTCGGGTGAGGTGGCGGCGTCGACGTTCGATCGCCCGGCGGAGGAACACACCATGGTGGCCGAGCTGGTCATCGAGCGGGCCAAGCGGATGGTGGAGGAGGGCCAGGACGTCGTCATCATCCTGGACGGCATCACCCGCTTGGCGCGGGCCTACAACCTGGCGGCCCCGGCCACTGGCCGCATCATGTCCGGTGGTATCGACACCGGGGCCTTGTATCCCCCGAAGAAGTTCTTTGGCGCCGCCCGCAACATCGAAGAGGGCGGCTCGCTCACCATCTTGGCCACCGCGCTGGTCGAGACCGGCTCGCG
>DHIQ01000192.1:15728-24396 GCA_002403895.1 Candidatus Neomicrothrix sp. UBA4742
CACCGGCAACATGGAGCTGCGGCTGGATCGCAAGCTCTCCGAGCGTCGGATCTACCCGGCCATCGACGTCGAGGCCTCCTCCACCCGCCACGAGGAACTTCTGTTCGATCCCAAGCAGCTCCAGATGGTTTGGAAGCTCCGCCGCGTACTTTCCGGCCTCGGTGAGGGCGGTGGTGGCGCTGGGCTCGAGATGCTCATCGACCGCCTGGTCACCTTCAAGAGCAACGCTGAGTTCCTCTCGGAGGTAGCCAAGGCGCCCAGCGTTGGCGCCTGAGGGCGCTGGCGACGTTGTGAAGTGATGGGAAAAGCAGGCACAATGGTCTGCCCACAACTTCTCTGGAGTGTCCGATGAAGGCTGATATTCACCCCAACTACGCGACCGCCACGGTGAAATGCTCGTGCGGGAACACGTTCACCACGCGCTCGACGAGTCCCGAGCTGCACTCCGAACTGTGCAACGAGTGCCATCCCTTCTACACGGGCAAGCAGAAGCTGGTTGACGTCGGCGGTCGCATCGACCGGTTCGAGCGTCGCTACGGCAAGCGCAAGGCCAAGACCGGCCCCGGCGAAGCCTGAGTGCTCGGCAGGGCCGGAGCGTTCCACCCAGCCCGAGTCTCTCGTTGTTCTTGATGAGAACGCCCGTCCGCCTTGCGGGCGGGCGTTGTCGATTCGGACCCACGCGGTGAGCCTCGACCCGAACCGCCGTGCCGCCGTGCTGGGCGCCAAATTGGGCGCCCTGGTGGCTGAACGGTGGGGAATGCCGGGCGAGGGCGTCGAAGTGGTGACGTCGACGTTCACCGGCGGTGCGAGCCAGCGCCGGGGTGACGCCGGATGGGTGCTCCTCGATGGGCGCCCCGAGCGCGGCCTGGGGCCAGCGCTGGCCTGGGCTCGCCAACAGGATGTATCCGAGCTGCACGTGGTGGTGGACGCGGGCAGCGGGGTGCTGGCCCGGCGTGCCCTCGCGTTTCGCCGACCGCCGACCATCTGGCAGGTCGAGGGGCGCACGCTCGCCCGAGCCGAACCCGCTCCGTTGCCGGCACCCATTTCCCCCACGGCCGAGGCCGAACGAGCCGGGGAGCCGCTGCGAGCCCAAGGCGTCGAGGTCGTGGTCGAGCACGGCGAGATCTTCGGGGAGGTCCGTGGCCTCGAAGTGGCGCGAGTGGTCGTCGATGAACACGGTGCGCGTCTGGAGGTCGGCGTCGGTCGTCACGACCGGGAGGCGTTCGCCATGCTGCACGGCGACCTGCCCCCCGCTGCCGCCCTGGCCAAGGTGATCGAGACGGTGGCGCGTCACCGTCAGCCCGGCGCTCCCAGTCATCCCCTGAACCGGCTCGCCTCCGAGCGATGGCTACGAGCCCGACTCATCGCCGACCCGGCCCCGGTTGGCGCGGTCGAGCTGTGGGCCGTCGAGAGCCCCGTCCCCCGAGCGAGTGTGAAGGAGGCCGCCCCCGCCGCCGCGCTCGGGCGCCTACCGGACGGCCACCGGGTCGTCGTGGTGTGCTCCACCGGTATCGACCTGGATCTCGTTCCCGCCGCGGCCGATACCCGACTGGCGTGGGCGCCCGAGGCCCACCTCGTGGTGGCGGTCCCCGAGCGAGATGCCCACCCGGTGACCCGGTCGCTGGCCGAGGCCCTGGTGGATCCAGCCGAGGTCGTGACCCTCAGCGGGGACTGGCAGGCCTGACCGGCACGACCAGCCGGGACCGGACGATCTCAGACTCGGAGCCCCGGTCAGTTCCCTGCGGCGAGGTCGTGCAACGTCACCACGGTGCGCCAATTGCGGGTGGTGGCGGCGTGCCTGCGGTACAGCCCCAGGGCCTGAGGCAGCTTCGTCCTGGCCATGCCGTGGGGCAGGTAGAGGTAGAGCTCGCGGCCCGACACGGCGAAGTCCTCTGGGGCGAAGGCGGCGCGGTCGACCCCGTCGAAGGCGCCCGCCGGGGCAGGAGCGTCGAGGAAGGTCACATGCAGCTGCGTGGGCTCGGTCGTGGGGAACGGGGTCCCGGCGATGACCGTGGCCAACTCCTCAGCCGTACGGAGGGTGAGGGGTACCTCGAACCCCATGGCGACCGTGATCTGTCGCTCCAGGTCGGAAGTCAACCGACCTGGCGTGTCGGCTGAATGTCGGAATACGACGTTGCCGCTCTGGATGTAGGTGGTGACATTCTCGGCGCCGGCAGCGGCGAACATGGTGCGCAGGTCGGCCATGGTGATCTTGCGGTTGCCGCCGACGTTGATCCCGCGGAGCAGCGCCACGTAGGTGGTCATGGCTCCATCCTCGCGGAAGCGGCTCGGGGGCGGCCACCAGCGGGGGTCGGGGTGGGTGACCACTATCCTGACGGCGTGCATCATCGCCTCGACGACCTGGAGCGGGAGTTCCTCGATGTCGAGGCGCGCCTGGCCGACCCCGCCCTGCTGGCCGACCAGGGCCGCTACGGCGAGGTTGCGAAGCGCTACAAGGAGCTCGAGGCCATCGTGAGCCGGGCCCGGCAACTGCGCAGCGCGGAGGAGGATCTGGCCGCGGCCCGGGAGATGTACAACGAGGCTTCGGCCGAGGATCGCGACGAGCTGCGGCCCGAGATCGATGAGGCCGCCGAGCGCATCGAGCGACTCGATGCCGAGATCAAGCTCCTGTTGTTGCCCCGTGACCCCAACGACGACAAGAACGTGATCTTGGAGGTCCGCGGAGCCGAGGGCGGCGAGGAAGCCAACCTCTTCGCCCGTGACCTGTTCGAGATGTACCGCGCCTACGCGGCCCGGATGGGATGGCAGTTCGAGGTCCTGGCCGCCAGCCCGTCGGACATGGGTGGCTTCAGCGAGGTGACCTGCGTGGTGTCGGGGGATGGCGTATGGACTCGCCTCAAGCACGAGGGTGGCCCCCACCGCGTTCAACGGGTGCCGGAGACCGAGTCGCAGGGACGCATCCACACCTCGTCGGCCACGGTCACCGTCCTGCCCGAGGCGGAGGAGGTCGATATCACCATCGATCCCAACGACCTGCAGATCGACGTCTACCGCTCGTCGGGCCCCGGAGGCCAGTCGGTGAACACCACGGACTCCGCGGTGCGCATCACCCACAAGCCGACCGGCACGGTGGTGGCCATGCAGGACGAAAAGAGCCAGATCCAGAATCGGGCCAAGGCGCTACAGGTGCTGCGCTCGCGCCTGCTCAAACTCGAGCAGGACCGGCAGTCCGCGGAACTGTCGGACGCACGGCGAGGCCAGGTGGGCGGGGGCGGTCGTTCCGAGAAGATCCGTACCTACAACTTCAAGGAGAACCGGGTGACCGATCACCGCATCGGGCTCACGCTCTACAAGCTGGACAAGATCTTGGCCGGCGATCTCGACGTCGTCGTCGACGCTCTCGTGGCCGATGAGCGCAGCCGCCAGTTGCAGGATGACGACGCCACCGTCTGACGGAGACGGCACGGTCTCCTGGCGGGCCCTGCAGGCCGAGGCGGCCCGCCGGCTGGCCGACGCGGGACTGGGCCGCCCTGAGGTGGACGCCCGTTGGATCGTGGAGGAGGCGTCGGGGTTCGAAGGGGCCGAGTACGTGCTCGGGCTGGACCAACCCGCCACGGTTCGGGGGGTGGCCCGGTTCGATCGGCTGGTCGCCCGTCGACTGGCGGGCGAGCCCCTGCAGTACGTCCTCGGTCGGTGGGGGTTCCGATCGCTCGATCTCATGGTCGACCGGCGGGTGCTGATCCCCCGCCCCGAGACCGAGCAGGTGGTGGGCGTCGCCCTGGACGAGCTCGACCGTCTGGCGGCGGAACGCCCGGGCTCGCCCCTGTTGGTGGCCGATCTTGGTACCGGCTCTGGTGCCATCGGACTGTCCATTGCCGCCGAGCGGCCCCGAACCGTGGTGTGGGCCACAGATGTCTCTCCCGAGGCGCTCGCGGTAGCCGGCGCCAATCTCGCGGGGTTGGGCCGGGCTGCCACCCGGGTCCGGCTGGTCGAAGGCTTGTGGTTCCAAGCGCTCCCCCCCGACCTTGCCGGCACCTTGGACCTGGTCGTCTCCAACCCGCCCTATGTGGCCCCGTCGGACCCGTTGCCCCGGGAGGTGGCCGACTGGGAGCCGGTGGGGGCTCTGATCCCCGGACCCACCGGCCTGGAGGCGCTGACCGAACTGGTGGATCAGGCCCCGCGTTGGCTCGGCCGTCCGGGCGTGTTGGTGGTGGAACTAGCTCCCGACCAGGCCGCCGTGATCGCCGCCGCCGCGCACCGAGCCGGATTCGGGGACGTGCGGGTGGAACAGGATCTGGCCGGTCGCGACCGGGCGGTGGTGGCCCGGATCGACGCCTGAGGATCAGTCCCCCGCGTCAGCCCAAGAGTCAGGTAGTGAACGTCATGCTGTCTTTGAAGCGGGGGAAGCTTGGGTTGTCCGAGTAGATCGACTGCGACTGCAGAACGTAGAGCGTCTGGCCCTTCAGGAACATGATCGTCCGCTGGGACGCATCCTTGCCGAACAGCGGGATGTTCTTGATCTTGTAGTCGAGCGCCGGATAGCCCTGGAAGGTGGTGTCGGTGCGCTTGTCGATCTCGCCCGTCCCGTAGATCCACGCGTCACCCAAGCGGTTGAGGGTGGCCTGGGCGTTCTCGCCCGGCACCGGGATCACCTTGCCGTACTCGACCGTCAGCCGCGTGTCGGTCCCAATGTGGGCCGACCAGCCAACCATCCGGCCGTTCTCCACCGGCGGGTACAGGACGTAGTCGGCCGTCGCCTCACCGGGCATGTCGATGGTGAAGCCACCCTCCGCGTCGGCGACCTGGTTCCATCCATCGTCCTTGGAGGCCAGGGACGGGACCCACTCGCCCACCTTGTTGCGAATGCGGCCATAGCTGAGGCCACCGGTGGTGAAGCCGAGCACCACCGCCAGGATGCCCAGGCCGATCACGACGCCCAGGCCGACCAGCACCATGCCGCCGACGCCCTTCTTTTCCTTCATGGGCGCGGCCGTCTTCTGTGGCGTCACCGTGTCGACCGTTCCGTCCATGACATACCCGCAGAGCCGGCAGGTCGCCGGTGGATCTTTGTGCCCGGCCCCGCATTGCGGGCAACGGTATTTGGCCATCGGTCAACTCCCTCCGGTTCGCACGTGGTCGACAGACCGTAGCAACTCCGCGAGGGTGCAGGAGTTGACGGTCTGGCTCTCGCGTCGGCTGGAGCGCCCCCGACCTTGAGCCTCAGGGTCCAGGCTCGACCAGGATCTTGGCGTGTGCGTCCGGATCGGCGAGGTCGGCGAAGGCTTGGGGAACGCCGTCGATCCCCACCGATCCGGTGATGAGGGGATCGACGTCGAGCTCTCCGTCGGCGATCCGGCGCAGGCTCTCGGCGAACTCCATCGGGTCGTAGGCGAGCGCGAACTGGATGTTCAGCTCCTTGCTGATGGCGATGAACGGGCGCACGGTGTCGGGCTGCATGCATACGCCCACCACCAGGATCTGGCTGTTGCGGGGAGCGGTGCGGATGGCGTCGTCGATCATGCCGGGCACGCCTACGGCTTCGAAGATGACCAGCGGGCCTTTGGTGCCCAGGCGGCGCCACGCATCGAGCGCATGCTCGGTGCCGGGGTCGACGACGTCATGGGCGCCCATGGTGAGGGCCAGCGCCCGGCGGGTGGGTGAGAAGTCGGCGGCGATGATCGTCTCGACCCCCATCGCTCGTAAGGCGGCGATCACGGCGAGGCCGACCGGACCGGTTCCCAACACGACGGCGGCGTGCGCCGGGGTCACCTGCGACTTGTTGACGGCGTGAAGACCGACCGCCATTGGTTCGGTCAGCGCCGCCCGCCGGGCCGAGAGCCCGTTGGGCACTTTGAGGGCCAGCAGGTCGTTGAGCACCATGAGCTCGCCGTAGCCGCCGGGGTAGTCATTGGAATAGCCGACCGCATGCAGGCCACCCACGTCGAAGGCGACCGGCATCGAGACCACCACATCGCCCACCGCGCAGTTGCCCACGTTGTCCCCCACCTCGAGTACCTCGGCGGCGAACTCGTGACCCATCACGACGTCCCGGGTGAGATCCATGATGTGTGGGGTGGGCATGCCGTCGTCGGGCACCATCGGTGTTTCGTAGACCATCTCCACCATCAGGTCGCCGTGGGCCAGGGCGTGGAGATCCGAGCCGCAGATCCCGCAGGCCAGCGTCCTGACCAGGATCTGGCCGGCCGCCGGTCGGGGCTCGGCGATGTCGTCGACCACCAGCTCGCCGCGGCGCATGACCGCTGCCTTCATGGTCCCCCCTCGTGTCCATCGTGGTGTGGCCGTGCTCCCCGGCTCCCGGCCCACGGTATCGGCCCCGCGCCGGCCCGTGGGCTGGCCTACGATCACGCGACGCGTCGACGTCGCCGTCGTGACGAGATCCAGGGGGATCCACCATGTTCGGGAATCGCAAGAAGGCTGTCGACGGGGTGGCCAAGCTGGCCGGGGTGCCGTTCTTCGATGGGTTCTCCCGCGACGAAATGCAGCGCGTGGCCGAACTGGCCGACGACGTCGATGCCGAGAAGGGCGCGGTCCTGGTCGATCAGGGACGCGTGGGCCAGGAGTGCTACGTCATCCTCGACGGCGAGGCCAGTGTCTACGTGAGCGGCGAACACGTGGCTACCTCCGGGCCGGGCTCGATGGTGGGGGAGATGGCGCTCGTCGAGCACAAGCCCCGCAACGCCACCGTGGTGGCCGACACCCCGATGAAGCTCATCGCCTTCGACACCAAGCACTTCAAGCAGCTGCTCGAGGAGATGCCCAAGGCCCACGACCGGGTCATGGAGACGCTGGCCGCCCGCATCCGATCCGACTCCTGAGCCCGGCGTGCCCGCAGTGACAATTCGCGGCGCGCCCGTTGCGGAGCCCCTGGCCACGTGGGAGGGTTCGTTGTCATCATCCCCGGGCAGATAGGAGCCAGCGATGGCGGAGTTTCCCGCAATCGGTCATGTGGCGTTGACGGTCAGCGACCTGGGAGTGAGCGTCCCGTGGTACCGCGAGCTGATTGGAGCCGACCCGGTCCTCGACGAGGACACGGGTGCGTTCCACCATACGGTCTTCCTTGTGGGTGGCACGTTGGTCGGTCTTCACCAATTCGATGGTCGGCCGGTTGATTCGGCGTTCAGCGAGTTCCGAGCTGGCCTGGACCACCTGGCTTTCGGGTGCGAAAACCGCACCGAACTCGAGGAGTGGGCGCGTCGTCTCGACGAGCTCGGAATCACCCACGGCGGAATCGTGGAAGCAGCGTACGGTTCTGGGTTGTCATTCCGCGACCCAGACAACATCGCACTGGAGTTCTTCGCCCCGCCCGGCTGAAGAACCAACCAGGAACGACCGTTTCGATAGGCAGCGGCAACCGTCTGCGGCGGCCAGCGCTGGAAGCCGGGGATTACGTCAGGTGGACGTGGCCGTCGGCGTCGAGGTCGGCGGCACGGCCCACGGCCTCGGTGGCGATGAGCTCGTCCATGGTGGGGCGATCGTGGGTCGAGCCCCAGGCGCGGGCACCGTCGGGTGTGAGCAGGGCGAAGAGCCCCGTCTCGGGCTGGCCGTCACGGTCGTGCATGACGGTGTAGGTCTCGACGGTGACGCGGCCCTCGTGGTCGCCGGCAGGAGACCGGCTGGGGGTGGCGTCCACCGCCGCCTGGAGGTCCTCGTGGCGGAATCCGTTGGCCGGCGGCGTGGTGCCATACACCCCGAAGGCGTGTTTGGTGGTGTAGCCACCGTTGGCGGTGCACATCCCGAACGCGCCCGGGTCCTTCCGCAGCAGCCCGGCCATCGTGGCGATGGCGTGCATCGGATAGTTGTTCCATGGACCGCCGGCGAAGCTCATGCCGCCAGTGACCGTGAGCGGTCGGTCCAGATCCAGGCCCAGTTCGGCCGCCGCGATCTGAACCGCCGACGGGAAGCAGGAGTACAGATCGACGTAGGCCAGGTCGTCGACCCCCACGCCGGCCAACTCGAGGGCGCGACCGCCGGCCAGACGGATGGCCGGTGACGAGCACAGGTCGGCCCGGTTCGACATGAACCAGTGGTCGTGGGCGTCCGCGCCGGCCTGGGGGAACAGCCACCGGTCCCGGGACACGCCGAGGGAAGCGGCGGCGGCCACCGAACAGAGGATCAGACCCGCTCCCTGTTCGACCATGTTGTTGGAGTTCATCCGCTTCGTGTACGGATACCCGATCATCCGGTTGTCCGGCGTCGGGGCGGCGATCTCCTCGGGCGTGTAGGACTGGCGGATCCAGGCGTTGGGGTTGGCGGCCGCCACCTCGCTGAAGCGCGACCAGAGGGAGGCGGCGTGGTGCCGCTGGGCCTCCGGGCTGCGGCCGGCCTTGGCCCGCAGGGCGATCTCGAACATGGGGTAGACCTGGACAGGCATGAACACGCCCCGGTTGATCTCGCCGGGGGCCGACAGTGAGGTCTCGTCACCCATCGTCAGGGTGGGCACCGTCCCGTCGGGCTGCTTCGTCCACGCCAGGTCGGTTCCGGCCGAGCGCGACGACGTCCGTGAGCGCCAGGCCTCGGCCCCGGTGACGAGGACGATGTCGGCCCGCCCGGCCTGGATGTCGGCGGCGGTCAGGTTCACCACCGACTGCGCGTAGTTGCCACCCATGACCGTGTACACGGTCTGGCGAGGGTTGGCACCCACCCGCTCACCCACGAGGGCTCCGGGGTCTCCGTAGCGCCACGACAG
>DHIQ01000072.1:0-8029 GCA_002403895.1 Candidatus Neomicrothrix sp. UBA4742
GTCCCCCCATGGGGGTCGATGCAGATGATCTGCACCCCCTCCGGCGCGGAGCTGGCCAATACGATGGCCGACCGGCCGTGGTAGCTGCCGATCTCGACGATCCGCTCTCCCGGGTCCATGGAGCCCGCCCGCTCCCACAACCGCGCCGCCTGGGCCCGGGTCATCCAGCCCTTCACGTCGGCGAGGGATCGGAAGATCGCCTCGAACGACGGGCGCGCGGTTTCGGGCACAACCAACTCCTGGTGGTAGCGAGGCCAGTGGTGGCCACGAACTTTGTCAAACCGAACCATTGTCGGTAGCTCGCGACGGTACTACCTTGGTGAGCTAATCCTTGAACACGCACCGTGTCCGCCCTCGCGCTCGCGCAGCACACCGCTGCTACTGTGAGGTAGGCTCCACCTAGCGTGGGGAGGGTAACTTGGTCACCTCCAGTGGCCAGTCGCGTTTCCATCTGAACCGAGGGTGACCGGAATTTCATTCCTGATTCCGATGGCAAATTGTCAGGGGGGCATGAGTTGTCTTTGCTGGGTGAGACCGACGACGTATCACAAGGCGACACCATCCAGGAGCTGGCTGAGCGCAGCGGTGTCCGCCGGGTGCACATCCTCGCGTGGCGCGACCTGGCCGATGCCGAAGCCGGCGGTTCGGAGATCCACGCGGCCCGCGTCGCCCAAGCCTGGGCCGAAGACGGCGTCGACGTCACCATGCGTACCTCCTGGGCACCCGGCCATCCCTTCGAGGAACGGCGAGACGGCTACCGGGTGGTGCGGCGCTCAGGCCGTCACCTGGTGTTCCCGTCGACGATCGTCGAGGAGCTGACCGGCCGGCTGGGTCCCAGCGACGCCCTGCTCGAGGTGTGGAACGGCGTCCCCTATTTCTCGCCCGTGTGGTCGCGGCGTCCGAAGGTGATCTTCATCCACCACGTCCACCGGGAGATGTGGCACCTGGCGCTGGGGCGCAGCCTGGCCACCTTTGGGAAGGTCCTCGAGCACCGGGTGGCCCCGCCCTTCTACCGGTCTTCCCGGGTGCTGACCCCCTCCGAGGCGACTCGCGACGAGGTGGTCGACTACCTCGGTCTCCCGGCGGCGAATGTCCGGGTGGTGGGTCCGGGCGTCGACGACCACTTCTGCCCCGACGGCCCCAAGGCCGAGGCTCCCACCGTACTGTCCGTCGGCCGCCTCGTGCCCCACAAGCGCTGCAACGAGCTGATCAGCATGATGCCACGGTTGCGAACGCGAGTCCCGGGGGCCCGGCTCGTCATCGTCGGCGACGGCTACTGCCGCGACGAACTCGAGCAGCTGGTCGACCGCTTGGACGCGCGCGACTACGTGGAACTGCGCGGCCGAGTGACCGACGAGGAGCTCGTCGACGCGTATCGCCGAGCCTGGGTGGTGACGAGCGCGTCGATCGCCGAGGGATGGGGCATGACCATCACCGAAGCAGCAGCCTGCGGCACGCCCGCGGTGGCGACCCGCATCGGCGGCCACACCGATTCGGTGTCGGAGGGCGAGACCGGGCTGCTGGTCGACTCCAGAGATGAGCTGGTGGACAGCCTCGGGGACGTACTCGTCGACGACGAGATGCGCGTCAACCTTTCCCGTGGTGCTCGCAAGCGCGCCGCCGACTCGACGTGGAAGGCCACCGCCACAGTGATCTTCAGCGAGCTGGCCGCCGCGGCCAACCCCGCCCTGCGCATCTACTGAGCTGCGCCCTGGTCCGGATGTCATCCGTGCCCTGACCAGCGCGATGCGCCGTGGGTAAAACTTGTGGGTGACGCTGTCGAAAACCCCGGGCCCGTTGGGGACAAGAACGAAGTTGTGGGGACAACCCTGGGGATCAGCGATTCGCTCTTGACCACTCGGGCGAGGTGTCGCAACGTGCTCATCAGCCCGGCTGCCACGGCGGTCGGCGGCACCGGAACCGAACGAGGTCGAGACCTCGGGAGCCGGACGGAACCACGGGGGTCACACCTCGGGGAGTCGCCCGGAGCTGGAGGGATCAGCATCGGAGGGGAAGGACGGGCCGAGGGGGTCAAAGCCCGAGGCCACGGACCGAGCCGAGGGGCTCAAACCCCGGAGCGAGGACCGGCGAGGAAGGGGGCCAACCCCGGAGTCGCCGGCGGAGCCGAGGGGGTTCGAACCCCAGAGCACCGAGTCGCCGTCGCAGGCGAAAGGTCAGGAACAGGGTCTCCGACCCTCCCCTCGGGGAGGACGGCACCTGGAGGAGTCGAGCACTCGGCGCCACCGGGAACGGGAGCACCCTGGTTCGCACGGGTCGGCCCCGAGAAGCTGACCGGCTTCGGCCGGACGGCTCCTCGGGGCCGCTGTGCTTTTCGCCGGGCAAGGAAGAACTCCCAGGGCCCGGGCTGCGATCAGACCGCGTCGATGCCAGTCGAGACCACGCCGCGCAGGGTTATTGACAGCATGGCAATGGCGACCTAGGTTCGCCGCTGTGGCGCCAGTCACACGGCCGCGACCCCTGGTTCCCGCCCGGGTCCGGAGCCTGCGGCCAGCTTTTCGGAACGGGGGAACTCAGTTGCAGAACGTGCATCCGCGTCATCGTCGGTACGCCCTGATCGGTGTGGTGTGTGCCGTCGCCTTGTTCGCCGCGGCTTGCGGCTCGAACAAGAGCGACAGCAGTTCAGGCACGACGCCGTCGACCGGCGCATCGTCGAACATCACCATCGCCGCCAGCGGTGACCCGACACCTGGGGGCAAGCTCGTGTTCGGCCTCGAGGCCGAGTCGGACGGCTTCAACCCCACGGTCAACCGGTGGGCCATCTCCGGTACCGAGATCGGTCTCGCGGTGTTCGACCCCCTGGTGGCCTTCGACGCCAACGGGCAGTGGGCTCCGTACCTGGCCCAGTCGCTCACTCCGAACGCCGACTACACGGTGTGGACGATCACCGTCCGCCCCGACATCAAGTTCCAGAACGGCACGCCCCTCACCGGCGCCGCCATCGAGACCATGTTCAAGGCCCACCTGGCTTCGGCACTGACCCGGCCGGCGCTGGGACCGATGACCGGCGCCAAGGCCACCGGTGAACTCACGTGCGAGATCACCATGAAGACCCCGTGGGTAACCTTCCCCACCTCGCTCACCAGCCAGATCGGCATGGTGCCGGCCCCGTCAATGTTCGACGCCGACGGCAAGGGCACCGAGGCCGGCCAGCGGGCGCCGGTTGGCACCGGCCCCTTCGTCTTCAAGAGCTGGGAGCCGGACAAGGCATTCAACGCCACCAAGAACGCGGGCTACTGGCGCAAGGACGCCCAGGGCAACGCCCTGCCCTACCTCGACGAGATCGAGTTCCGACCCATCCCGGACGGCGACACCCGTACGCAGGCACTGCTCACGGGAGACATCAACGAGCTGCACAGCTCGGACTTCAACCAGATCGTGAAGTACCGGGCGCAAGCCAAGGACGGCAAGCTCCAGCTCGTCGAGGACAACGGCGAAAGCGAAGAGGACATCCTCATCATCAACACACAGGACCCGGCGATGAGTGATGTTCGCGTGCGCAAGGCCATGGCCCTCGCCACCGACAAGGAAACATTCAACAAGACGATCAACGCCGGCATCGGCGAGATCGCCGACGGGGTGTTCAAGCCGACGTCGAAGTGGTACGTCAAGACCGACTACCCCAACTTCGACAAGGCCGCCGCCCAAAAGTTGGTGGCCGACTACACGGCCGAGAAGGGCTCACCGCCGACGTTCACCCTCGGCACCACCCCGAGCCCGATCAACCAGCTCGCCGTCCAGTCGCTCCAGTCGATGTACAACGAGGTGGGCATGAAGGTGAGCTTGAAGACCACCGAGCAAGCCTCGTTCATCGCTGACGCGGTGACCGGCAAGTACCAGGTCAACCTGTGGCGCCAGTTCGGCGCGGTGGATCCCGACGCCGACGCGCTGTGGTGGTACAGCGCCAACGCCGAGGGTGGCCTGACGCTGAACATCGCCCGCAACAAGGATGCCTCAATCGACGCCGGCTTGGACAAGGGCCGGACGTCGACCGACGAAGCCACCCGCAAGGATGGTTACGCCACACTGCAGCAAGGCTTCGCCAAGGACGTTCCCTACGTCTGGCTCAACCACGCCCTGTGGGCCGTGGTGGCCGGCAACAACGTCCGCGGCATCACCAACGGACCGCTGCCCGACGGTCAGCCCTCACTGCCCATCGGCGGTGGTGGCGACTTCGGCGGCGTCGTCCGCTACACCCAGACCTGGCTCCAGCAGTAACCGACAGCAGCTGGTCCAGGGGCCGTCGTCCGTCGGGCGACGGCCCCTGCACTGCCTGTCCATTGGGCGCCACCGGCATCATCGGTGACACCACTCCCGGAAGGACTCCCCCGCCATGAGGTTCGTGCGCAAGAAGCTCGTCCAGCTCATCTTCGTGCTGCTAGCCGTCACGTTCCTGTCGTTCCTGATGCTCAACCTGCTGCCCGGCGACACTGCGGTGGTGGTCTGTGGCATCAGTTGCGACGAAGCGGGCCTGCAACAGACTCGGACCGACCTCGGCCTCGACAAGCCGATCCCCGTCCGCTACGTGGAGTGGCTCAAGAACACCGCCACCGGCGACATGGGGATCTCGGCCCGCAACAAGCAGCCGGTCTCCGAGGCCATCAGGGAGCGGATGCCGGTCACCATCGAACTGCTCATCTATTCACAGTTCATCGCGTTGGTGGTGGCCATTCCCTTTGCCCTCATCGCCGCCCAGCGGGCGGGGGGCATCTTCGACCGATCCAGCACGACCATCGCGTTCGGGCTGTTGTCGGTGCCCAGCTTTGTCATCGCGCTCGTGTTCATTCTGGTCTTCGCTGTGAACCTGGGATGGTTCCCGGCGGTGGGCTATGTCAAGTTCACCGACAACCCCGCAGAGAACATCCACGACCTCTTCTTACCGGCGTTGACCTTGGCCGTAGCTGAGATGGCGGTGTACCTGCGCCTGTTCCGCACCGATCTCATCTCCACCCTCCAGGAGGACTACATCACCATGGCCAAGGCCAAGGGGATCTCCTCGCGCCGGGTGCTTATCCGTCATGCCGTCCGCCCTTCGAGCTTCTCGCTGGTCACCGTGGCCGGTTTGAACTTCGGGCGCCTCATCGGCGGAACGCTCATCGTCGAGGTTATCTTCGCTCTCAACGGCCTCGGCCGCTATCTGTACGACGGCATCTCGGGCCGGGACTACATCCCGGTGCAAGGTGCCGTCCTGGTCGTGGCCGTGGGCTATGTGCTCATCAATTTCGCCGTCGACATGTTCTATGCCGTCATCGACCCGAGGATCCGCCATGCCCGCGCCATCGCCTGAGTTCCCCTCCAGTGGCCAGGCACCCGGTTCGGACTACTTCCCGTCCGGCGACTTCCTGGAGTCGCCCAACATGGCAACCGAGATCACCGGCATGGTCAACGCCGACATGGCGGTCGCCGACTCGCTCCACACCCTCGACCCCGACCAGGTCGCCCACGCGGCCATCAAGAAGCGGCTCGGCTGGGGCTTCTGGGTGGCTTCCACCTGGGTGGCCATCGTCGCCTTGTCGGCGTTGTTCGCCCCGGTGCTACCCATCCAGAACCCCAACAAGCTGACGTCGTGCACCAAGTGCTTCCCCGACTCGTACCACTGGTTCGGCACCGACTCGCTCGGCCGGGACATCTTCTCCCGGGTCATCTGGGGAGGCCGGGTCTCGCTGACCGTCGGCATCATCGCCATCCTTTTCGGCCTCGTCGTGGGTGGCCTCATCGGGCTGGTCGCCGGGTTCTTCGGCGGTCGGCCCGAGAGCGTGCTCATGTGGGGCATGGATGTGCTCCTGGCCTTCCCCGCCCTCGTGCTGACGCTGGCCCTGATCACGTTCACCCAGGGCCGGAGTGTGGGGTTCATCCCCCTTGGCAACAGCATCTGGATGATCTCCCTGGCCATCGGCATCGTGTCCATCCCCCCCGTGGCCCGATTAGTGCGGGCCAGCACGCTCGTGTTCAGTCATCGAGAGTTCGTCCTCGCCTCTCGCACGCTGGGCGCCGGCAACAGTCGCATCCTCCGAAAGGAGATCCTTCCCAACGTGATGTTGCCGGTGCTGTCGTTCGCCATCATCGGGGTGGCCGTGGCCATCACCGCCGAGGGGGCGCTGGCCTTCCTTGGTCTGTCGGTCGCCCCGCCTACGGCCACCTGGGGCTCCATGATCAACGAGGGCCGCAACTCCCTCGAGACGGAGGCGTTCATCTCGATGATCCCGGCCACCATCCTCTTCCTGACCGTGTTGGGACTGAACCTTGCCGGTGACCGGGTGCGGGAGTTCCTCGACGTGAAGGAGGGTGGCCTGTGAGTCGCAAGGTCATCTCCGGCTCCGCGGCCGGCGGGGTGGACACGGGCAAGCAGTTGCTCAGTGTCGTTGATCTCAAGACCCACTTCCTCACCGAGCGGGGTACGGTGCTCGCCGTCGACGGCGTGTCGCTCAACCTCGAGCGAGGCAAGACCCTCGGCGTCGTGGGCGAATCCGGATCGGGCAAGACGATCCTGGCGCGCTCGATCATGGGTCTGCTGCCCAAGCGCAACGTCGTCCGCGAGGGCCACGTGTACTACGAGGGCACGGACATCATCGGTCACAGCCAGAACGAGATGCGTTCGGTGTGGGGCTCCGAGATGGCCATGGTCTTCCAGGACCCGATGACCTCGCTCAACCCGGTCATGAAGGTGGGCAACCAGATCACCGAATCGCTCGTGCACCACTTGTCCATGGACAAGAGCGAGGCCAAGGCGACCGCCCTCGCGCTGTTGCAGTCGGTGGGCATCCCCGAGCCGCAACAACGGCTGGGGGAATACCCCCATCAGTTGTCGGGCGGCATGCGCCAGCGGGTGACGATCGCCATCGCTCTGGCCTGCGGGCCCAAGATCCTGTTCGCCGATGAGCCCACCACCGCGCTCGATGTGACCGTACAGGCTCAGATCCTAAACCTGCTCGGGCGTCAGCAGAGCGAGCGACACATGGCCATGATCCTGGTGACCCACGATCTCGGCGTGGTGGCCGGTCGCACCGACGACATCGCCGTGATGTACGCCGGCAAGATCGTCGAGCAGGCCCCGACCAACGTGTTGTTCTCCAAGATGAAGATGCCTTACACCGAGGCCCTGGTGAGCTCGATCCCGAAGCTGGACAACCCGAGCCACACCGTGCTCGAGATCATCCCGGGACGCCCGCCGGACCTCGTGCATCCCCCCAAGGGGTGCAACTTCGCCCCCCGCTGCAAGTACGTGCAGGACAAGTGCCTCGAGGAGGAACCACCGCTCGCCCAGGCCGAGACGCCGGGGCACTTCTACCGGTGCTGGTTCCCGGTGGGCACACCCGAGGGCCGCGACGCCCTCGGCCGCAACCTGGCGGCCGCGGCCGCGACGTCCACCCTGGGGTCGACGCCCGCCTCCACCACGACCACCCTCACCGCCGCCGCTGCGGCGACCAAGGAGACCTGAGATGGCCGGAAGCGGCACCGCACACATGCGCAATGCCGACGAGGTGTTGCTGCGAGCCGAGAACCTGGTCGTGGAGTTCCCGGTGGGCTCGACCGGCCTGAAAGTGCACGCGGTGACGGATGTGAGCATCGACGTGCGAGAGGGCGAGACGCTCGGTCTGGTCGGCGAGTCAGGCTGCGGCAAATCCACCACCGGCAGAGCTCTCATGCAGCTCCCGAAGCCCACGTCCGGGTCCGTCATCTACCGGGGGCACGATCTCACCACCATCAGCAACTCGAATCTGCGCCAGCTGCGCCCTGAGATGCAGATGATCTTCCAGGATCCGATCTCGTCGTTGAACCCTCGACGCAAGGTGGGCGACATCGTCGGCGAACCCCTCAAGATCTGGAAGCGGGGCAGCCCCGAGGAACAGCGCAAGATCGTGTTCGACACGCTCGAAGCGGTGGGCCTGGACCCCGAAGCTGCCGTCGGGCGACGCCCCCACCAATTCTCTGGCGGGCAGTGCCAGCGCATCTGCATCGCCCGCTCGTTGGTCCTCGATCCCAAGCTCATCATCTGCGACGAGCCCGTCTC
>DHIQ01000072.1:8267-11566 GCA_002403895.1 Candidatus Neomicrothrix sp. UBA4742
GCCCTCGACGTGTCGGTGCAGGCCCAGATCCTCAACCTGCTCGAGGACATGAAGGCGCGCTACGGCCTCACGCTGGTGTTCATCGCCCACGACCTCGCCGTGGTCAAGAACATCAGCGACCGGGTGGCGGTCATGTACCTGGGCAAGCTGTGCGAGGTGGCCAAGCCCGACGACCTCTACGCCAGGCCGGCGCACCCCTACACGGCCGCCCTGCTCAGCTCGATCCCGGTGCCTGACCCGACGGTGAGGCTCAAGGAGGGCGACACCCTGGCGGGTGAACTCCCCTCTCCACTCGCTCCACCGAGCGGGTGTCGCTTCCGGACCCGCTGCCCCAAAGCGCAGGACAAGTGCGCGGTGGCCGAACCGAAGATGCGTCAGGTCGGTCTGGGTCACTACGTCGCCTGTCACTTCCCGCTCGACGTGGGCGAGCAGACGAGCGCCAGCAATCCAGTGTGACCCGTTCAGACAGGCCCACCCTCGCCAAGCGAAAGGCGGGAGCTCTTGAGTGCCACCCAGCGGCCCCGGACAAGACTCGATCCTGAGATCCGTCGAGAGCAGATCGTTGAAGCGGCCGAGCAAGTCTTCCACGGACGCGATCCCTCTGAGGTCACGTTCGAGGAGATTGCCGAAGCGGCCGGTGTCTCGCGAGCGCTGGTGTACAACTATTTCGGCGACAAGGGTGGCCTGGTAGCCGCCGTCTACCTGCGCAGCCTGCGCCTGCTCGACGAGGAGTTGTTGGCCACCGTCGACCCCCGCTCCGACGATGCCGAGCGGCTGCGCTCGGTTGTGCGCAGCTACCTCCGGTTCGCCCGGTCGAATCCGGCGGCGTGGCGCCTGATCGGCAGCACCTCCGCCAGCGAGCACCCGGAGGTCCAGGCTGCCCGGCGTGCGCGCTTCGACCAACTCGCGTCCAATTGGGGAGGCACGGTACAGGCCCGAACCCTGGCCCGCGCCGTCGTCGGCTTCTTGGAAGCCGCCACCTTGGACTGGATCGAGAACAGCGACGTCGACCTGGATCGCATGGCCGACCTGCTCTTCTCCATCTTGTGGACCGGTCTGTCGGCCATCGAGGATGGCCAGGCCCACATCCCGCGAGGCGCCACGGCGTCGCTGGGCTAGTTCTCCACGGTCTCCTCGCCGGTGGGGGGCAGGGGCGGGGGCCGCGCTAGTTCGCCGAGCGACCGGGTGAGTCCGCGGACCGCCAGCAGTACCAGGCGGCCACGCTGCGGTAGGGGCGGAACCGCTCCCCCCGGCCGGCCAGCTCTCGTTCGGTGGGCGCCTCGGCCAGCCCGTAGGCCCGTCCGTACCCCATGCGCACCCCGTAGTCTCCGGCGGGCCAGACGTCGAGGCGCTGCAACGTGAAAAGCAGGAACATCTGCGCCGTCCACCGCCCGATGCCGCGCACCTGCACGAGTTGGTCGATGACCACTTCGTCGGGCAGGCGTCCGGCCCGGTCCAACAGGAGCGTGCCGTCGTCCACATGACGGGCGAGGTCCAAAAGGGCAGCTACCTTGGCCGACGACAGCCCGGCGGCCCGCAGGGACTCCTCGGGCGTGGCCGCCACATCGGCCGGGTCGAGCGGCCCCGGTCCGTACTGGCCCCGAACCCGACCCCAGATGGTGGCCGCGGCCTGGCCGGCCAGCTGCTGGTAGGCGATGGACTCGGCCAGCTGTTCGAACCGGCAGTCAACGGCCGGGCGTCGGCCCACCAGCATCGGGCCGTGGAGCGCCACGAGGTCAGCCATGACGGGGTCGAGCTCAGCCAGGGCGAGGCTGGCGCGATGGTGAGGTGACGGCACGGGGGGAGCCTAGGAGCCGGAGAGGTGGGACGGACAAAGGCAGCGTGCAAGGATGAGGCCATGCCTACGCCTCCTGCCAAAGAAATCGACGAGAACACCATCTACCGGATCACGATCGGCACCGATCGCGGCGACATAGTGATGGACCTCGACCCCCGCCTCGCCCCCAACACCGTCAACAACTTCGTGGCCCTGGCCCGCCAGGGGTACTACGACGGTCTCACCTTCCACCGGGTCGAGCCCGGCTTCGTGATCCAGGGTGGGTGTCCCGAGGGCACCGGTCGCGGCGGCCCGGGTTATCGCTTCGCGGACGAGCCGGTGAAGCGCGACTACGGCGATGGCGCCGTGGCCATGGCCAACGCAGGACCTGACACCAACGGCTCGCAGTTCTTCATCTGCCTCGGCAGCGGGGCCAGCTCCCTGCCCAAGCAGTACAACCTGTTCGGCCAGGTCAGCAGCGGCCTCGACGCGGTTCACGCCGTGCAGAAGGGCGACGTCTTCCGGTCGATGTCGATCGAAGAGCTGCCGATCTGATCGACGACCCGTCTTCCTCACGCCGACTCGCCCCCCCGGGGCCGCTGGACGCCGCCCTGACCCTGCGGGGTCTGCGGGGTGCGGGTCGGCTGGTGTTTGCCCGCGACGGCATCTGGCGGGCCTGGCGCACCACGGCCGGGCCGGCCACGGTGCAGATCGTTCCTGGTGACCGCCCGACCGACCCCATCGAGGCCCGAGCCTGGGGGCCGGGGCAGGACCTAGCCCTCGCGTTGGTGCCGGACGCCCTCGGCTTCCATGACGACCCAAGCGCCTTCACCCCTCGACACCCGCTGATCCGCGAACAGCACCGCCGCCACCCCGGCCTGCGGCTCGGCCGCACCCGGGCGGTGGTCGAGGTCTTGTTGCCCACCATCGTCGCCCAGAAAGTGCCGGCCGCCGATGCGGCGCGGAGCTGGCGGGGAGTGCGGGGCTGGCTGGCCGAGCGGGCGCCGGGACCGGCCGACCTCATCCTGCCGCCGGACCCGGCGCGACTGGCCGAACTCGCCTACCACGACCTCCACCGCTTCGGCATCGACCGCAAGCGGGCCGAGCCCCTGCTGGCCGCAAGTCGGGTGGCCGCCCGCCTCGACCGACTCGGTGACCGCCCCCCGGACGAGCTCGTGGCCGGCCTCACCCAGATCCCGGGTATCGGTCCGTGGACCGCATCATCGGTGGCGATGGTGGCCCTGGGCGACCCCGACACGGTCGTCGTGGGCGACTACGGCATCCCCTCGGCGGTGGCCTGGGTGCTGGCCGGCGAGCGCAAGGCCGACGACGCCAGGATGCTCGAGCTCCTCGAACCGGAGCGGCCCCACCGGGCCCGGGCCGTCCGCCTGCTGGCCACCACCGGGCACACGCCACCCCGTCATGGACCCCGCACGCGCCCGACGGCAATCCGCGCCCGCTGAGCTCCAAGCCGGACCCACCACCACGACCGGTCTGACGTTGGGGCTTCCGTCCGTTGGGG
>DHIQ01000072.1:11807-33140 GCA_002403895.1 Candidatus Neomicrothrix sp. UBA4742
CCGTTGGGGCTTCCGTCCGTTGGGTCAGTCCTTGGAGGCCACCGCGTTGGGGGTGACGTTCATCTTCGGTTCGTAGTCGGCGGCCTCGACCGCTCGGGCTTGGCCTCCCTGGGTAGCCCGCAGGGTGTCACGGCACGTCGCACACGGCCCGTAGAACCGACCCGGGGTCTCGCCCCCACAGCGGGGGCAGGTCACGGCCAGCACCTCGTCGATGGACATGGCGCGAGCCTGCCATGAATACACAGCCGGTACGGGGTTACCCACCGACAAGTCACAGGGTTGTGCCTCTTCCTCCCCACAGGGCAGCCGCCGTAGGTTTCTCTCACCCCCCGGGCCCTCCTGGCCCGCCACCCCGCACGACCCAAGGAGGTGAGCCATGGCCCGCTACGCCGTCACGCTGAAGGACCGCACGGTCGAGGTCATCGACGGCGCTGACGCCTACCAGCAGGAGGGGCAGATGACCACGTTCTTCGCCCTCGATCGTGACCGGCGAGTGGTGGATTGTTGGAGCACCCGCCTGGCCAGTTTTCGCTCCAGCGAGATCATGATCATCCGCCGCGACGAGGACTGGCTGACCGTCGAACCAGAACCGCGGGGTCAGGGCACGTACGCGCCCAACCAGGCCATGGACGACAGCGCCACCAGCCCGCCGCCCAGCACCGCCATGGTCGCCCGCTCCACCTGCGGAGGCCGGATCACCACCGCCAGGGCCAACACCAGCGGGAAAGCGCTCATCCCATAGCGCTCGATGGAGTTCAGGTTCTCCGCGCTGAGCGCGGCCACCAGGATCACCGCGGCGTACAGGCCGTAGCTCAGCGGCCACGACCGGAACGTCAGCGTCAGCAACACCAGCAACACCAACAACACGGGCAGGTGCAAGCCGTCCCCGAAGCGCTCGGACCCGGCCAGCTGACGAAACCCCTCGATGATCCGGGTGAGAGGGAACGCCAACCCACCCCGCAGATCGTCCTGCACGGTGAAGGGCAGGCGGATGTTGCCGTAGACGTGGCCCACCCAGGCCAGGTAGATCCCGAGCCCGACCACCGGACCGATCACCGCCGCCAACCCACCCCACCGGTCGCGGCCCGACGCCGAGCGCCACCCGGCGATCACCTCGACCAACGCCGGCACCACCAGGACCACGCCCAGAGGACGGCTCAGGGCAGCAACCAGGCCGAAGGTGGCGGCCCACCACCACCGCCGACCCCGCAGGAAGCCAAAGGCACAGATGGAGGCGGACAGCATGAGCGACTCGGAGTAGGCCATCACCAACACGAACGCCGACGGGAAGATCAGGAGACACCACACCGCCCGGTCGGCCAGCGCGGCGTTGCCCTTTTCGGCCAGCACCAACCGGCGCAGCGCCACGGCGGCCACGATCGACCCGGCGTTGGCCAACAGGACCAGGGCCAGCGCGGTGTGACCACCCAAGGGGAGGGCCAGCAGCCGCCCCAGCAGAGGAAACAGCGGGAAGAACCGCACACCGGCACGAGGCACGGCCTGGTAGCCGAACTGGGCGATGTCGCGGTACCAGGTGCCGTCCCAGGCCATCAGGCCGTTGCGCAACTGCTCGGGGTGCTCCCCCACCAATCGGTTGGCCACCGCGGTGGCCACCACGTAGCCCGCCCCCACCAGGATGCGGGCGGTGATCCAGGCGGGCAGGACCGCCTTCAGGTCGGCCTTGAAGTCCCCGTGGGCCCACCGGGCCAGCCGGGCCATCCGGGTGCCCGAGAACTCGTCCGCGCTCATGAGCGGGGCGGGAACATGGTCACCGACGCCGGCTCGAAGTAGGACTTCCCACCCGAGGCGACCAGGGTGACGCTGCCCGGCCGAGCCGCCCCGAGCACATTGAACACGGCCTCGCACTGGCCCTCGAACGTTCGGTAGTCCGCCTGCCAGATGAGAAAGATGCGATGGTTGCCCGCCCGACGCACGACCTCGGCGCTTATGGCGGCCGGATCGGCCGCTCGGTTGCGGGCTGCGTAGTCCACCCAGTCGACCCGATCGGGTGAACCCAGCGTGGGGTAGACGAGGCGGTCGACGTCGGTCCGCAGGGAGCGACTGAAGGCCGGGCCCAACTGATCGGGACAAAACAGCACGACGTCACCGGACGACGCGGCGTCGTTGATCTTCTGGGCGGCGACGCGCCCCTGGGTACGGGGGTAGGTCACGTTCCAGTACGTCCCGAGCAGGCACAAGGTCAAGAAGCCGGCGAACACCCCGACACGCGCCGGACGGGAGACGAAGCAGGTGATCCCGCCGGCGGCGACCAACACCACCAGGGGGAAGAAGACCGAGGCGTAGCGGGAGGCGTAGGCGCTGTTGGTGGCCAGGATGACCGCCACCCCGATGCCCCACGTCAAGGCAACCACCGTCGCCTCGGCCCGGAACGGGGACCGGGTGCGCAGATCCAGGTCGATGTGGCGGGCGTTCACGGCCCGGCCGAACAGCCCCAGCAGCACGAGGATCAACAGGAGCCCGCCCACCAACTCGGCGTCGCGGAAGTCCCCGCCCCCGAAGTCACGCAACGTGGCCGCCACTACATAGGTAGGTCGCTGCGAGCCCGCCCACGGGGTACCGGTGTGGGCTGCCTGGTAGAGGAATGACGGCACCCAGGGAAGGAACAACGCCCCGCCGGCGGCCACGGCCACCGCTGCCCGGAACGCGGCGGCGCGGGCTTCCAGCGGGCCGCGCCGCCAGCGCCAGACGAGCACCAGGCCGACCGCGCCCAGCAGCCAGATAGACCAGTAGTGGGTCAGCATCAACACACCGGAGATGAGCGCCAGCGCTACCAAACGGCCGAGGCCTCCGCGGCCACGGCGGACCACGTCGTCGAGCACCAGGTAGCCCATCAGTATCAGCACTACCAGCAGCGAGTACATCCGGGTCTCGGTGGCATAGCGGAGGGCGAACGGTGACAGGGCCAGCACGCCGACGAACAGCCAGCCCAGCAACGGCCCACCCCGGCGCCTCCCCACCAGCCAGGCCACCGGCAGCGACAGCACGGCGAGCAGGCCCGACAGCGCCCGCACCGCCAGGTCAGTGGTACCAAAGGCCTGCATCCAGCCGTGGAGCAGGAAGTAATAGAGCGGAGGGTGACCGTCATGGCGCAACGCAGCGGGGATATCGCCCAAGGGAAGTCGGGCAATATTGACCGACAGCGCCTCGTCCAGCCACAGCGGCGAGCGAGTGACGAACCGCATGACGACGCCCAGCGCCACGGCGCCGAGGGCGACCACGATGATCTCGACGGGGGCCGTCCGCTCCGGCGGTGGGTCGCCGTCGGAGGGGGCGCGCGGGCGCGGCGAGGCGGTTTCACTCACGGACGCAGACCCTAGTGGTCACCCCATCGGCCATCGGCGTATCCGATCCTGACCGGGGTCGGGTGGTCCACCGGGATGGGACCCCGTCACTAGACTGCGTCGGCTCTGAAAAACCTCAGATTCACCGCCGTCCGGACCCTCGCCTCGGGCTCCCGCCTCGTTTCGTTGAAAGCCACTCATGCCCTCTGACGACCCCAGCCAGCCCGACGCCACCGCCCAGCCGGGTGCCGCCGCCGACGCCCCCAACGTCGTCGTCATCGGGGCCGGCCCCGCCGGGTTGACCGCCGCCTACCAGCTCACCAAGTCGGGGTTCCTTCCTACCGTCGTGGAAGCCGACTCGGTGGTCGGGGGCATCAGCCGTACCGCCCAGGCCGAAGGATGGCGCTTTGACATCGGCGGTCATCGCTTCTTCACCAAGGTCACGCCCGTCGAAGAGCTTTGGCACGAGATCCTCAGCGACGACGAGTTCCTGAAGCGCCCCCGCATGAGCCGCATCTACTACCAGGGCAAGTACTACGACTACCCGATCAAGCCGCTCAATGCCCTGCGCAACCTGGGCGTCCTCGAGGCCACCCGCTGCATGATCTCCTATGCGTGGGTCCGGGTCCGCCCGCCGAAGAATCAGGACGGCTTGGAGGGCTACATTGCCGCTGATTATGGCTGGCGGCTCTATCACCATTTCTTCAAGACCTACAACGAGAAGGTCTGGGGCGTGCCGGCGTCGTCGCTGTCGGCTGACTTCGCCGCGCAACGGATCAAGGGGATGTCGTTGGTTGACGCCATCTGGGAACCCATCCGAGCGAAGATCTTCGGCCGCCGGGACAAAGCCAGCCAGGTGACGAGCCTCATCGATGAGTTCGAGTACCCCAAATACGGGCCGGGCATGATGTGGGAACGCTGCCGGGACCTGATCGAGGCCCGCGGCGTCGAGGTGGCCATGCAAACCAAGGTGGTGGCCATCAACCATCGGGACGGTCGAGCCGTGTCGGTCATCGCCGACCACGCTGGTGAGCGGCGTGAGCTGGCCGCCGACCACGTCATCTCCTCGATGCCGTTCCCCCACCTGCTGCGAGCCATGGATCCTCCCGTCCCCGAGAATGTGCGCGCCGCGGCTGACGGTTTGGGCTTCCGAGATTTCCTGACCGTGGCCCTTGTCATCCCCGAGCGCGACGGGTTCCCCGACAACTGGATCTACATCCACGCCCCCGAGGTCGAGGTGGGCCGCATCCAGAACTTCGGGTCGTGGTCGCCGTATCTGGTGAAGGACGGTCGCACGTGCCTGGGCCTCGAGTACTTCGTGTTCGAAGGCGACGAGATGTGGAACAAGGCTGACGATGAGCTCATCGAGCAGGCCAAGCGGGAGCTGCAGGTCCTCGGCCTGGTCGACCCAGCAGTGGTCGAGGCCGGGTACGTGGTGCGGATGCCCAAGGCGTATCCCGTTTATGACGAGCACTACAAGGCCAACGTGGCTGTGCTGCGCAGCTGGCTCGAATTGCATGCGCCCAACGTTCACCCCGTGGGGCGCAACGGCATGCACAAGTACAACAACCAGGATCACTCCATGTACACGGCCATGCTGACGGTGGAGAACATCCTGGGCGCCGACAACGACATCTGGACGGTCAATGTCGAAGAGGAGTACCACGAGACCGGTGGGCCGAAGGGCAGGCCGAAAACCGAAGGGGAGGGGACGGGTCGGGACGCCCCCATCATCCCCCGCAGCGCCTATGGCCGCGACCACCCGATCAACCGTTCCGAAGCCGTCGATACGGCTCAAGGCTGATCCATGACGAGCGACGGCGGCCGCCCCGCGATCGCGGAGATCTCCGAGTTGGCAAGGGCCGCCGGGCTGCGCCGCATCCATGTGTTGGCCTGGCGCGACCTGGCCGATGTCGAGGCCGGCGGATCCGAGGTCCACGCCGACGAGGTGGTGCGACGCTGGGCCGAGGCCGGAATCGACGTGACCGTGCGAACGTCGTACGCCCAGGGGCGGCCCTTCACTGAACTGCGTGACGGGTACCGCATCATCCGCAGGCACGGCCGGTTCATGGTGTTCCCCACCACCGTCCTGTCGGAGATGTTGCGCCGGACCGGGCCCTTCGACGGGCTGGTGGAGATCTGGAACGGCACCCCGTATCTGAGCCCGGTGTGGGCCGGCTGCCCCCACATCGCCGTGGTTCACCACGTCCACAAGGAAATGTGGCGCATGGTGCTGGAAGAGAAGCTGGCCCCGTATGGCGAGTTCATGGAGCGGCACATCGCCCCGCCGTTCTACCGCCGCACCCCCCTGGTCACCCTGTCGGAGTCGTCGCGCCACGAGCTCATCGACTACCTGCGCTTCCGTCCCGAGCACATCAGCGTCGTCCCTCCCGGGATCGACTCCCGCTTCACCCCGGTCGGCCCCAAGAGCCCGACACCGCTGGTATTAGCGGTGGGCCGCCTCATGGCGCCGAAGCGCTTCGACGAAATGATCCGGGTCATGGCCGAGGTGCGCGAGAAGGTCCCCGCCGCCCAACTCGTCATCGTGGGCGACGGCTACGAACGACTCGCTCTGCAACAACAGATCTCCGACCTCGACGCCGACGACTGGATCCGCTTGGCCGGCCACATCTCCGACGAGGAGCTGCTCAAGCTGTACCGCGAGGCCTGGGTGGTGGCCAGCGCGTCCATCGCCGAGGGCTGGGGCATGACCCTCACCGAAGCGGCGGCCTGCGGCACGCCGGCGGTCGCCACCCGGATCAACGGCCACACCGACTCGGTGGATGACGGAGTCACCGGTCTACTGGCCGACTCGTCCCGTGATCTGCGCCAGAAGCTCGAGACGGTACTGACCGATGACGATCTGCGGGTACGGCTCAGCGAGGGGGCCCGCAAGTGGGCGGCCACCTTCACCTGGGATGCCACCGCGGTCGGCGTCCTCACACCACTCGCCCGGGAGGCCACGCGGCGCAACCAGCGCCGCGGCATCCCCACTCCCTCGTGACGGCACCCTCCCCGGCCGGTCCCGCGGCCGCGGCCCTACCGACTGCCACCTCCCGCCGAGAAGGTCGCGGGCGCTCGGGCTGGCTCGGCCGGTGGGGCACCGTCATAGTGCCGGCGCTGCTCACCTACATCCCCTTGCTGTTGACGTCACCGGGTGTCGTCGGTGCCGACACGAAGACCTATCTCTACCTGAACCCGGGCAAGGTCCTGGCCGACGCCCCCTACGTGTGGAACACGCAGATCGGGCTGGGCACCGTCACCCACCAATACATCGGCTACCTGTGGCCCATGGGTCCGTTCTATTGGCTGTTCGACGCGCTAGGCGTGCCCGACTGGGTGGCCCAGCGTCTCTGGATCGGCACGGTGATCTTCGCCGCCGGGATGGGCGTGCGCTTCCTGTGTCGCACCCTGGGATGGGCCGGCGGCGACGGAGGCGACCGACGGCAGCAGTGGGGCGCCATTCTGGTGGCGTCCATGGCCTACATGTTCAGCCCGTACCTGTTGAACTACTCGGCCCGCATCTCGGTGATCCTGTTGCCGTGGGCGGCCCTACCGTGGCTGATCGCCCTCACCGCCAAGTCGCTGCGGCGCGGCGGTTGGCGCTACCCAGCGCTGTTCGCCCTCGTCGTGTTGACGGTGGGCGGCATCAATGCCACCGCCCTCTTGCTGGTCGGCTTGGGACCACTGCTCTACCTGGTGCACGGGGTGTGGATCGAAAAGGAGGCCACGCTACGCCAGGCCGTCGGCGTGACCGTGCGGATCGGGGTGCTCACCCTGGCCACGTCGCTGTGGTGGATCGCCGGGCTGTGGGCCGAGGGTCGTTTCGGGCTGCCGGTGATTCGCTACACGGAGTCATACCGGACGGTGGCCACCGTGTCGAGCGCCCCCGAAGTGCTGCGCGGGCTCGGGTACTGGTTCTTCTACGGCGGCGACAAGCTCGGCCCCTGGATCGAGCCGAGCACCACCTACACCCTCAACAAGGTGATGCTGTCGCTCAGCTACGCCATCCCCCTGGCTGCCCTCCTCGCCGCCGCCGTGGTGCGCTGGCGCTACCGGGCCCTGTTCCTGACTGTGGTAGTCGTGGGCGCGCTGACGGCCATCGCGGCCCACCCGTGGGACAACCCATCGGCCGTGGGTGCCCTGTTCAAGGCCTTCACCCGGACCGACGCCGGGCTCTCCCTGCGCAGTACCCCCCGAGCGGTGCCGCTGGTGGCGTTGGGTCTGGCTCTGTTCCTCGGAGCCGGGGTCTCGGCCCTGGGCCGGGTGCTCCCCCGCTTGACGCTGCCGGTGACGGCCCTGGCGGCCGTACTCATCTTCGCCAACCTGCCCACGCTGTGGACGGGCGAGATGGTGGCCAAGAACCTGCAGCGGCCCGAGCAGATCCCCGAATACTGGCAGCAGGCTGCCGATTACCTGCAAGCCCACGACGACGGCACCCGCGTACTCGAACTGCCCGGGAGCGACTTCGCCAGCTATCGCTGGGGCAACACCGTCGATCCCGTCACCCCGGGGCTCATGGACCGGGGCTACGCCTCACGGGAGCTGTTCCAGTACGGCTCGGCGCAATCCGCCTCGCTGCTCGACGCCCTCGATCATCGTCTCCACGAGGACACCATCGATCCCCGCGCCGTCGCCCCCATCGCCCAGATCATGGCGGCGGGGACCATCGTCGACCGCAGCGACCTGCAATACGAGCGCTTCCGCATCGTCCGCCCTCGTCAGATGTGGGACATCCTCAAGCATTCCCCGGGGCTCACCCACGTGCTCGACTTCGGCACGACCACACCCAACGTGGCCGGGCCTGAACAGCCGATGATCGACGAGACCCTGCTCGGTGAGCGCCCCGGCCTGACCAACCCGCCCGCGGTGGCGGTCTTCGCAGTGGACGACGCGTTGGGGGTGGTCCACACCCATTCGGCCAAGGGCGCACTGTTGATGGCCGGCAACGCCGAGGGGATGGTGGACGGCGCCGGGGTGGGGCTCATCAAACCGGCACAGGCCAGCTTCTTCTCGGCCTCCTATGCCGGCGATCCCACCGGATTCGACGGGATCTACCGCGACGACGCCGACCTGCTGGTGACTGACACGAACCGGAAGCGAGCGGAGCGATGGGGCACGATCCGCGAGCAGTACGGCTACACCGAAGAGGCCGGCGAGGTCGCCCCCTACGACCCCACCGACCAGCGTCTGGAGTTGTTTCCCAATGCCGGTGACGACGCCTATACGGTGAGCGTGCAGCGGGGGGACGCGGTCGTCACCGCCACCAGCTACGGCAACCCGGTCACCTACACGCCGGATGATCGCCCGGCCAACGCCCTGGACGGCGATCCCCTGAGCGCATGGCGGGTGGGCGCCATCGACGACCCCATCGGCGAGCGCCTCAAGATCGACCTCGCCCAGCCCGTCACCACCGACCACATCCAGCTCCTGCAACCCATCAACCTCACCCGTAACCGGTTCATCACCAAGGCCCGGCTGTGGTTCGACGGCAAGGATCCCGTCACCGTGGATCTCGGCCTCGAGTCACGGGCCGAGCCGGGCCAGACCGCCACCTTCTCCTCCCGCACGTTCCAGCGAGTCGAGATCGAAGTGATCCAGACGAACATCCCCAAGCGGCCTCGCTACGACGGCCTGAGCGGGGTCGGCTTCGCTGAGGTGGGCATCGACGGAGCCCATGTGGATGAGCTGATCCGCCCGCCCGTTGATCTCCTGGACCAGGCGGGCGACTCGTCGCTGGCCCATCGGCTCAGCTTCGTGCTCACCCGACTGCGGTCGAACCCAGCCGAGCCCGTGCGCCTCGACGAGGAGTTCCGGCTCAAGCGGCTCCTGGAGCTGCCCACCGCCCGAAGCTTCGGGCTGGCGGGCACCGCCCGACTGTCGGACTACGTTCCCGACTCTCAGATCGACGCGTTGTTGGGCCTGCCCGACGCCGGCCATGGCGGTCTCACCGTCGACGCGTCGAGCCACCTGGGCGGGGCACTGACCCAACGGGCCTCGGCCGCGCTGGACGGGGACCCATCGACGTTCTGGGGAGGATCCTTCCAGGGCGTCGACGAGCAATGGCTCCAGGTCGACCAGGGTCAGACCCGCACCCTGGATCATCTCGATCTCCAGCTCGTGGCCGACGGCCGTCATTCCGTCCCCACCCAGCTCACCATCACTCCTGACGGCGACCCGTCCCGCGCCGTGAACGTGCCGCTCCCGGCCATCGGGGACCAGCCCGACGCCAACGCCACGGTGTCGGTGCCGGTCGACTTCCCGGCGGTGACCGGCCGGGTCCTGCGCTTCGGGATCAGCGCCGTGCGCCTGGAGCAGGTCAAGGATTGGTACTCCGACATCCAGGTGACCGCCCCGGTCGCCATTGCCGAGATGGGGATCCCCGGCGTGGCGATGCCCAAGCCGGCCGCCACCTTCGACAGCGGCTGTCGCAACGACCTGGTCACCATCGACGACAAACCGGTGGCGGTGCGGGTGACCGGCTCGACGGAAGCCGCCCTCGAGCGCCAGGGTCTTGCCGTGTCGGCCTGCGGGAGCGATCCCATGGTCACCATGAGCGCTGGAGAGCACGTGCTACTGACCGGGATAGGTCACCTCCTCGGCATCAACATCGACCAACTGGCCCTCTCGTCAGCGCGCGGCGGCGCCGCCCTGGCGGTCGCGCAACTCGCCGCCGATCCCGCCATCGCCGGGCCGGCCATCACCGTCACGAACCGTGGGCGAGTCAGCTACGACGCCACCGTCGACCACGCCGACGCGCCGTTCTGGCTGGCGATGAGCCAATCTTGGAGCGACGGATGGAAAGCCTCCGTCAACGGCCATGCGCTGCCCCCCCCGCAGCTGATCGACGGCTACGGCAACGGCTGGCTGATCGACCCGGCGGTCTACGGATCGGGCCCGCTGACCTTCCACGTCGAGTTCGCGCCCCAGCGGATCGTGTGGATAGCGATCGCCTTGTCCGGGCTGGGTCTGGTGGTGTGCCTTGCCCTGGTGGCCTTCGGCCGTTCGCGGCGAGACGCCCACGCCCTGGTGAATCGCCCCGACGAACCGATCGAGCCCGCCCTGACCCTGCCCTTGGGGGGAGGCGGTGGTGTCGCCTCGGTCGTCAGCACCGTGGTGGTGACCGGACTGCTCGCGCTCTTCGTGGCGTTGACCACCCCACTGCACGGCTGGGCGCTCCCGGTCCTCGTGGTGGGGGTTTCGACCGTCTCGGTGGTAGCCCTGCGATGGCGGCGAGGTCGCGGCTTCGCCGCGGCCATGGCGGTGGGCATCCTCAGCCTCACCTACGCCTACATCGTGATCTCCCAATACCGACACCACCACGTGGCTGACTTCTTGTGGCCCGAGCGCTTCATGCGAGCCAACCTGCCCGCCTTGGCCGCCATCTTCTTGCTGGTGGTGGAAGCGGCCCGCGACCTTCTCGTCCCGGACCCCCGGTCGAGCGAGTCCACCCCGGACGCACCAGCCGAGAGCCCTGACCTGCCATCATCAGAACCCGGGAGCAGCGTGGAGGAACCAGCATGAGAGGCCGACCATGACCGATCCGCGATCACCCGACGCGGCGAGGTCGCGCGCCGCCGACCGCCCCGCGCCCTGCCTGTCGGTGGTCATGCCCTGTTTCAACGAGTTGGCCACCATCCGCGAGATAGTCGATCGGGTCATGGCATCGCCCTATACCGGCGAACTGATCATCGTGGATGACGGGTCGACCGACGGCACCCGCGACGTGCTGGCCGAGTTCGACGACCCCCGGATTCGGGTGCGGGTGCAGGAACGGAACCAGGGCAAGGGGGCGGCGCTGCGGCGCGGGTTCGCCGAGGCGACGCTGCCCTACGTCATCGTCCAGGATGCCGATCTCGAGTACGACCCGGAGGAGTACGGCGACCTGCTCGAGCCGCTCCTGGCCGACAAGGCTGACGTGGTCTACGGCAGCCGCTTCCTCGGTGGTCGTCCACATCGGGTCCTGTACTTCTGGCACTCCATCGGCAACCGGATGCTGACGGTGGCCTCCAACATGTTCACCGACCTCAACCTCACCGACATGGAGACCTGCTACAAGATCTTCCGCCGCGAGGTGCTGGACAGCTTCACCCTCGAAGAGGACCGGTTCGGCATCGAGCCCGAGATCACGGCCAAGATCGCCGCCGGCCGGTGGCGGGTGTACGAGATCGGCATCAGCTACAACGGCCGCACCTACGAGGAGGGCAAGAAGATCGGCTGGAAGGACGGCCTGCGGGCCTCCTACTGCATCGTCCGCTACTCGCCCATCGGCTCCCGCGGCCGCCAGCTTCAGACCTGATCATTCGCCGGTACCGGGGCGGCGCCGGTCACGCTTGCGCTCGCCCTGACGCCGTTTGGCATCGAGCCGGCGAGCCCGGGCGGCGCGGCTCGGGCGAGTCGGGCGGCGCCGCCGTTCCTCGCGCAACCCAGCCGCCAGGCGCTGGCGAAGACGTTCCATGGCCAGCCCCCGGTTCCGCAGCTGCGAGCGCTCGGCGTCGGCCACCACCCGCAGCTCGTCGCCCAGCCGTTCGAGCAGACGAGCCCGTTGGCCTTCAGTCAGCGACGAGGAACCGGCGATGTCGAATCGCAGCTCCACCCGGGTGCTGGCCTTGTTGGCGTGTTGGCCACCGGGCCCTCCGCTGGGGCTGAAGCGCACCGCGATCTCGGAGACGTCCACCGCGCAGTCCGGGGTCACCTCGAGCCACTCGGTCACGGCCGGCACCTGTGCATGCTCGGACCCTAACGGGCGAGTCTCGGGCCGGCCCACCCTCGGTGGCTACGATCGGGTCATGCCGGAGAGGTCCCCCATCCCTGTCGCGCTCGTGCACGGGTTCGCCACCTCCTGTGCCCGAACCTGGGGGGACACCGGGTGGCTGGATCTGCTGGCCGACGCCGGCCGGCCAACCATCAGGATCGACCTCCTGGGTCACGGCGAATCAGCCAAGCCCCACGACCCCGAGGCGTACGAGGCGCTCGAGCAGCTCGTGTTCGACCAACTCCCCGACGAACCGGTCGATGCCGTCGGGTTCTCCCTCGGGGCGCGGACGCTGCTGGCCCTGGCCAGCGTCCATCCGGAGCGCTTCCGACGGCTGGTGGTGGCCGGGGTGGGCGCCAACCTGTTCCGCCACGACGGCAGCTCCGCCCTGCTGGCCGACGCCATCTCCGGTCACCCGGAGGCCGACGAGTCGCCGGTGGGCCAGTACTTCCAGGGCCTGGCCAGCCAACCGGGCAATGATCCGCTGGCCCTGGCCGCCTGCCTGCGGCGGCTTGCGCCCCCCCTGACCAACGAGGGGCTGGCCGGCATCACGTCCCCGGTCCTGGTGGTGCTGGGCGATCAGGACTTCGCCGGCCCCCCCGACCCGCTGGTCGAGCGCCTGGCCGATCCGACCCTCGTCGTCCTGCGTGGCGTTGACCACTTCGCCACCCCCAAGGACTTCGGCTTCCTCGACGCCGGCCTCGAGTTCCTCGGGGCGCAGGCCCCCTGAGCAAGCCACGATGATGGCCACCAGCGGGCCGGCAGCGGCTGAGTTCGTCCTCGGCGTGGATCTCGACGGTGTGTGCGGAGACCACGCCGCCGCCTTCCGTGCCGTCGTCGCCGCCGAGTGGAACCGCGATCCCGAGTCGCTGCCCCCTCAGGAGACCTGGAACTTCCACGAGTGGGGACTCACCGACGAGTCGTTCGACGAGCTCCACCGCCGGGCCATCCTCGTGCATCGCATATTCGCCACGATGCCCCCGGTGGAAGGGGTCGCCGAGGCGTTGTGGCGACTGAGCGACGCCGGCGTCTGGATCCGCCTCATCACCCATCGGCTGTACGCCAACTGGAGCCACGCGGTGGCGGTTGGCGACACCGTGGCCTGGCTCGACGAGGTCGGCATCCCGTATCGGGACCTGTGCTTCTTGGGGCGCAAGCCGGAGGTCGAGGCCGATGCCTACATCGACGACGCACCCCACAACGTGGTCGAGCTGCGCCGGGCGGGCAACACCGTGGTCGTGTTCGACCAGCCCTACAACCGTCATCTGGATGGCCCCCGAGCCACGAGCTGGGCCGAGGTGGAGCAGCTCGTCACCGAGCTCCGGTTGGCCAAGGGCCAGGCCGTCCAGGAGCGGCTCGGCTTCGACGACGACCTGTTTGGCCGGCTCCGCACCCGAATCCCTGCCCCTGGCCGGTCTGAGCCGTCCGACTCGTCTGGTGACCGTGGGTGAGCTCCGGCCTCACGCCCGGCCCCTGGCGGCCGATGGGAGGGGGCTTCCCCGGCCCCGCCGGGGGCGCTTCGGGGGCGACCGTCCCCGAGCGAACCGGTCCCCAGTGAGTACCCCGCAGTGACCCGAACCGTCGACCGCGAGCAAGAGCAGGCCCGGCTCCGAGCAGACGCGCTCGGTTCCAAGGCGCGGGCCGGCCGTGACCTCGCCTGGATCGTGGCCGGCTGCGTGGTCATCGCCTTCGTTCTGGTGGTCACACGTTCCTTCCACGGTGTTTGGTCCTGGGCCGACGATCTGTCCGGTCGGGACCTCACCGGCGTAACGGCGGTAGCGATCCTGCTCCCGATCGGGGCCGGGATCTTCGCCTGGCTCCGCTATCGCGATGCCCGCTCCGCCCGCGACACGTTGTTCCGACTCTCGTACCACGACCCGCTGACCGGGCTCCCCAACCGACGTTTCCTGGGCGATGGCTTCGACCAGATGCTCAAGCAGACCAGGCGCCAGAACGGCCGTATCGCGGTGATCTTCGTGGACCTCGAGGGCTTCGAGGAGATCAACGCCACCTACGGTCCCGAGGTCGGCGACCAGGCCATGATCGCCGTCGCCGCCCGTCTGGTGGACATCCTCGGGCCCGACGACCGTGCCGTCCGCTACGGCGGTGACCAGTTCGTTCTTTTCTGCCCCAACGTCTCCACCGCCATCTCCGCTGAGCGGGTCGCCCGCCAGGCCCTGCAAGCCATCGAGCGCCCGCTCGACGTCGGCGAGGACCGGGCCCGGCTGTCGGCCACCCTGGGCGTGGCCATCACCGAGGAGCGCTGCACCCGGCCCGATGAGGTGCTGCAGGACGCCGACGCGGCCCTGCACCAGGCTCGGCTGCTGGGCTCGGGTCGCTTCGTGATGTTCGACCGGGCCATGCGGGACCAAATCAGCCCCTCGACGGCCCAGCGGCGGTTGCGCCAGGCTCTCACCAACGGCGAGCTCCGCCTGTACTACCAGCCCATCGTGTCGCTGTGGACGAAGCGGCTCGTCGGGGTGGAAGCGTTGTTGCGCTGGAGCGACCCGGCCCGGGGCATGGTCGGGCCCGACGAGTTCATGGGGGCGCTGGAGGAAACGGGCCTCATCATCCCCATCGGGAGCTGGGTGCTAGAAGAGGTGGCGCGCCAGTCACGGGCGTGGCAGGACGGCTTCCCCGACCGGCCCGCCATCACCGTGAAGGTCAACGTCTCGGGCCGCCAGCTGGCCCAGGCCAACTTCCTGAGCCACCTGGCGGAGGTGATGGCCAGCACCGGGGCCGAGCCCGGCCACCTCTACCTGGAGATCTCCTCGAGCGTGCTCGAGCGCGACGCCACCACGATGTGCGCGGTCCTGCGCGAGGCCAAGGCCCAAGGGCTATCGCTGGCCCTCGACGACTTCGGCACCGGCTACTCCTCGTTCAGCTACCTGCGCAAGGTCCAGCTCGACATGCTGACCGTGCACCAGTCGTTCGTGGAGGGTCTGGGGCAGTCGCAAGAGGACACGAACATCGTCGAGCACATCATCGCCATGGCCAAGGCGCTGGGCATCGCCACCGTGGCCGAAGGGGTGGAGACCGCCGAGCAGGTCGACCGGCTGCGCCAGCTCAACTGCGACCTGGCCCAGGGCTACTACTTCAGCCATCCGCAACCGCCGTACGTGATCACCGACCTTCTCAGCCGCACGACCGTCGATGGCGAGTGGTCGCCGGCCGAGCGCCCCGACGACGGCATCGAGGAGGTCGACGCGGCCGCCCCGGTGGTGGTGCTCGACCGCCGGCTGGACCGCGCCGAGGGCTGAGGCCGTCCGTTCTGCCACCATGGCGGCGTGCCGCTCACCGTCGACGCCGTCGGCCACACCACCCCGTCGGTCGTCCACGACGTGGACTCGCGCTGGCTCATGGCCTACGCCGCCTCGGTGGGTGCCCTGGATGACGCCTACCTCGACACGCGGCGCCCCGGCGGGATCGTGGGCCATCCCCTCTTCCCGGTGTGCGTCGAGTGGCCCGCCGTCCTCGCCGTGCGAGACCTGCTGGCCGCCCACGGCCTGACCTCGGCGGAGGCCGCCCACGGGGTGCACCTCAACCACGATCTCCGCCTGGCCCGCCTGGTGCGGTCGGGGGACCGGCTCAGCACCACGGCCACCATCGCCGGGGTCACCACCCATCGCGCCGGCGGGCTGATCGACCTCGACCTGGTGACCACCGACGCCGACGGAGCCGAGGTGGCCCGAACCCGGATGGGAACGCTGTACCGCCAGGTGGCATGCCTCGGCGCCGACCGCCCGGCGGAGGAGCTCCCCCCGCTCGGTGAGGGGACGGCTCCGCCGGTCGCCGCCGCGACGTCGGTCCACCATCAGCTCGGCGGGGGGACGGCCCATCTCTACTCGGAGTGCTCGCGGATCTGGAACCCCATCCACACCGACGCCCGTACCGCGGCCCGGGCCGGCTTGCCCGGCATCATCCTCCACGGCACGGCCACCCTGGCCATGGCGGTCAACGACGTCCTGGCCGACCTGGATGCGGAACCGGGCCGGGTGAGGCGCATCCGCGTGCGCTTCGGCGCCCCCGCCCCCCTGCCCTCGGCGCTCGAGGTGCGGATGCTCGGCCGCTCGGCGGGCGGCGATGTCGCCTGGTTCGACGCGGTGAGCCCCGGCGGTCGGCCGGTGCTGCGCCACGGCGCCATCGCCGTCGGCCCGACGGGTGCAGGCTCGGGCCGCCCCTAGGATGCCGTCGTGCTGAACCCGCTCGACGACTACCCGCTCCACCAGACGCCCGAGCCGCTGTCGCACCCCGCCAGCGCGGATGCCAACGGCTACGACCGCTACTTCTTCAACCGCTACGACCCCGATGGCGACCTGTTCTTCGCCGCCGCCCTGGGCGTGTACCCCAACCGCCAGATCATCGACGCCTCGTTCAGCGTGGTCCACCGCGGGCACGAGCCCACCGGCCTCGTCGGGTTCTCCGACGGCCACGACGGCGGCGCCCGTGGCTGATCGGGCTGAGCCGGTCACCGCCTGGCGGGTGCACGAGCTGGGCGACCCGGCCGACGTGCTCCGCCTGGAGCGCGTCAGCCCGCCGGCGCCGGGCCCCGGGCAGTTGGGGATCGAGGTGACCGCGTGCGCCCTGAACTTCGCCGACGCCCTCCTGTGCCGCGGTACCTACCAGGACAAGCCGCCCCTGCCGTTCACCCCGGGCCTCGAGGTGTGCGGCGTGGTGAGCGCAGTGGGCCGCGGCGCCGCGGAGCAGGCGCCGGCCGATGACCTGCTCGGGCGGCGGGTCATCGCCCTGCCCGCACTCCCCCATGGCGGGCTGGCCGAGCGGGCGGTGGCCGCGGTGACCGACGTCTTCACCATCCCCGACACGATGGACGACATCACCGCCGCCGCCCTGCCCGTCACCTACCAGACCGGGTGGTTCGGCCTCTACCACCGGGCGGCGCTGGCTCCGGGCGAGACGGTGCTGGTGCACGCGGGGGCGGGCGGGGTCGGCTCGGCGGCCATCCAGCTGGCCCGCGCCCGGGGGGCACGGGTCATCGCCACCGCCGGCGGGGCCGACAAGGTGGCCCGTTGCCTCGAGCTGGGAGCCGAGCGGGCGATCGATTACCGGAGCGAGGACTTCGTGGAGGCCACCAAGGCCTTCACCGACGGCCGCGGGGCCGACGTGATCTACGACTCGGTGGGGGGCGACACGTTCGACGGCTCCCGTCGCTGCGTCGCCTTCGAGGGCCGCATCGTGGTGGTCGGCTTCGCTGGGGGCCGCATCGCCGAGGCCCCGACCAACCACCTACTGGTGAAGAACTACAGCGTCGTCGGGCTCCACTGGGGGCTCTATCGCACCCGCCGGACCGACCTGGTGCGGGCCTGCCACGAGGAGCTGGTGCGCCTCCATCAGGAGGGGGCCATCGCCCCGCTCATCGGGGAGGTGCGACCCCTGGCCGAGGCGGCAGCCGCGCTCACCGACCTGGCCGGGCGGGCCACGGTGGGCAAGGTCGTGCTCGTCCCCTGAGGTGGCGGGTCGCAACTGCCGGGGACGGAAGGTGCACGAAACCAGAATCGACCGCAGTGCGTCTTTTAGGACGTGAGGTGCAGACGATGACGAGCGACCCGCCCGGGGGTGGTGGACCTGTGCCGCCGCCTCCATCCGCGGTTGGTCCGTTCGTTGAGCCTGTATTGCGGGAACACCTGGGTAGCCGAAGAACTTGCCCAGGAGACCCTCGTGAGGGTGTGGACGAACTGGAGGTCGGTCAGCGGGACGCGGTCGCCGGAGCCGTGGGCCTACCGGGTGGCGTTCAACCTGGCGAACTCCTGGGTGCGTCGGCGCGCCGCAGAGAGACGGGCCGAGCGCCGTCTGGCGCTGGTGCGCGCCACGCCCGTCGACGGCGTGACCAGCGGCGACGAGGCGGGCGTGCTCGCGGCAGTGGCCGGCTTGGCTCCCCGCCAGCGCGCGGTGGTGATCCTTCGGTTCTACGAGGACCGGTCAGTCGCCGAGACCGCAGAGATCCTCGGCTGTGCGCCGGGGACCGTGAAGGCGCTCACGAGCCAGGGAATCGGCGTGCCTCCCGCCTGCTGGGTGACTCGACCATCTTCGTCCCCGCCGCCGAGCCCGGGCTGGTGTGGCTGGTCGACTACCCGGGCGGGAGCGTGGGAGAAGGCACACCCACCCTCCGAGAGGTCGACCCGAACGGCCAGACCGTCCTGCAAGGGGTGGGACCGGTCTCGACCCAGGGCTTTCCGGCGGTGGGCATCCCGGGCGGGGTCGCCCTGGAAGCCACCCATGGTTCGGGGGTGCGCCGACCGGGGTCAGCCGGCCCGGGGGGGCTGGCCGCCGGGGATGACGACAGCGGCGCCCTCGGTGGCGGCCGAGCGGTACAGGGCGTCGCACAGCACGTGCGCCCGCAGGGCGCTGGCGAAGTCGGGATCGGCCGGCACCCCGTCGCGGACGGCCTCGATGAAGGCCTGATCGGGGTTGCGCACCGCCGAGCCGGCCGCGGCCAGCGCGTTCGTCAGGTCGCTGCCCCCCAGCGCCCCCTCGTCGCCCGCGGGGCGGGTCCAGTGCACCGGACCCCAGACGTCGTCCTCCATCCAGAAGTAGGCGCGCTCGCAGAAGACCTCGACCCGGCGCAGGCTGGGCCGCTCCAGCAGGTCGTGCCAGATCGACGTGAGCGATCCCAGCGCGCCCGACTCGAAGGCCAGCGTGGCCGACACGACGTCCTCGATCCCGGCGATCTCGTGGAACTCGCCGGCCCGGGCACTCACCCCGGTCACGGGGCCAAGCAGCCACTCCAGGATGTCCAGATCGTGGATGGAGTGCTCGAGCAGCGTGCCGGATCCGGCCTTGGTGGGGTCAGCCCGCCAGGTGGAGCCGTACTGGCCTTGGATGGGGATGTACTGGTCGTCGCGGAACACCACGCTCATGACCCGGCCACTCTCGGGCTGACCGATGAGGTGGCGCAGGTACCCGAACGCCGGTGAGTCCCGCAGGACGAGGCCGACCTGGTTGGTGACCCCGGCCCGGCGGACGTCGGCGACCATGGCCCGCGCCGGCTGGAGGCCCACGGCCAGCGGCTTCTCGCAGAACACGGGCAGGCCCCGGGCCGCCACCTCGGCCACGAGCCGGGGGTGCTCGGCCGTCCAGGTGCACACGTACACCGCGTCGACCGACGACAGCAACTCGTCCTCGGAGTCGGTGATGGTCGCTCCGCTGGCCTGGGCGAATCCCTCCGCCTTGGCCGGGTCGGGATCGTGGACCAGCGTGATCTGGGCATCCACGCCTGAGGTGTGCAGCATCTTGCCGTGGTAGTGGGCGATGAAGCCGCCCCCGAGGAAGCCGACGCGTATGGTCATGGCCGGTCATCGTAGGTGGAGGCGTCGCCTCGGCCGCCGCCTTGACGCCGGGACGGCCCCCCGCTACAAAGTGAGCGTCGTTCACTTACTCGTTCCTGGCCCGAGCGACACCAGCTCAGGTCTGCCGTGGAGGACCGAACGCCATGCCGAAGGTGAGCGCACAACACAAGGACGCGGTGCGGCGCCGCATCCTCGACGCCGCCCGGGTGTGCCTGGAGCGCAACGGCTACCGGGACGTGACCACCAGGGAGCTGCTGTCGGAGGCCGGCCTGTCGACCGGCACGTTCTACAACTACTTCCCTTCGAAGGAAGGCCTCTACGAGACCCTGGCCGAGGAGGCCCTGGGCGCCGACGTGGCCCGCATCGTGGCCGCCGGCGACGATGGCGTGCCTATCGGTCAGGGGTTGCTCCGGTTCCTGCGCGAGTACGTGCTGGCCGATCCGGCCACCGCCATCGCGGTGTCGAGCCTCCGGTCGCGGATGCACGCCGTGCCGGCCGCGGCCGAGGCGGTGACGCGGCTCAACCACTTCGTGGTCGAGGCGTTCACCCCGCTGGTCAAGGAGTCGACCGGGGAGGGCTTCCTGCGAGCCGACATCGACCCCGAGGCGGTGGTCGAGTTGATCGACCTGGTGTGGGACGGGATGGGCCGGCGGGCGGCGCAGGACACCTTCGAGACCAGCTACGGACGGGTGTCGCGGGCGTTGCTCCAGATCCTGCTGGACGGGGCGGTGTCGCCGTCTCGTCGCCGCGAGGTGCCCAACGAGTGACGTCCGCGGGGATGCGAGGGCTCCCCAGGGTCCCTCCCCCGGCTCCGAGTTGAGAATTTGTGGGAATGCGGGGTGGAATCCGCCGGTTGAAACGGTGTAATTCCGTAATCAACCCTGGCGGTTCCGGCCGCCCCACCCCCTGGAGCCCTCTAGATGGCTGATGTCACCGCTCTGGTCCTACCGGTCCTGCCCCTGAGCACGGGTGTCGTGCTCCCCCAGATGGTGGTCACCATCGCCCTCGAGACCCCGGAGGCCCGCGCCGCCATCGATGCCGTCGGCGACGATGACCGCGTGCTGCTCCTGCCCCGCATCGACGGGCAGTTCACCCGGGTGGGGGCCATCGCCCGGATCGAGGATCGGGGAACCCTCCCCAACGGCACCCCGGCCCTGGTGGTGCGGGCCGAACGACGCGCCCTGGTGGGAGCGGGCGTGGTCGGCACCGGCGATGCCCTGTGGGTCGAGGTCGAGCCGGTCGACGACCCGCCGCCGAGCGCCCGGACCGAGGAGTTGGCCCGCGAGTACCGGGCCGCGGCCGGGCTGTTGCTGGAGAAGCTGGGCGGCCCGCGCATGACCGCCATGCTCCGCGACGTGGAATCCCCCGGCGCGCTGGCGGACAGCGCCGGCTGGTGGCCCGACCTGACCCTGGAACGCCGCGTCGAGCTGTTGGAGACCATCGATGTCGACGCCCGGCTGGCCAAGGTGGTGGCCTGGGTGAAGGACGCCCTCGCCGAAGCCGAGGTGAGCGAGCAGATCCGGGCCGACGTGAGCGAGGGCATGGAGCGCAACCAGCGCGAGTTCCTCCTGCGCCAGCAGCTGGCCGCCATCCGCAAGGAGCTCGGCGACGAGACCGGCGAGGACGACCTGGCCCAGAACTACCGGGACCGCCTGGACGGCCGCGCCCTCCCCGCCGAAGCGCTGACCGCGGTCGAGCGCGAGATCGACCGGCTGGAACGCACGAGCCCCCAGGCCGCGGAGCACGGGTGGATTCGCACCTGGCTCGACACCGTCCTCGACCTGCCCTGGGGTGTGCGCAGTGACGACCATCTCGACCTGGTGGCCGCCCGGGCCGTCCTCGATGCCGATCACACCGGCCTGGAGGAGGTCAAGGACCGCATCGTCGAGGAACTGGCCGTGCGCAAGCTGCGGCGTCGGCGCGCCGGCGAGCTCGCCGAGGCGCGGGCCGGCGACGAGGCCGAGGGCGACGA
>DHIQ01000072.1:33442-33635 GCA_002403895.1 Candidatus Neomicrothrix sp. UBA4742
CGACGAGGCCGAGGCCGCTGACTCGCCGGCTCCTGAGCCCGGTAGCGCCCGCGCCCACGCCTCGATCATCGCCCTGGTCGGCCCTCCGGGGGTCGGCAAGACATCGCTGGGCGAGTCGGTGGCCCGGGCCCTCGGGCGCAGCTTCGTGCGCGTCGCCCTCGGCGGCGTACGCGACGAGGCCGAGATCCGCGGC
>DHIQ01000146.1:0-8921 GCA_002403895.1 Candidatus Neomicrothrix sp. UBA4742
CGGCTGTCGCCGGCTGATCCAGCTGCACCCAGCACGGTTCACGGGGCGGACCGCATGGTCCGCCCCGTCGCCGTTCCGGCCCAGCTCGAGAGAAAGGAACTTCCCATGAGTTCCAACCACTCAACCAGCCGGGGCCAGCAGCGGGTCAGGGGCGACGAAGGGGCAAGTTTGGTGGAGTATGCACTCCTCCTCGCCCTCCTCGCCGTCGTGTGCATTTCAGCGCTCACCTACTTCCAGCAAGCGACGAGCCAGAGCCTTTCGAAGTCGGCTTCGTCGATTGCTGGGTAGGAACGATCCGCTACTGCATCTCCCGACAGGATGATGACAGAGAACCGCTGAATGAGGGGGTGGACTTCAGGTCCGCCCTCTCATTCGCGTCCAGGCTCAGCAGGTCGTGCCTGAATCACCGAGAGGGGCCCCCCGGCGACAGGCCACCGACCACGAGGCATCCTGATACAGGATACGCCAGTCGTGGGATTCCGTCACTAGGCCGGTGAGGGCCTGGCTCTTCCCCCACAGCACCACATCGACCTGGCGCCGGTCGAGCACGTCACGCCAGCCCGCAGCGCCGTGCAGGAGTGTGAGGTAGTCGTTGACGACCTCAGGGGGGTACATGTCCACCCGGTCGTCGATGAAGGCGCCGGCGTCTTCGCCGTAGAGCAGCTCGAGGTAGTTCCCCACGGTGTCCCCACTGGCCACGTGGAGATCGTCACGGTGCAGGCCGTTGGCGTCCATCCAGGCCACCGCGTCGACCGGGAACGTCTCGAGCTGCCAGGCCGGTTGGTCGAGCGACGAGCTCGTCACCACCAGACCCGCCACCAAGAGGGCCACGAGGGCGATGGCGGCGGCCGGCGTGCGCTTGTCGCCGTTTATGGTGCCCAGACCGGTGAGCCCCCGCGCCATGCCGGGGATCAGCACCATGCTGGCCACGGCCACATTGCGGGCCCCCAACAGGGCGGCGGCGGTGAACAGCACGAGTGGGATGGCGGCCCGATAGCGGGGACGGCGGACCAGCACCACCACCGCGACCACGACCTCGAGCAGGAACAGGCGGGTCCAGGCCAGCGAGAAGGATGGGGACTGCCACTCAATGACCTGGCGCAGGACATCCATGCGTCCCAACAGTCGGACCGGGAAAACCAACATCACCGGGCCGAGGGGGTTGATCGCCCCCAACGCGATGCCCAGAAACGCCCACAGGCCGCAGCGCCATTCACGGGTGGCCGGCTTGCCGTCGAGGCGGCTCCCCAGCCAGAACGCTCCGATCGTCACCAAACCGAGGGGGAACGAGCCGTGCACGTTGACCCAGAGCCAGAAGATCGGCACCAGCCAACGAGGATCGAGGCCCCCCTCCACCGCCAGCAGCGCGAGCGACAGGAGCAACAGCCCCATCAGCAGGGGCCGCGGCGCCCAAACCGACGATGCCACGCCGAGCACGAAGCCGGAGATGAGGATCCTCCCGATCAGCGTCTTGGCTGGTCGGGTCAGGCGCCACACCATGGCGCCGAGGGCGGCCGTGAGCAGGCCCATGAGCACGCGTAATCCGTTGGCCCCGTGCCACGACTCGACCAGGCCGTAGATCCACGACGCCAGCCAACTCTGCACCACCCACGGCTCGCCATGCGCGGTGAAGGAGTAGACGTCGTGGCGAGGGATCCCACTCTCCAGGATCAGCCGCCCGGTGACCAGGTGGGTAAACAGGCTGTTGTCGGAGAGGCGGTCGATCCCGATCGACAGGCCCCAAAGGGCGAACGCCGCGCCGACGGCCAGGGAGATGGTCGGTGGCCAGCGCCGCACCCGGGGCCCGGTGGTGACCGGCGCCCCCGAGGGTTCGGTCGTCGTCGCCGACACCGCCGGGTTAGAAACTCGCGCGGATGTTGATGATGGCCGGACCGATGACGACCACAAACAGCGCGGGGAAGATGCAGAACACCATGGGGATCAGCATCTTGACCGGGGCCTTCTGGGCCCGCTCCTGGGCCTCCTGCCGGCGTTTGATCCGCATCTCCTCGGCTTGAGCCCGCAGCACCCGGCCGATCGACACACCGAAGGTGTCGGCCTGGAGGATGGCGAGCACGAACGAGCGCACCTCGGGGACGTTGGTGCGCTTGTCTAGGGCGCGCATGGCGTCGGCCCGGGTCGCGCCGGCCCGGACCTCGCCCAACATGCGGGCGAACTCGTCCGACAGTGCGCCGGGCACGGCCGAAATGGTGCGATCCAGGGCCTGCTCGAACCCGAGGCCGGCCTCGACGCTGATGGTCAACAGGTCGAGGATGTCGGGCAGCTTGATCCGCAGGTCGTGCTGGCGCTCTTCCACCCGACGGCTGACGATGGCGTCGGGGGAGAACAACAGCACGGCGGCCAAGATGAGGAACACGATCCAGAGCGTCAGCCCGGAGAAGTTGAGCGGGTTGTAGACGATCCAGAAGAAGAACCACGGGATGACCAGTGCCACCATGATCACCTTGACCGCCAAGAAACGGTCGACGTCGTCTATCGATCCGTTGCCGGCAGAGATCATCTTCTTGCGAACGTTGTCCGTGTAGCCCACCGGGGTCAAGCGGCGGCCGAGCTTGGTAAGCCAACCCATCACCGGCTTGAGCGTCCGGTCACCGATGGGGACCAGGAGCTCCTGGTCGCGGACGTTCTCCACCTCGTAGCCGTCGAGCTGGCGCAGCGACTGGCGCACGACCGCCTTCTCGTTCATCTGCGAGCCCACGGCGTAGATGATGAGCCCGAGCGCCCCCCCGATCAGGAGAAGGCCGATGAGCAGCTGCATGTTGTCCATTCCGGCTCCTGATCCGTCAGATCTCGATGTCGATGATCTTCTTCATCCAGAAGAATCCGATGATCATCGAAACGATGGAGACACCCAACAAGATGTTGCCGAGCGTGTCGGTGATCAGCTTGTTGGTGTACTCGGGGTTGATCACGAACATGGCCAAGCCCAAGCCCACCGGGAGCAGGCCCAACACGATGGCGCTGACCCGGCCTTCGGCAGTGAGCGCCCGCACGTCGCGGCGGAGGCGCTCGCGTTGGGTCATGGTATCGGCCACGGTCAGCAGGAGCTCGGAGAGATTGCCGCCGACCTCGCGCTGGATCCGGATGGCCATGACCGCCCACGCGAAATCGGCGCTGTCCATGCGCTCGGCCACCCCCTCGAGGGACTCCTCGAGCGGGCGGCCCAAGCGGGACTCGGTCACTACCCGGCGGAGCTCGTGGCCCATCGGGTCCTGGACCTCCTGCGACACGGCCTCGACGCCCTGCATGAGCGAGTAACCGGCGCGCAGAGTGCCCGACAGCAGTTGGAGGGTGTCGGGCAGTTGGCCCAGGAACTTCTTGCGGCGACGACTGGCCAAGAAGCTCACCGTGGCCATCGGGGTGATGGCGGCAAAACCGCCGAGTATCAAGCCGAGGAAGAGACCGCCCAGGGCCAGGCCCAGGATGGTGGCGATGATGACGAGGGCCAGGTAGAAGAACAGCGCCTCACCAGCCCGCAGGGGCAGGCTGGCTCGCTCCAAGGCCGCCTCCGTCCGGGCGAGGTAGCCCTGACTCTCGGCGAATTGCTCGGTGACCTCGACTGCCCGCTGGATGATGGCCGTCCTGACGAACGAGCCGTCGTTCTCGTCCTCGCGGTCATTCTGGGGGCCGTAGCCCTCGGAGTACGGCTGCAAGACGTTGGTCAGGTGGCTTTCACGGGTGATCAACAACACGATGGCATACGTGGCCAGGGCCACCGCAACGACCACCAGCAAGACGGCCAGCGCCAGACCGAGCCCCCCTTGCAGGGCGCCGATCCCCTTGCTGGACGAGGTGCGCACGTCCGGGTTGAGGTTCTGGTAGCCGGAGGCGGAGGAGCCCTCGGAGTAGGTCGCCGACAGCGTGGCGCTGCCCACTTTGATGGACAAGGTGGCGAGTTCGTCCTTCTGCAGGGTGGACTTGTAGGTGGCCACGAACTGCTGACGCTCGATGGTGTTGGCCACCGACTCCACCGAGGCCCCGAACTGGGTGCCGTCGGAGACGTTCAGGGTCCGCCCACCGTAGGTGTTGCTCAGCGACTGGAGTTGGTCCCCGTTGTAGCCACTGCCGGTGTAGGCGACACCGAAGACGGTGGCGCGGGAGCTGGCGATCTCTCCGGTGGCCGCAGCCTTCTGATCCCTGCTGGCGTTGTCGTTCTGCCCGGCCATGATCACCAGGTTGGGCTGGAAGTCGCTCTTGGTGGTCAGCGCGGCCGCCGCCTGGCGCACGGCGGACCACAATGCGGTCTTCTTGCGACCGTCCTCGGTGGAAGGAGGGCCGACCCGATCGATGGCGGCCAGTAGCCGGGTGGTGTCCGCGGTGAAGTCCTGCACCAACACGCCCTCGTCATTGGCGGCGTAGATGGCGAACTGCTCGGTGAAGGTGCGGTCGTTGGACCGGGAGTTTATCCAGGTGCGAGCCGCCTCCTTGGCCGAGGCCAAGGCTCCCGATGTGTCCATGGAAGCCGAGGTGTCGAACACCATCGCGTTGGCCAGGAGATGTTTGGTCGACAGTGGGGCGACGGTCGCCGGGGAGGCGGTGCCGTTGATGTCTACCGTGGCGCTGCTGGCATCAGCCGCCGGCCCGGTGGAGATGAAGGTCGCGCTGTTCGCCGCCGGATCGAGGGCGTTCACCGCGCGGATCTGGGTGAAGGTGTCGCTGACGGACTGGGCACCCGCCGCGGTGGACAACCCGATCAGCAAGAGGCCGACGACCCCGGCGGTGAGGCGACGCAGGGCGCGGGCGCTCATCATTTGGTGACCGCCTTGCGGCTGAAGCCCTCGGGCTGGAAGACCTCCTGGCCAAGGCGGATGCCCAGGTCGGCCAGCTTCTCAGCGAACTTGGGCCGCACACCGGTTGCCTTGAGATGACCCTTGAACCGGCCGTGCTCGTCGACCCCCATGCCGTAGTCGAACAGGAAGATATCCTGGAGGGTGATCACATCGCCCTCCATGCCTTGCACCTCGGAGATATGGGTGACGCGGCGGCTGCCGTCCCGGAGGCGGCTGAGCTGCACGACGAGGTCGATGGCCGACGACATCTGCTCACGGATCGCCCGGACCGGCAGATCGAAGCCCGCCATGAGGACCAAGGTCTCGAGCCGGGCGAGGGTGTCACGGGGGCTGTTGGCGTGCACGGTCGTGAGTGAGCCGTCATGGCCCGTGTTCATGGCCTGGAGCATGTCCAGGGCCTCACCGGAGCGGCACTCCCCGACCACGATGCGATCGGGCCGCATACGCAGGCAGTTCTTGACCAGGTCGCGGATGGTGACCTCGCCCCGACCCTCGATATTCGGCGGCCTGGCCTCGAGCGACAGGACGTGGTCCTGGTGCATCTGGAGTTCCTTGGCATCCTCCACGGTCACGATGCGCTCGTCCGAGGGGATGAACGACGACAACACGTTGAGGGTGGTGGTCTTGCCGGTGCCGGTGCCGCCCGAGACGATGATGTTCAGCCGTCCGACCACGCAGGCCTGGAGGAAGCGGGCCGAGTGAGCGTTCAAGGTGCCGAAGCGGATCAGGTCGTCGACCTGCAGCTTCTCCTTGGAGAACTTCCGGATGGTCAGGAACGGGCCACCGATGGCCAGAGGGTGGATCACCGCGTTGACCCGGGAGCCGTCAGGCAGGCGGGCGTCGCACAACGGATTGGACTCGTCGATGCGGCGCCCGATCTCGCTCACGATCTTGTCGATGATGCGGCGCAGATGGGTCTCGTCGACGAACGTGGCCGTCGACTTCTCCAGCCGGCCACCGCGCTCGACGTAGACGGCGTCGGGCCCATTGCACATCACCTCGGTGATCTCCTCGTCGTGCAGGAGCCGGTCGATGGGGCCATAGCCGAGGATGTCGTCGGAGACGTCTTGAATCAGCTGGGCCTTGTCGGCCGCGGACAGGGGCGCGCGCTCCTGAGCGAGGGCGGCGTGGAGCTGGTCGTTCACCCGGCGGCGGAGATCGTCCTCCGACAGTCGCTTGTCGTAGAGGATCGGCCCCAACTCATCGATGAGGTGATGGTGGATCTTCTGGCGGAGCTCGTCGAGCACCGGGTCACGCCTCTTGGCCCCGGTCGCCGGCGCAGCCTGCACATCGTGAAGCCGTTTATAGAGCGACACTGCTTCTCCTCATCACTCGTTTACCCAGGACTCGATTGCTACCTAGCCGGTACTTACCGACGTCTGCGCTTGTTCGAGGTCTGGGGCAGGAACAGATCTGCCAGTTGGTTCATCGACTGCGTGACCCCAGACTTCGGTGCGCTCAGCACCACCGGCTCACCCTTGTTGACCGCTTGCGGAACGACGATGTCGCTGGGAATCAGCGCCTCGGCCTGGATACCCAGGGTTCGTTCGACCTCCCCGACGTCGAGCTTGACCTTGGAGTTGGCCCGGTTGAGAACCAGCCGGAGCTTCTCCATGGGGGTGTTGAGCAAGCGGAGGGTCTGGAGCCCGATCTTTACGTTCTTGATGTTGGGGATGTCCATCCCCGCCACCAGCAACACGTCGTCGCTGACCTCGATCAGCCCGAGTACGACGTCATTGAAGTATGCCGGCGTATCGATGACCACGAATGAGCAGAACTGACGGAGCATCTCGACGATGCGGACCATCTCGGGCGCACCGATCTGATCAGCAAAGGCCGGCTCGAGTGGGGCGGGAAGGACCTTGACGCCCGAGGGCTGATGCTCGATGAGCAGGCTCTGCAGCAGGGGCAGGTCCAGCTTGTCGAGCGCGCCCACCGCGTCCACCACTGTGTGCTGCGGCGAGAGCTTGAGCATGACGGCGATGTCACCGAATTGGAGATCGGCGTCCACCAGCGCCACCGGGCGGCTGGCCCGGCCGGCGAGCACCACGGCCAGGTTGGTGGCCACCACGGACTTGCCGGCGCCGCCCTTGGTGGAGAACACCGTGATGACCCGACCCCGCTCCCCGTCGGCCTCGACCGTTGGGGAGACCGGGGTGTTAGGGGCGGCCATGATCAGACCAGCGGCCACTCGGGCCACCGCCTCGGCCAGCTGGGTCGTCTCCACCGGGGCGGCGAGCACGTCTTTGACCCCTGCCCGCAGCGCTCGCTGCAGCATGTCGGTGGTCAACTCACTCGTCACCATGATGGCGCCGACATCGCGTCGAGCAGCCAGGAGCTGCTCGACGGCGGCCAGCTCGGGGCTGGCCCCGAACGACGGCCCCAACACCACGACGACGGGGATGCTGCCCAGTCGCGACGCCAGGTCGTTGATGGACGGGAACGGCGTCGCGCCCTGGCCCAGTTGCATGGCGAGACGACTGCGGGCGGCCTGGTCGGCGTCGACGACGGCGACCGCGACCTGGCCACCCCCGCCACCGGCGGGAGCGCCCAGCCCCGGTTGGGGCATGTACTCGCCCGGCTGGCCAGAGAACGGACTGGTCACTGGTCGGTGTTTCCGTTCGGGCCGTAAGGGGTCAACTGCGCCGGATCTTCGCCCGGAAGGGTCTTGGAGAAGGGCGGGGTGGTGGGAATCGCATGGGGGACGTAGTCCTTGCTCACCAGCGACAGGTACATCTGACCCTGCACCTGGGCCTGAGCGATCCACTGGGCGGCCTCGGGCGGCACGTTGACGGTCAAGACCCCGCTGCTCTGGTTCTGGGCGGTGGCGGGATCGACGGTCTCACCGGGGGCGAGGACGGTGCTCTGGCCCACGGCCAGCAGCTGCACCTTCTGGTACAGGTAACGGGCCAGCGACTTCTGGATGAAGTCGTTCGTCCCGGCACCCGCCTTCATGGCCTCGGTGACGTCTTGGAACACCATGATGTCCACTTCGTCGCCCGGCACCAAGAAGCCGCCGACGCCGTGGACGGCGTCGGTCGGGATGCTGATCGCCACGTGGTTCGGGTTCTTGAGCCGCTCACGGAACGTGATCTGGCTGCTGGCCGGATCGACGAACATGCCCTCCACGATCACGCTGTTGGCTGGAATGTCGAACAGAGCGACCTTCTTGGCCAGCTGATCAGTCGTGGTGATGGCCGTGGCCGGCCGGAACTGCTGGGGAATCTGCGACTTGTCGATCTGCTTGCTGGCTGCCGCTGTTTCACCCGGCGTTCCACGCTTGATGTCGCTCTTGGCCACGTAGACATCGGCGAGCTTGGCGTTGTTGTGCGCGCGCTCATCGATGCCCTGGACGTAGTTGTAGATGAGCAACGCGGCGATCACACCAACCACGATGGCGCCCACCAGGATCAACGTTCTCCGAGAACTCACTCCCGACCTCATTCCCTCGCTGTTGGGCGGTGCCTGACCAGGCACTGCGGCACTCTCCTACGGCAGCCCCTTCACCCCGAAAAACCGAGGTTTAGGCGTCCTACCTCATTCGGTCGGCTCCCCCTCCGGGTTTACCGAAAAACGAGGAAAATCTGCCGCAGGGCACGTTAGCCCGTCGGAAACACGCGGAAAGGGACCCACTCCGACGCTCGCCGGCGTGGGCCTTTCCCGAAATCAACCTCAGGTGTTTCCACCGGAAATGGCACAGCGGGACGCGTTCAAGCCTCGTCGGGCGTGGACTCCTCGACCGGAACCTCGGGGACCGGCGCCATGACCTCAGCGGCCGGCTCGGTCTCGGGCTCGGCCGCGGGCGCACCAGCGGCATCGACCACGGACTCAGCCGCTGGCTCGGACTCAACCACAGGCTCGGCCGGGGCCTCGCCAGCGGGTGCCTCGACGTCGCCGTAAAGCTCCGCCCAGGCCTCCTGGGCCTCGGTGGTGTCGGTGCCGACGTAGTTGCCCTCGTCGTCGTAGGCGTGCTCGCCGAAGTGCTCCTGGTACTCGGCGGCCACTACGCCACCCTCAGCGGCCTGCTTGATGGACAAGCTGATCCGGCGACGCTGGAGGTCGAGATCGATGATCTTGACCCACAGTTCCTCGCCCGGGGTGACGACCTGC
>DHIQ01000146.1:9049-15930 GCA_002403895.1 Candidatus Neomicrothrix sp. UBA4742
GATGTGGACCAGGCCCTCGATCCCATCGCCCACCTGCACGAATGCACCAAAGGGCACGAGCTTCGTGACCCGGCCGTAGACCAGCTCGCCCACCCGGTGGTTGGTGGCGAACTCCTGCCACGGATCTTGCTGGGTGGCCTTGAGCGAGAGGCTGATGCGCTCCCGGTCCAGGTCGACCTCGAGCACCTGCACCTCGATCTCGTCGCCCACCTGGACAACCGAGCCGGGATGGTCGACGTGCTTCCACGACAGCTCCGACACATGGACGAGCCCGTCCATGCCACCGAGGTCCACGAAGGCGCCAAAGTTCACGACAGACGACACCACACCCTTACGGACCTCGCCCGGCTTGAGGTTGGCCAGGAAATCCTCGCGCTGTTCCTTCTGGGTTTCTTCCAGCCAAGCCCGGCGGGACAGCACCACGTTGTTGCGGTTCTTGTCGAGCTCGATGATCTTGGCTTCGAGGCTCCGACCCACATAGGGCTGGAGGTCGCGCACGCGGCGCAACTCGACCAGGGACGCGGGCAGGAAGCCGCGGAGGCCGATGTCAATGATGAGACCGCCCTTGACGACCTCGATGACCGGGCCGCTGACGACGCCTTCTTCTTCTTTGATCTTCTCGATCGTGCCCCAGGCCCGTTCGTACTGGGCCCGCTTCTTGGACAGTACGAGACGGCCCTCCTTGTCCTCCTTCTGGAGGACAAGGGCTTCGATGGCATCGCCCAACGACACGATCTCGCTCGGATCGACGTCGTTGCGGATCGACAGCTCACGAGCCGGGATCACCCCCTCGGACTTATAGCCGATGTCGAGCAGGACCTCGTCCCGATCGACCTTCACCACCGTGCCCTCGACGATTTGGCCGTCCTCGACCTTCACCATGGTGGCGGTATAGGCGTCGTCCATGGACATGCCGCCGAGATCGTCCTCGGTCACCTGCCGGGGGACGTAGCTGCCATCATCGGCGAACGTGCCCATGCCGGTCGGCGTCGCCGCCGTCGGGCTGGGGTCAGCCGGTTCCGGGGTCGCTTCGACCGCTTCGGGGTTGGCTTCGTAGGGGGGGACGGACTCGGGGGCCTCGGCGGCAGAAGCCACCTCGGCGGGTTCAGGACTGACCTGCTCGGACACGTGATCGCCTTCTCTGGGTTTTCCGGACATGCCGCACGAGGCGGCGCACGGCGAGCGGGACGGTCCACGCGCGCCGGGGCGCAGAGCGTACCATCACACCGAAATGCGCCCCAGCCTGGGGATCCGGATGTCGATCCGGACGTCAGTCCGGCCGGCCAGCGATGACCAGGAACTCCGGATGATCCAGGTCGGGGGGACGCTGGGTGTACGCCCCCGGGGTCACCGACCAGATGTGCTCCACCTCGAGGCCAGCGGCCCCGGCCAGCAGCCGGAGCTCGCGAGGCGTGAAGCAACTCGTCCACAGGTCGAAGTCGGCCTCGATCCCGTCCTCTGAGCGGAGCGCGGTGCGCTCGTGGTTCACCCCGCGATCGGCGTCGAACGTGTCCGTCGACTCCAGGAAGTGGACCTGGAAGTAGGCGGAGAAGGCGGACACTGCGACGCGCCCGCCCGGGCGTAGGGCGCGGGCCATGCCCGACAACACCACGCCATCGGGGTCGAGCGGCACCGAGCCGGCGTCGGGGAGATCTCGGCCCAAGAGCCCGAAGGCGCCCTGGCACAGCGAGATCACCGCATCGAACTCGCCGTCGAACAGGAGCTCCCGAGCGTCGAGGCGCAGGAACGTCGGCACAGGAACGTCTGGCGCCAGCGCCTCCGCCGCTTGGCGCGCCAGGTCGACGAATCGGGTGGAGATGTCGATGCCCACCACCTCGACACCGCGCTGGGCCAAGGCCAGCGTGTGACGCCCCGGGCCGCAGCCGACATCGAGGACGCGGCTGCCAGCGCCCAAGTCGAGCTCCTCGGCCAGGAATGCCACCTCGTTGCCGGTGCCCCGCGTGAAGGAGTACCGCAGGTAGGCGGCACCGAGATGGTCCGCCATGGGCTCGAACCAGTGGTCCGACGGCTGGTCCTCGATCAAGAGGCCGGCCGCTCGGCTGGTGACCAGGGTGGGCTGCGCCCGGTGAGCGGGCGCAGCCTGGGCCGGGGCCGGCCGATCAGAGGCCCGGACGGGTGCAGACCCAGCGAGGAGGCGCCCACTGCCACTGCTTGGGGCCCTGGCCGCAGCGGTCGACGGTCGAGACGAACATGATCCCGAGGTAGAGGGCGGCGAAGAGCAACAGGAGCATCACCCAGAAGAAACGCGTATTGCGTGAGTTCAGCGCCACGGAGCCCGATGGTACGGCAGGCCTGCCCGACACGGGCGCATGGTGAAAGCGGCTCAGCCCTTGGCATCGGCCCAACTTGCGCCCGAGGACAGGTTCACCTCGAGCGGTACCCGCAGATCGAACGCACCGGACATGGCGTCGAGGGTGACCGCCACCACCGCGTCGTGATGTTCGGGTGGGACCTCGAGGATGACCTCGTCGTGCACTTGGAGGATCACGCGGCTGTCGAAGCTGCCCGATTCCAAGGAGCGATCGAGGCGGACCAGCGCCACCTTGAAGATGTCGGCGGCCAGGCCCTGGATGCCGGCGTTCATGGCCTGGCGCTCGCCCGCCTGACGGATGCGGAAGTTCGAGGAGCTGAGCTCGGGGATCTGGCGCCGGCGACCGAACAGCGTCTCGGTGTAGCCCCGTTCCCGAGCCTCGGCCACGGTCTGTTCCATGTACGCCCGCACCGCCGGGAACGCCTCGAAATAGGCGTCGAGGATGGCTTGGGCCTCCGGTGTGGGGATCGACAGCCGTTGGGCCAGGCCGTACGCCTCCATCCCGTAGGCCAGCCCGTAGGAGACCATCTTGGCCTTGGCCCGCTGTTCGCTCGTCACCTCGGCGTGGGTCACCCCGAAGACCCGAGCCGCGGTCTCGGTGTGGATGTCGGTGCCCGATTCGAACGCGGCGATGAGCCCCGGGTCCTCGGCCAGATGGGCGATGCAGCGCAACTCGATCTGGTTGTAGTCGGCCACCAGGAACTCGTAGCCGGGCGCGGGCACGAAAGCGGCTCGGAACCCTCGCCCGACCTCGCTGCGCACCGGGATGTTGTGCAGGTTGGGCGCGTCCGAGCTGAGGCGCCCCGTCCGCGCCACCGTCTGGTGGAACGTGGCGTGGATACGGCCGTCGGGCCCCACCTCGGCCAGGAGGCCCTCGCCGTAGGTAGAGCGGAGCTTCTCGACCTCGCGGTAGCGCAGCAGGTGCTCGATGATCGGGTGTTCCCCGAGCAGCTTTTCCAGCGAGGAGGCATCAGTCGAAAACCCCGTCTTGGTCTTCTTCTGCGGGGTCAGCCCGAGCGTGTCGAACAGCACCGATCGCAGCTGAGGCGTGGAGTTCACGTTGAACTCCTGCCCGGCGTCGGCCCAGATCTGTTTGGTGAGGCTCTCGCACTCGGTCGCCATCTGCTCGTTGAGCGCACGGAGCCGGTCAACGTCGACCCCGATGCCCACCGCCTCCATACGGGCCAGCACCCGCACCAGTGGCACCTCGATGTCGTCGTGGAGGTCGCGCAGCCCCTGAGCCTCGAGGGCGCCCACCAATGGAGCGACGAGGGCATCCACGGCCAGCGCGCGCCGGGCCGTCTCCAACGACTGGCTCACGCCATCGTTGGTGAAGTCGAGCTGGCCCTCGGGGGCCGAGTCGCCATCGGGCAACCGACGCTGGGCGTAGCGGGCCAGCAGGTCGTCAAGGACGTAACGGCTCTCGGCCGGGTCGAGCAGGTAGGCCGCCAGCGCCGTGTCCAGCTCGAGCGTACGCACGTCGATCCCGCGCCCGAGCAGCGCTCGCATCAACCCTTTGGCCGCGTGGGTGGCCAGGGGTCGGCCACCAGGACCGACCAGCTCGGCGAGCGCAGCGGCTACGCCGGGGTCGTCCACGCCGGCCGTGGGGACCCAGAACACCTCGCCCATCGCGGCCTCGCCCACCAGGGCCAACCCCACCAGGTCGTGACGGCCGTCGTCGGCCCCTTCCCATGCGGCAGCCACGGCCAGGACCCCGGAGCCGGCGCCCAGTGAGTTCAGGGCGGCGGCCATCTCGGCGGGCGAGTCGGACTCGACGACCTCGGCCTCGAGCACGCCCACCGGTTTCACCTCGGGGGCCAGATCCGGGCCGAAGGCGCCCCCCAACCGCTCGTAGAGGGTGTGGAACTCGAGAAAGTCGAACAGCTGTTGGACGGCCTCGGGGTCGACCGGGCCGCGCACGAGATCCTCGGGCGTGACCCCCAGCTCGACATCGCGCACCAGCACCATCATCTCGGCGTTGCTGCGGGCCTGACCCTCATGTTCCATGAGGTTCTGACGCAGCTTGGGCGTCTGGTCGTCCACGTGGGCGAAGATCCCGTCCAGTCCGCCATAGGCGGAGATGAGCTTGGCCGCCGTCTTCTCCCCCACGCCGGGGACGCCGGGCAGGTTGTCGGAGGGATCGCCCCGCAGGGCGGCATAGGGCACATAGAGAGAGGGGGGAACCCCGGTGCGCTCCAAAATGCCGGCCTCGTCGTAGAGCGCATAGTCCGACACGCCCCGCTTGTTGTAAAGCACGGTGACGTGTGGGTCTTCGACCAGCTGGTAGCTGTCCCGGTCGCCCGTCACGATGATGACGTCGTCTCCCGCGTCGCGGGCCCACGTGGCCAGGGTGGCGATCACGTCGTCCGCCTCAAAGCCGGCCTTGTCGACGATGGGGAGCCCCAGGACCTCCACGACCTGGCGTACCAGGCCCATCTGCTGACGAAGGATGTCCGGCGCCTCGGCCCGGTTGGCCTTGTACGTGGCGACCGCCTCGTGGCGGAAGGTCGGCTCGGGACGGTCGAAGGTGACCACGGTGCGGTCGGGCTGGTGGTCACGCACCAGGTTGATGAGCATCGACGTGAACCCGAACACGGCGTTGGTGACCTGGCCGCCGGCCGTGGTGAGATCGGTGGGGAGGGCGAAGAAGGCGCGATAAGTCAGCGAGTTGCCGTCGATCAGCATGATCTTCATTGGCACGCCCTTCCCGGGATCGAGGCGGTCACGAGGCCGGCGGGACGAGTTCGTCGGCGATGACCCGTTCGCTGATCGCCTTCATGGTCTGGCGCTCCTGCATGGCCGTCGTCTGGATGAAGCTGAACGCCTCCTGCTCGCTCAGGCCGTGACTGTCCATCAGCCGGCCCTTGGCCCGATCGACGATCTTGCGCGTCTCGAGCTGATCTTCGAGGCTCTGGGCCTGCTCGTGCAGCGCCTTCATCTCCCGGAACCGCCCGATGGCGACCTCTAGGGCCGGGATGAGCTCGCTGCGTTGAAACGGCTTCACCAGATACGCCAGGGCACCGGCGTCCCGGGCCTGCTCGATGAGGTCGCGCTGACTGAAGGCGGTGAGGATGAGCACAGCGGCGAGGCGTTCCCCCGCGATCTCCCGCGCCGCCGACAGGCCGTCTAGCCCGGGCATCTTGATGTCCAGGATGGCGATGTCGGGTCCGTGGGCCTTGACCAGTTCCACGGCCTCGTCCCCCCGCCCGGTCTCGCCCACGACCAGGTAGCCCTCCTCTTCGAGGGTCTCCTTGAGGTCGAGACGGATGATCGCTTCGTCTTCGGCGATCACGACGCGGATGGGCACTGGATCGTTCCCCCTCGAGGTGGCTGATCGACCGGGCAGCACAGGCGCCGCTCGGCAGCGCATCGTACTGCGGACGCCAGCCCGGTCAGTCGGCTTCGGCGATGAGCCGGTCGAGGAGGTCGTCCTGGGCCTGTTCGAGCTGGTCGATGGTCTGGCCCACCGCGGCCCGGTGGCGGCCCATGGCCTCAGCATGGCGGGACGCCTCGCGGTATTCCTGCTCGGCCAATGGCGTCTCGGACACGAGCGACCGCAGCCGGGCCTCATCGGCCACGCCCGCCAGATGGTTCAGTTGCTCGTCGGCCACCGCCAGCTCGCGGCGGGCGTCGCGCAGGCGCTCGGAAAGCTCGGTGAGGCGCCGCTCGATCAGCGTCCGTGACATGCGCGGAGTGTACGCGGCCTGCCATGCTCTCCCAGGTCATGACCGGCGTACCCGCGACTCCGCACGAGGATCCCGCCGACGCGGGCGCTTCCCCGGCTACGACCACCCCGGGGACCACCCGTCGTTCGGCCACGGCTGGCGGGGCGGGGGGCTGGGTCGCCTTCGGGGCCCTCGTCGCCGTTCTGTTGGGGGTCGTGGGGGTGAGTGTGGCCGGAGGCTCCAGTACGGCGTCGGGCCCCAAGGCCTGCAGCCCCACCGTGAGCGATGCCCTGGACCCGAACTCGGTGGTCCGGGTGCTGCCCAACGCCCGCGAGCTGGAATACATCAACAACCCGCCCACCTCGGGCGCCTACGTCGTGGGACCGGAGGTGGCGCCAGTGTCCACCGCGGAACTTCGTCACCCGGTCCAGGTGGGGTTGCTGGCCCGAGGCATGGTCCTGTTGCAGTACCAGCCCGACGCGATCAGTGCCGATGACCTGGCCCTGTTGCAGGCGCTGGCCGGGGACACCTTGATCGTGTCACCGAACTCCGAGCTGAAGACCCCGATCGTGGCCACCGCCTGGCGCAAGCGCATGACGTGCACCGCGGTGGACACCTCGGCGTTGGAGAAGTTCGCCACGGTCAACGCCAACCGCGCCCCCGCCGACCTGAGCGCCACGACCACGACCGGCAGCTGACCGAGTCGGGAGATACGCAAAACCGTGACGACAGAGCTGTTCGAACGGGCCGACCCGGCGGCTACCATGGCGCCGCCGCTGCGGCGGTGCTGGAACTGGCATACAGGGCGGGCTCAAACCCCGCTGCCCTCCGGGGCTTGTGGGTTCGAATCCCACCCGCCGCACTCGTGTGATCTCGCGAGAGAT
>DHIQ01000052.1 GCA_002403895.1 Candidatus Neomicrothrix sp. UBA4742
GCAGCGTCAGATGTGTATAAGAGACAGAGCACAAGGTGCGGCTGGCCGGGTCGTCAGCCAGATATCCAAGGAGCTCGGCGTCACTGATGTCGGCCTTGTTCCCAGCCGCGTATACCTTCGCGAACCGGACGTGCTCATCGACCCCGAGGGAATGGATCGCCATGCCATACGCCCCGGACTGGGTAACCAGACTGATCCCACCTCCGCCTCGGGGTGTGCCCGCCGCGAGCGAGGCGTTGAGCGGGAGATCGCAGTTCTGAACCCCGAAGCAGTTGGGCCCGACCACCCGCACCCCTCCTGCGCGCGACGCCGCGATCAGCTCGTCCTGCAAACGGAGCCCTTCCGGTCCGGATTCTGCGAAACCAGCGCTGATGACGACCACGGCGGGCACACCTTTGGCGGCCGCGTCACGCATGACTGTGGGGACCGCGGGGGCGGGCACCACGACCACTGCAAGGTCGACGTCACCCGGCACGGCCATCAACGTCGGATATGCCTTGTGCCCGGCGACCGTCGGCGCCGAGCGGGTGACTGGTACCACCTCGCCGGGAAAGCTCGACAGGTTGCGCCAGAACAGCTCGCCCGTCCTGCCGAGCTGATCCGACGCCCCAACCAACGCGACCCGCCGCGGTTCGAACACCGCGCGCAGACCTGCGAGTCGGTCCTGTCTCAGCAGGCACATCCCACATTCCCAGCGCGGGTGAAGGTGCGGGTCAGCTCCTGCGGTGCGAACTCCGAGCGCCGTACCCCGAGCGGGTCGACGGCCCGCAGGGCGGCGAGCTCCGCCAGACTCGGCGGCGGCACTGGCCGCAGGTCCGCGGCGACCCGCAGCTCAAAGCCGGTCGCTGCCTTGATCTCCTCCAGGCTGACATCGGGAAACACCTGACGAAGACGGGCATGCCCATCGTCGTCGTAGTCGAAGACTCCCAGCTCGGTGACCAGCCATTCGGGCCCACCACCGGTGAATCCCAGCTCGGCGTGGGTGCCCTCAGGGGTGCGATGACCCATGTCCGTGACGAAGTCGCACTGGTCGACAAGCGTCCGACCCGACCGGTGACGAGTCGTCCACAGCGACAGGTGCCCGATGGTGGCCGAGAGGTTACAGCCGCCGCCCCCGCCCCCGAGCTTCACCTTCGGACGGTCGATCGCGCCGATTGCTGTGACATTGGTATTGCCGTACGGGTCGATCTGACCGCCCGAAAGGAACATTCGATCGACATCACCGCGCAAGGCGGCGTCAAAGAACTCCTCGAACCTCATCCGATAGGCGGCGCCCTGCTGGAGGCTGAGATCGTTGCCGGTCGGCGGGATGAACGGTGGATCAGGGTTCAGCGCATAGGTGGCGCCTTCGACCAGCAGCATGTCCCGAGCGTGGGTGTGCCTTGCCACGTGCATGGCCACCTGAGCGCACGGGCTGCCGAAGCCGTGGAAGACGACCTCCCGATCGCGGATAGTACGAGACAGGAGCACAACGAACCACTCGTCGATGGAGAAGCTGCCGTTCTCGCTGCTGTGACCGGTTCCCTCGCTTCTGTGTTCATGGGTCTGCTGGCTCACTTGAACAGCTCCTTCCACGCCTCGGTCGAGTCCGACCAACGGCCAAGCGCGGCAAGGCGGTCCTCACCGATGAGCTTGCGGTAGGCATCCTCTGTTGGCGCCCCCGTGACGAACCGGTCCTGGTAGCCGGCCAGCTCCGCACCTCCGGCGGTCGCGCAACGCACGTACTCCGCTATATGCGGCCGGTCGTAGGCGTAACCCGGGTAGCACGAGGTGGGATGTGCGCCAAACGGGACCTCGGCCACCGCGCTCACCAGATGGGCTGGGATCGTGATGCCCGCCGTTGCCACCTCTTCGGTGGAGGTGATGCGTTCGACAGTGGCGACCACATTCCGGGAAGCGGCCGCGAAACGCTCGTCGAGCACATACGGCTGATCGAGGTGAAGGTTGCCCCGCCGGTCGCCGATCGGCGCGTGAATCAAAACCACGTCAGGACGCAATGGCGGCACTACCACCAGGGTCTCGCCAGTGAACGGACAGGTCACCTCCCCGTACTCGGGGTGGAGCCGGCGAATATCGGAGCCCTTCACGCCCCGCACCGGCATGAACGGCAGACCGAACTCGGCTGCCCGCAGCTGGGTGAGAATGGTGGCACAGCAGCTCTCGTGGACCTCAAGGGCACCGGTCTCGACCGCACGCCGGTATGCCGGTGCGAGGCCGAGATCCTGCTCGAAGCCGACATAGCTCTCCTCACAGACCGCGATCGCACCAGCGGCCACGAGAAGATCGACGTCGATGCCATGCGCGGAGCCGACCACGTGCAAGTCCCGACGGCCCTGACGGATCAGCTCACGCACCAGCGCCATCGGCAGCCGGGCCGACAGCCCGCCACCCAACGCGACGATCGCGCCGTCGGCGACGGCACCCACCGCCTGGTCGAGGTCGACCAGCTTGTCGGCGTCCAGATGAAACGACATGAACTTCTCCCTGCCTTCGGCTGTCGGCTACTTCGCGGTCAGTTACTGCCCGGTCGGATACTGCCCGGTCGGCTACTGAGCCGTCATGCCGCCGTCGGCGGTCACGGTCGAGCCAGTGAGGAACGCGGCATCGTCGCAGGCGAGGAACAGCGCAACACGGGCGATGTCCTCGGGAGTACCCAGCCGACCGATCGGGTACTTCAGCAGGGTCTTGGCCAGGCCCGCCTGCAGGTCGCCATCGCCGCGGGCCATGAGCATCGGCTCCATCAGCGGTGTGAACACGGTGCCCGGGCAGATCACGTTCACCCGGATCTGGTGCTGAGCGAGGTCGACCGCCATCGACCGGCTGAGGGCGACCACGGCGCCTTTGGCCGCGCAGTACGCAGCGAAGTTGGGGACCCCAACAAGCGCGGCAACCGAACCCTGATTGATGATCGAGCCACCGCCAGCCTCGATCAGGTGGGGGACCGCCGCGCGGGACACCAGGAACG
>DHIQ01000211.1 GCA_002403895.1 Candidatus Neomicrothrix sp. UBA4742
GCACTGAGTGCAGGCGGGTTTCGGCGGTGTCGAGGAGGGCGGGGTCGACGGCGTCCTCCATGAGCCAGCGGCCGATGTCGGTGACCGCGGCGCGCAGGACGACGAGTGCGGAGGACAGGCGATCATGAGGATGATGAAGACCCGGACGAGGTCTTCGGTCCGGGCCGTAGGTGGAGGGGTAGCGCCGTGAGGCGGCCCCGGCGTCCCAGGATGAACGCGATCCACATGGGCAGCGCGCCAAGGCGTCGGAGAAGTTAGGATCGTGTCGGCCAGCAGGGCAACCGACCCGGCGTAGGGCACCACCAGCAGCTGCAGCACGGCGTTTGCATGCGCAGATAATGCCATCGGTTGAGACCACGATTTCGTCGTCGGCCGCAAATTCAAATTCTGATCCTTCGGAGGATCACGTCATGCAACGGCGAGGGGATCTGTCCAGACGTCCATCGGCACGACGCCGACGGCGCGGCCGTCCTCGTCGAGCAGTCGACCCATCCGCTTGACTGTCCGCAGGGTGACGAGGCGGTCGACCACGGTGAGGTCCGGCAGTGCCTTGACCAGGGTCGTTTCGAAGCCATGGATCGCCTCGACGTCGTGTAGCCACGCGGACACGATGATCGGAGGAGTCCCCGCGAGTGTTGCGCATAGCCTGACCTGACGCAGTCGGGCGATGGCCCGGGCCGTTTCGACCAGGCGGCTTGTTGGGGCGTCAACGGACAGGATCACCGGCACCGGCCAGCCGGCGGGATGTGCCGCGACCTCCGCTCGCAGGAGCACGGTGCCGGTGCCAAGCAGTCGGGCCACACGACGGCGCGCTGTCGCCTCGCTCACCTTGGCGTTGGCCGCGAGTGTGGTGTAGGGAGAGCGTCCGTTTAGGCCGAGTTGAACGAGAAGCTCCCGGTCACTGGCCTGCAGGTGGGGAAGGACACTCAGGCGGGTCGTATCGGGCGAGTGGGGAGACACCGGCAGTACCGACGCCCCCTCGTGCGCCAGCGCACCTAGCCTCCAGTGGGACCCGTCACGGTACAGGTGCGTGGAGATTCGCGTCCGCGTGGTGGTGATGCCGGGGATGAGATCGATGCGCTCGAGCATGTACCGCGACAGCGCGCGCAGGTCGGCGGCGGCGACGGTGACGAAAACGTCCGCACCGCCGGCGGTCAGCTCGACACTCAGTGCGTGCCGGTCCTGCGCCAAGGTCTCGGCAACGGCGAGGCTCTGTCCGGAGCTGCATGAGATGTCGACGTAGGCGACGCACTGGGCGTTCCACACGGACACGCCGGGAGCCCCCGTGACCCAGGCTGCTCCGCCGTCGACCAGGCGCCGCCAACGCCTTGCGGCGGTCACCGGACTCGTGTTCGTCGCTCGGGCCACCGCCGCCCACGACGCCCGCGGGGCAATTTGTAGAGCCTCGATGAGGGCCAGATCGCCTTCGGTCAGTCCGCCTGAATCGGTCATATACCTATCGATGATGACGGGAATCTGCAGATTTGACCAGTCAACGGCAGGAAGTGTCAGTATGCGTGACCTCCCGCTTAATCACCGATTCCACCCCGCAGGAGGCCGCATGTCCCTCGACGACAGGCTCCACGATGACTCTGACGCCATGGCCGCTGACCTTGTGGCCCTGCGTCACAAACTGCACGAACACCCCGAGGTCGGCCTCGACCTACCGGTCACCCAGCGCACCGTCCTCGAGGCGATCGACGGTCTCGGCCTGGAGGTGACGACGGGGACGTCGGTCTCCTCGGTGACCGCGGTCCTGCGCGGGCCCGGCCCCGGCACAGCTGTGCTGCTGCGCGGGGACATGGACGCCCTGCCGGTCCAGGAGCGGACCGGGCTGGACTTTGCCAGCAAGGTGGATGGGGCGATGCACGCGTGCGGTCACGACCTTCACACGGCGATGCTCGTTGGCGCGGCTCGGCTCCTTGCTGCTCATCGCGATGCTCTCCAAGGGGACGTCGTCTTCATGTTCCAGCCTGGCGAGGAAGGTTGGGATGGCGCCGGGCGGATGCTGGACGAGGGTGTCCTGGACGCGGCCGGGCAGCGGGTGGCCTCCGCATACGGCATGCACGTGATGTCCTCACAGATCCCGCGAGGCACGTTCACCACCCGCCCGGGAACTCTCATGGCCGCCAGCGACGGCATGCGCGTCACCGTGCACGGCTCTGGCGGCCACGGATCGGCCCCGCACCTGGCCTTTGACCCCGTCACAGCGGCGGCGGAGATGGTCAACTCTCTGCAGACCTTGGTCACGCGACGATTCGACATCTTCGACCCGGTCGTCGTGACCGTCGGAACCTTCCATGCTGGCACGCGCCGCAACATCATCCCCGACGAGGCTCAGTTCGAGGCGACCATTCGGTCCTTTTCTCCCCAAGCCCGGGACCGGATCCGCGCCGAGGCCCCCGCGCTCTGCCGCCAGATCGCGGCGGCCTATGGCATGGAGGCAGAAGTCGAGTACGAGGACGAGTACCCGCTGACGGTCAACGATGCAGCACACGCAGCCTTTGCGGCGGATGTCGTCGGCGAGGTATTCGGGGGTGCGAGGTACGAGCCCATGCGGAATCCGAACGCTGGTGCCGAGGACTTCTCGCGTGTCCTGGCGGCGGTGCCCGGGTGCTACCTCATGCTCGGAGCGCATCCCGGCGACGAGGTCCAGGCGCCCAACAACCACAGCCCCCGTGCAGTCTTCGTCGACGAGGTCATGCCCGACGGCGTCCTCCTGCACGCCCAGCTCGCGATCCGCGCCCTACAGCGCGACGCCAAGAGCGTCTACCCAACGGCCCCCGGGCCGACCGAACCGTGACCATAGCCGTCACCCAAGGAGGCTCAACATGCGCCGTTATCTGATTATCCTCGCCATCCCCGTGGTCGCCCTCGTGGCCACGGTCTGGCTGCCCTTCGTCAACCGCGCGTCCCTCTGGTTCGGGCTGCCATCAGTCATGGTCTGGAGCGTGATCTGGGTCCTGGCCATCACCCCGGCCCTGGCCCTGCTGGAGTTCAGCCCTCGCCAGCGAGATGCCGATGCGCGCGAGGCCGGGGGCGGTCCGAAGCGATGACGTCGACCCTGACAGTGACGCTGCTGGGCATCGTTCTCATCGCGGTGTTCGGCTTCCTTGGGCGCCGCAAGCCGACGGGCGACCTTTCGGAGTGGACCCACGGCGGGCGACAGTTCGGCGCGATGACGATGTGGTTCCTGCAGGCGGGTGAGGTTTTCACCACCTTCACCTTCCTCGGGATGGCCGGTCTCGCGTTCAGCGGTGGGGTGGCGGCCCTCTACGCCCTGCCCTACATCCCGTTGGCCTACGTCGGGCTCTACTTCCTGGCGCCGATCATCTGGCGCCGGGCCCACGAGCGGGGCCACCTCACGCAGGCTGACTTCCTGTCCGACTTCTACGACTCCCGGCTGCTCGGGTTCATCACCGCCGTCTTCGGCGTCGTCTTCCTGCTGCCCTACCTGCAACTGCAGATCACCGGGCTCGGTCTGGCAGTGCAGCTCGCGACGGGCGACCAGACCTCCAGCAACGTGAGCATGGTCATCGCTTTCGTCCTCGTCGTGGCGTTCGTGCTGTGGTCCGGCATCCGCGGGGTGGCAACCACGTCGTACTTCAAGGACGCCATCATGCTGGTCGTCCTGCTCGTCCTCGTCGTCGCGATCCCAGCGCACTTCACCGGCGGCATCGGGGCCACCTTCCACAAGATCATGGCGACCCACCCCGACATGCTGCACATCCACTCCGGGACCTATGACTCCGCATGGTTCTTCTCGAGCATGGTGGCCTCCACCCTCGGCGTGCTCTTCATGACCTTTCCCCACCAGTGGCCTGCCTTGCTGTCCGCGAAGTCCCCCGTGGCAGTGCGCCGCAACTACGTCTTCCTGCCGGTGTACTCCATCGCGCTCGCCCTGCCGATGATCATCGGTTTCACGGCCCTGGTCGTGCTCCCCAAGGGCAGCAAGAGCAACGGGGCGTTGCTGAACCTCGTCCATCAGGCCTTCCCCGGCTGGTTCGTCGGCATCGTCGTGGTGGCCACGGCTGCGACGGCGATGGTGCCTGCGGCCGGCCTGCTCATCGGGATGTCCTCCCTCATCGCGCGCAACATCGCCCGCACCCGCAGCGACCGCAGCCAGTTCCTGGTCAACCAGGGGGCGGTCGTCGGCGTCACGGCCCTGGCCCTCGGCCTGGCCATCGCGCGACCGGACCTGCTCGTCAACCTGCTCCTGCTCACCTACTCGGGCCTCGACCAGCTCATCCCTGCGATCGGCCTGGCGCTGCTGGCGCGCAAGCTCGTCGGCGTGTGGCCCGTCATGGCCGGACTCCTCGTGGGTGAGCTCGTCGTCATCTGGCTGACGTTCGGGAATGCCTACTCCGGGCACATCAACGTCGGCCTCGTGGCACTCGTGCCGAACATCGTCGTCCTGCTCGCCGGCGCCGCCCTGGAGAGGACGATTGGAGGCACCAAACAGGAAAGAGTGCCTCAGTGGGCCGAGATCGAGGCCGAGCCGGAAAGTCTGCGGTGAGCCGGGCCGGGGGCCCTCCCGTGACATCGCGCGTCCTCCTGCACGGCGCGCAGGTCTTCGACGGCACGGGCTCTGACCCAGGGCTCGCCGACGTGGTGATCGCCGACGGCCGGATCCTGGACGTCGGGCAGGGACTGGACGGCGACCTCGTCGTCGACGTGACCGGGACGACAATCCTGCCTGGGTTCTTCGACTGCCACGTACACGTCACGGCCTCCGGGGTGGACCTTATGGACCGCCTCAGCCGCCCCTTCTCCTACCAGTTCTACGCGGCGGCTCGCAACCTCGAGGCGACACTCGCGACGGGCGTGACAACTGTGCGGGACGCGGGGGGCGCCGACCTCGGCATCCAGCAGGCCGTCGCGGATGGTCTCGTGCCCGGTCCGCACCTGCTTCTGGCGGTGAACATCATCGGGCAGACCGGGGGTCACACGGACGGGTGGTTCCCGTCAGGGTTCGACCTGCCGCTCAGCCTTCCACACCCCGGGCGCCCGGCTGCAACCGCCGATGGGGTGGATGAGTTGCGCAAGGTGGTGAGGAGCCTGCTGCGTGCCGGCGCGGACGTCATTAAGATCTGCACCACCGGAGGGGTCCTCTCGCCGCGCGATGACCCGACACACACCCAGTTCAGCCCGGCCGAGATCGATGTCGTCGTCGCCGAGGCCGCTGCAGCCGGCCGGGTGGTCATGGCCCACGCCCAGGGAACAGCCGGCATCAAGAATGCCGTCCGCGCTGGCGTGCGATCCATCGAACACGGCATCTACCTCGATGAGGAGGCCATCGACCTCATGCTGGCCAACGAAACGTGGCTCGTGCCAACGCTGGTGGCCCCGCGTGCCGTCCTTGCGGCTGCTGCGGCAGGCGCGAGTCTCCCCCCAGCCGTCGTGGCCAAGGCAAGGGAGGTGGCCGAGGTGCACGTCCAGTCTGTACGCACCGCTGTCGCCGCGGGAGTCAACCTGGCCATGGGTACCGACAGCGGGGTCGGCCCCCACGGCCACAACCTCGACGAGCTGATGCTCATGCAGGAGTGCGGGATGAGGCCGGCGCAGGTCCTCGCGGCCGCCACCTCCAGTGCCGCCCGGCTGTGTGGCCTGCAGGACCACACCGGACGAATCGCTCCCGGCTTGGCGGCGGACCTCGTCATCATCGAGGGCGACGCATTAGAGCTGCCCGGCCTGCGCGAACGGATCCGCCAGGTATGGCAAGACGGCCGGCTCGTCGTGGGCGCCTGATGAGGGCCGCGGAGTTGACGACCTCCCGCAACAGGCGCGCGGACATCCCTGTGCTCTCCACCCGGGTCGGGGGCCAACGGGTCTGGGGTGCCGAGGAAGACACCAGGAAGGTGAACCAGTGAGCACACACACGCTGGTCGACCACACCGCCGTCGAGCTGGCCGGACTGCTGGCGGCCGGCTCAGTCTCGGCCCGGGAGGTCACGACCGCCCACCTCGAGCGGGTGCAGGTCCTCGGGCCCAGCGTGAACGCCGTCATCACGATCACGGCCGAAGCGGCAATGCGGCAGGCCCAACTGCTCGATGACCACTTCGCCCGGTCCGGCCCCGTCGGCCCGCTACACGGGCTGCCCGTGGCTCACAAGGATCTTGCCGAGACTCGAGGTGTGCGCACGACGTACGGTTCCCGGGTCTTCGCCAACAACATCCCAGACGTCGACGCGCTGCATGTGGCTCGCATGCGTGAGGCCGGGGCGATCTCCCTGGGCAAGACGAACACTCCCGAGTTCGGTGCTGGCTCGCAGACGTTCAACGAGATCTTCGGGGTGACGCGCAACCCCTACGACCTCACGAGGACAAGTGGCGGCAGCAGCGGGGGAGCAGCGGCTGCTCTTGCCGCACGCCTCGTCGCGCTGGCCGACGGCAGCGACATGGGAGGATCCCTGCGCAACCCCGCAGCCTTCTGCAATGTCGTCGGGCTGCGGCCCACCCCAGGCAGGGTGCCAGTGTGGCCCTCGGGCGACCCGTGGTCACCGATGAGCGTTGTAGGCCCGATGGCCCGCACGGTCAGCGACGTAGCCCTCCTGCTCGACACCATGTCCGGCCCGGACAACCGCTCGCCGCTGGCGTTCGGGGCCCCGAACTGCTCCTTCTTCTCCGCCCTGCATCAGGCCTCGAGGGGTCTGCGCGTGGCGTTCAGCCCCGACTTGGGGGGTCTGCCGGTGGACCCGCAAATCCGCGACGCACTGGCGCGCGCCAGGACAGTGCTGGAGGAGATTGGCTACGACGTGCACGACGACGAGCCCGACCTGAGCGGTGCCGACGAGGCGTTCAACACCTGGCGCGCCGTCGCGTACGCCTCGTCGTACGGACCGTTGCTGCGCACGCAGCGCAGCAGCCTCAAGGACACCGTCGTGTGGAACATCGAGCAGGGGCTGGCGCTGACCGGCGAGGACATCGCGCGCGCCGTCCGGCTAAGAGGACGCGTCTACGAGAACGCCCGCCAGTTCTTCGAGCGCTACGACGTTCTGTGTGCCCCAGTGACCCAGGTCCCGCCATTCGACGTGGATGTCGAATGGGTGAAGGAGATCGACGGTGCCCCCATGTCGACGTACATCGAGTGGATGCGCTCATGCTCCCGCGTCACGGTCACAGGACTCCCTGCGCTGTCCGTGCCATGCGGGTTCACCGAGGATGGTCTCCCGATCGGGATGCAGGTCATTGGGCCACCGCGCGGTGAGCAGTTGGTCCTACAGTTCGCGAGCACCTTCGAGGACGCCACCGGCCACTGGAGGCGCGCGCCGACCCTGATCTGAAGGTCGAGGGGATTGGTCCCCGTCCGCGTGCCGTCGGATGGCGTTCCGAAAACGACCGTTTTCGCGACATGCTTGGCAGCCGTGTCCGATGTGACCGTCATCGCCACGGAGCTGCTACGTCAGGCGATGCTCCAGTGCGGTCAGCCGCCAGTGGAGGCGGGCAGCAGCGTCCATGGCGCATTCGGCACCGAGGCCCGACTGGCCAAGTCGCCGAGAGGAGGTCGCCTCTTGGCTGAGTGCCTCGCCGGAGGTTACGCACGTTGTGGTGCGGCTGACGGCGTACACGGGC
>DHIQ01000136.1 GCA_002403895.1 Candidatus Neomicrothrix sp. UBA4742
TGTGGTGCCGATCATCATGCTGACCGCCAAGAGCGACCCCATCGACAAGGTGGTGGGGCTCGAGGTCGGCGCCGACGATTACGTCACCAAGCCCTTCGAGGTGCGCGAGCTGATGGCCCGCATCGGCGCCCATCTCCGTCGTAGCGACGCCGATGCCGCCGGCGAGGGCTCCCGCAAGGCTCGACGCGAATTCCCCGGGCTGGTCATCGACATCTCGCGGCGCCAGGTTTGGCGCGACGACGTCGAGGTCATCCTCACCGTCACCGAGTTCAACGTGCTGGCGCTCCTGACCTCACGGCCGGGGCAGGTCTTCAGCCGGTCGGAGCTGCTCCGCGACGTCTGGGGCTACGACGTCGATATCGAGACCCGCACCGTGGACGCCCACGTGTACCGCCTACGCAAGAAGATCGAAGTGGAATCCGAGAAGCCCCAATACGTCCACTCGGTTCCTGGCATCGGCTACCGCTTCTCCGTTGACTGAGAGCGAAGTTGGCCACTAAGAAGCGCACGACGAAAGCCAAAGAGGGTGGCTTGAGCCGCGCCGAGCACCGGCTCGAGAAGGCCGTCAAGGACGCCGTCGCCGAGGTCGAAAACCGCGTCATGATCGCGGGCGAGGTGGCCGACGAGTCGACTTCGTCCGAGGTCAACGTCCTCAGCGCGCTGGAGGTGGCGATCCACCCGCCCAACCCCGACGCCAAGGCGAAGCGCAAGAAGCGAACCTAGCTCGTCACCCGGCTTCGCGCGAGGTCACACAGGCCGCTATCCTGAGGCCCGCAAATGACACCCTGGAATGTTGAAGCAGCCCTTCATGTCACCTTCTCGCGGGATGCTGGGGGGCAGTATGGCGTCGAAGGTCTTGACGGCTTCGGATCGGCCGGGGCCCGCCTTGCCGGCGCCACCGAACCGCCTCCGGCCAACGGTATCGCCCTGCTTCCATGCGCAAACCCGGCCGGCCCCTTCGGAGTCGAGGGACTGATCGCGATCAAGCTCTACGTCTGCCCGGCGGGGCTAGAGGATGAGCTCATCGAGTTCGAACGCGACACCCAGCACCGCTACTACCACTTCATGGCGCCGGTACGTTTTGGCGCCACGGCGGTCTCTGCCGGGTGAGCTCGTCCCTGCCCGAGCTGCCCCAGCCGTTCGCGGAGCTGTACACGATCCTGGCCCGCGACAAGAAGGAAGCCGAGGAGCTCGACGCCAAGACCAAGTCTGAGCCCCAGGAGATCCTCGACATGTACGAGGCATGCTCCAAGTTCAAGGTGAAGGGCCAGGGGCGCGGACGCCAGTAAGGGACTAGTAGACGAACCCTATGAGCGGGACCTGCCCCGGACAGATATGGCGGTAGTCCACGATGCCGAAGCCCTTGTAGTTCATCTCTGAGACCGTCCAGCAGGAGCCGTCGACGGACTCGACGTAGGCCACGTGGCCCCACCAGCTTTCCTGGGTGACCATGATCGCCCCGGGCCTCGGGGTGGGTCCGGTGGCGTAGCCGTAGGCCTGCGCGTTGCCGTACCACGAGTGGGCGTCGCCCATCCACGGGACGTATCGCTTGGTCGAGACGTACCAGGTGCAGTAGCCCCAGGGGAAGTGTCCGCCACCACCGCCGCTGAAGCGAGTCACGCCAATGACCAAGGATCCGCTGGAGTTCCGAGACGACGTGGTGGGCGCCGGCGGCGCCTTCTGCGGGGCGGCCGCGCCGGTCCCTTCGGGGATCATCAGCTGCGTCCCCGGGGCCAGGGTGTTGGGGTCGTGGATGAGGTTGAAGTCGATGATGGTCCCGATCGGGACGCCGTACTTGTCGGCCAGCGCGGTCAGGGCGTCGCCCGGCTTGGTGGTGAGCAGCACCCCGTTGACCGGTGGGATGAGCAGGTTCTGGTCCAGGCTGAGGGTATCCACGTCGGACATGTTGTTGGCCCACCGAATCGTGTCTACAGTGAGTCCGAACTGATCCGCGATGCTCGAAACGGTGTCGCCGCCCTGGACCGAGTAGGTCTGGACGTCGCGCTTCTTGGGCGTGACGTTGGCCGCGGTGGGCTTGATGATGAACCCGCGGTCAGGGCTGTCGACACGGGCCGCTGCCAGCGTCCCCACGATTGGAGCTGTTGTGTGCGACTTCATGCCCCCTACAGCCAGCGTCGGCACGACGATCGCACTGAGCAACACCAGGGCGTGGGTTAGGTAACGGCTTGCAGCTTGCAGTCGTGAACCCCCGAAACGGTGTGGGAAGTGGTGTGGATTGTGATCCCGTGGTCGGGACTGACCGGACGGCCCGGCTCGTGGTTCCCGCCTGAGCCTGACCTTCCCTCGCCCTCGGCGTGGGTCGCGGTGGAGTATACGGGCGCCCCGCCGACGGTGTCAGATGGCGAACGGAAGTTCGTTTGTACCTTTCCGCGTTCTTTAACGGGCTTCCAACGATGCTGCTCGAAGCTGGGTGGGGTGATCCCTGCGCAACCCCCGCACGTATCTGATTGACGAAAGTGCTGCTCGAAGACACCGCCAAAGCCATCCGTGATGCTGAGGACCAGCGGCGCCGTCGCGACGCCGAACAGAAGCTCCTGCGGCGCCCTGTTAGCCAGGTCGACCAGATCCTTCATGAGCTCGAGGAGATCCAGCTGCGTGGCGGCATCAAGGTGCCGGCGGCGATGATCCTGCAGATCGAACAACTGCTGCAGACCCTGCCCGCCGATTGCCGCACCGAGTTCCCGCTTCGGACCATCATCACCAGGGTGATGGACAACCTCTACGACATCCAGGATCGCCTGCTCTCGCGCAGGGACCGTTCCCGGAAGCTGCTGCAGGCCCAGGACGTCGAGGTGGAGAGGGACGAATTCCCAGAAGAGAGGGCCGGCTCGGGCGCCTTAGTGGTCA
>DHIQ01000187.1:0-399 GCA_002403895.1 Candidatus Neomicrothrix sp. UBA4742
CCCTTCGCCGTGCTCGAGCCGGGCAGCCATATCCCGTCCGACACCCGGACCGGCCCGTTCTACACTGGGGTGAACACCGAGGATCTCGGGCGCTGAGCGGAGTAGGGGAACATGGAGCTCGTCACCAAGAAGCGGCTACACCTCCTGTCGGGGCGGGCCAACCTTCCGCTGGCGGAGGAGATCGCCGAACGGCTGCACGTCACATTGGGCGACGCCAACCTGGCTGCGTTCGCCAACGGCGAACTCCACTGTCGGTTCGGCGAGTCGGTGCGGGGGACCGATGTCTTCATCATCCAGACCCACAGCAACACCGACGAGATGTCGCTGAACGACGCCATCATGGAACAGCTCATCATGGTCGACGCCGCCAAGCGAGCCTCGGCCAAGCGCATCACGGTG
>DHIQ01000187.1:626-7075 GCA_002403895.1 Candidatus Neomicrothrix sp. UBA4742
CTCGGCCAAGCGCATCACGGTGGTATGTCCCTACTACGCCTATGGCCGCCAGGACCGCAAGGCCGAGGGGCGCGAGCCCATCACCGGCAAGCTCATGGCCGACCTGTTCCTGGCCGCCGGCGCCAAGCGCATGGTCAGCGTCGACCTGCACTCGGGCCAGATCCAAGGCTTCTTCGACGGCCCGGTGGACCATCTCACCGCCATGCCGGTGCTGTTGGACTACATGGAGACGTTGGGCCCGGGGCTCGTCATCGTCTCGCCCGACGCCGGGCGGGTGAAGGTGGCCGAGCGCTACGCCAACAAGCTGCACGCGGATCTGGCCATCGTGCACAAGCGGCGGGTCAAGGGCGAGAAGAGCTCGGTCGAGGCCCGCGACGTCGTGGGCGAGGTCGACGGACGGGTGTGCGTCCTGATCGACGACATGATCGATACGGCGGCCACCCTGTGCGCGGCGGCCGAGCAGCTCATCGAGCACGGTGCCCGCGAGGTCTATGCGGTGGCCACTCACGGGGTGCTGTCGGGCCCGGCCATCGACCGCATCAAGAACTCGGTGATCTCGAAGGTCGTCATCACCAACACGCTGCCGCTGCCGCCCGAGAAGCAGATCGACAAGATCGAGGTCCTGTCGGTAGCTGGCATCATCGCCGCCGCCATCGACGCCGTGTTCGAAGACACCTCGGTGAGCGAGATCTTCGGCGGCGCCAACCAGGCCTGAGGCCAGGTCAACCCGAGCCACCACGGGCTCCCGCTGGTCGACTCGCACCCGGGAGGGGCCGCCCGGTAGCATGACGGGTCGTTTGTTCCCACCCGCATCGATTCGTGGCGCCCGTCGGGTGCCTGCCGCAGGAGCCCGTCGCATGGATGTCACCCTTATCGCCGAAACCGGTCGCACCACCGGCTCCCGCCCCTCCAGCCGTCTGCGGGCCGAGGACAAGGTGCCGGGCGTCGTCTACGGCCTTGACCAGGACCCGGTTTCGGTCGTCGTCGACCGCAAGGAGCTGCGACGCGCCCTCAACACCGAGGCGGGCCTCAACGCCCTGATCACCCTCGAGGTGGACGGCCACGAGGACCTCACCATCGTGAAGGAACTCCAGCGCCACGCCGTGCGGCGCTCGGTAGAGCATGTGGACTTCCTGCGGGTGGACCGCAAGGTGTCGATCATCGTCGATGTCCCGATCGTGCTCATCGGTGAGGCCAAGGAGGTCGACAACGCCCAGGGCGTCGTCGAGCAACTCCTCCACGCCCTCACCGTCAGCGCCCGCCCCGGGTCGATCCCGTCCCAGTTCGAGGCCGACATCACCGATCTCGTGATCGGCGGCGCCATCCGTGTCGCCGATCTGACCCTGCCCGCCGGCGTGACCACCGAGGTCGACCCCGAGGAGCAGATCGCCCTGGGCAGCGGCACCCGTGCCGAGGCCGAGCCCGAGCCCGCCGAAGGCGAGGTCGCCGAGGGCGATGAGGCCGCCGCCGAGGGTGAAAGCGACACCGCCGACGCCGACAACGCCGGCGAGTAGCGCCGGCACCACCGTCTGATGGCCGACCTGCTGGTGGTCGGGCTGGGCAATCCCGGTGCCGAGTACATCGGCACCCGCCACAACGTGGGCTTCGACGTCGTCGACCTGCTGGCGCGCCGCCACGGCGGGCGCCTCCGCAAGGGCAAGGAACGGGCCCTGGCCGACGAGGTGCGCATCAGTGGTTGCCGCGTCGCACTGGCCGAACCGCAGACGTTCGTGAATCTGTCGGGTGAGTCGGTGGGTCGACTGGCGCGGCGCTACGACATCGACGACCTGCACGCGCTGGTGATCGTCCACGACGAGCTGGACCTGCCCCTCGGCCGCGTCAAGGTGAAGCTGGGTGGCGGCCTCGCCGGCCACAACGGACTGCGCTCCATCAAGGCCCATCTGCACACCGACGACTTCGTGCGGGTCCGCATCGGGATCGGCAAGCCCCCGTCGAAAGAACAAGGCGTCGACCACGTGCTCAAGCGCCCGGGCAAAGCGGAGCGCTCCCTGCTGGCCGACATGGTGGAACGAGCCGCCGACGCGGTCGAAGCGATCGGGGAGGACGGCGTGGAAGCGGCCATGAACCGGTTCAACGCGCTGCCCGACGCGGGCGACGAAGGTCCCGCCGGCCTGGCCGGCACGCCCGGCTGACGCGGGTCCGACGGCTGTCTTCTCCACCTCAGGCGGCCGGATCGGTCATGCTGGGGAACGACATGGCGATCTCGTCCCTGGCCCCCGCGCCCGAAGCCGCCGACGCGGCCGTCCCGCCCGGGGCGAGACACGATCGGCGCGCCGTGCTCCTGGGCGCCGCCGCCGGGGCGGTGGCCGTGGTGACGTCAGTGGTGGTGTTCCTGCACTTCCGCCCGCTGGGCCACGCGGTGTTCGAGTACCCGGACCTGAACGTCTACCGGGCGGCCGGCCGTCGCCTGCTCGACGGCCGGGCTCTGTATGCGACCGGTCCCCGGACGTTGCCGTTCACCTACCCGCCGTTCGCCGCCGTGCTGAGCGTCGTGTTCGCCGTCTTGCCCCCCAAGGTGATTCTGTTCGGCTTCTTCCTGGTGAACATCGCCGTCCTGGCCTTCGTTCTGCGAGTGCTGTTCCGTCCGGCCCTGGCCCGGGTGCCGCGCTGGGCGCGGCCGATGACGGTGCTGACCCTGACCGCGGTGATGTTCTGGGTCCGGCCCGTCAACGACACGTTGGACTGGGGGCAGATCAACCTGGTGCTGTTGGCCCTCGTCCTGATCGATGGCCTCGGCTTGACCCGCTTGCCTCGCGGGGTCCTGGTCGGTGTGGCCGCCGCCGTCAAGCTGGTGCCGGGCATCTTCGTCGGCTACTTCCTGGTCACCCGGCAGTGGCGGGCCGCGTTCACCGCCATGGCCAGCACGGTCGTGTGCATCCTCGTCGCCTTCGCCCTGGCGCCGTCGTCGTCGTGGACCTATTGGACCAAGACCCTCTACGAGAGCAACCGGATCGGCGACAGCCGCTACTACTCCAACCAGTCGCTGCTGGGTATGGTGCAACGAACGGTCGACGAGCGCTGGGTCGGAGCGGTCTGGCTGCTCGTGGTCGCAGGCGTGATCGCGTGGGGCTTCGTGCGGGTGCGTCGGGCCTACGACGACGGTGATGTGCTGGCCGCGCTGGCCATCACCGGGCTGATGGGGTGCCTGGTTTCACCCATCTCCTGGTTCCACCACTTCGTGTGGGTCCTGCCGGCGCTGGCGGTGCTGGTCGACGACGGTCGTAACCGCACCCGCGTGCTGGTGGCGGCGGCGGTCGCCCTGCTCATCACCACCAGCCTCCCGTACATCGGGATCCACCTCGTCGACCGCGACGGCCCGACCTTCGTGGTGGGATGGCTGCTGGAGAACTCCGTCGGCCTGCTGACGCTGGCCCTCGTGCTGTTCTTGCCCCATCGCCGGCCGATCGAGCCGCCGACGACCGCGAATCAGGCGCCGGTGGGGGTGGGCAGCAGCGTGTAGGCGGGATTCATGATGGCCAGCTTGCCCCGGCTCTCGAGCACCCTGCCCTCGACTTCCATGTGAGCGCCCAGCTTCACCCCGCCCAGCTTGCGCCGACCCATGAAGATGACCACCAGGCCGCCGGTGTCGTCGACCAGGGTGCACTCCAGTGTGGCTACGCCACCTTCCCACGGCTGGACCCGCAGGGCCCGGATGCGACCCCGGACTCGCACCCGCTGACGCCACTTGATGTCGCCGATGCGCCGACATTCGGCGGAGTCGAGCTCGTCGCTCTCGGGTGCGCCCGCACTCGGACCGCTCCGCGCCGGCTCGACTGGGTCCGGCTCCGGTTCGTTCACGGTGTCGGTCACGCGGGGCTCCCGTTCGACTGGCTGTCGTTGGTGTCCCCGGGTCCGGGGGCGTTGGTGAAGACGTTCTCGGCCGCCTCGATTCCACCCACGAGTTCGGCGGCGACCTTGGCCGCGGCCGAGCGCTTGCCCAGGTGGTAGGGCACGAAGGTCACGTTGGCGTGGGGCACGTCGGTGAGCGTCTTGGCGATCGAATCGGCGGTGTGGTCATGCAGGAACCGGTGCCAGAACTTGGAGTACTCGCGCCGGGGGATGAGCACGCTCACCTCGGTGTTGCCGTCGGCCACCGCTTCGGCCACCACTTCGAGCACGGCCCGGTTGATGCGCCGGTCGGGGCATTCGACGATCTCCAGCGGCAGGCGCGACAGGCCGAGGGTGGCCCACTCGTCGGCCAGCCCCTCGGCCTTGTGTGCGTCGGTAGCGAAGTGGACCGCCTTGAGATCGTCGGGGGTGAGGGTGCGGGCGTACTGAATGGCCCGGGCCGAGCTCTGGTCGAGCTGTTCGACCAGCACGATCACCGAGTGGTAGCGCAGGATCGGCGCCTCGGCGGCCTTGTGGGCTTCGTCCTCGAGCTCTTCCTTCTCGGACTCGTAGGCGTGGTTGAGGCGCACCAGCAGGACCACCATGACCGGGACCAGGACCATCACGAACCAGGCCCCGTGGGTGAACTTGGTGATGGCGATCACGATGGTCACCAGACCGGTGGCGAACGCCCCCAGGCCGTTGACGAACAGACCCAACCGCCAGCGGGGCTCCCTGTCCTTGATGTGCTTCTTGGCCATGCCGGCCTGCGACAGGGTGAACGAGGTGAACACGCCGATGGCATAGAGCGGGATCAGGTGGCTGACATCGGCCTGGAAGATGATGACGGGGATCGCCCCCGCGACGGCCAGGGCGATGATGCCGTTGGAGAAGACGAGGCGGTGTCCCCGCTTGGTCAGCTGCTTGGGCATGAACGCGTCGTCGGCGTGGAAACTGGCCAGGCGGGGGAAGTCGGCGAAGCTGGTGTTGGCCGCCAGTACCAAGATGAACATCGTCGCGGCCTGGGTGAACAGGAACAGGGCGTGGCCCACGGCGCTGTTGCCGTAGATGGCCTGCGCGGCCTGGGCGATCACGGTCTGGCTCTCGCTGGGGACGATTTGCATCTTGGCCGCCAGCCACGAGATGCCAATGAACATGATGCCCAGCAGGAGACCCATGATCGTGAGGGTTTCGCGGGCGTTTTTCCATTCCACCTTCTTGAACGCGGGGACCCCGTTGGAGATGGCCTCGACTCCGGTCATGGCCGCGCCGCCCGAGGCGAACGCGTGCAAGATGAGGAAGATGCCGACCGTTCCCGTCAGCTCGAGGACGGCTGGGTCGGCCGGCACGACGTGCTCGAGCCCGCCGCCGAAGACCGACCGGTACACGCCGGTGGAGATCATGGCGAACATGGCCAGGACGAAGGCGTAGGTCGGGAGGGCGAAGAGCTTGCCCGACTCCTTCACCCCCCGCAGGTTGCCCACCGCGATGACGGCGATGAAGGCCACGGCGATGGGCACCCGAAAGGGCCGCAGGACCTCGAACGCCGAGTAGAGGGCGGCCACACCGGCCGAGACCGAGACCGCCACGGTGAGGATGTAGTCGGTGAGCAACGCCACGCCGGCCACCTGGGCCGGGATCAACCCGAGGTTGTCCTTGGTGACGATGTACGCGCCGCCGGCCGACGGGTAGGCCTTGATCGTCTGGCGGTAGCTGAACACCAGGATCACCAGGACGACGACCATGGCGATCGTGATCGGCATCACGTACCCGAACGCCAGGGCGCCGATGCCGCCGACGACGCCGATGCCGAGCAGCGTGCGTAGGATCTCCTCGCTGGCGTACGCGGTGGACGACAGGGCGTCGGAGGCGAACACGGCGAGGGCAGTGGGCTTGCCCAGCCGCTCGTGCTCGAGTTGGTCGTTGGTCAGGGCTTTGCCCAGGACCTTCGACTTGAAGCGGAAACCCCGGGACTCGGGAATGTCGACCTTGGGGGTGGGGGGGAGCGGTTGGATGGCCGATCGGTCTTGCGTCAGGGAGCCTTTGGCCATGGCACCCATTCAACAAGAGGCCTCATGACCCAAAGGATAGATCCGGTTGATCTTGACGCGTTGTTAGCGCGCCTGATTGTGGCATGGGTCACCGCTCAGGACCCCGGAATGGCACGGATGCCGTGCGATTGCTTCACCGGTTGCGAGCGGTCCGCGACCCGGCCGGTAGCGTGAGCGCTGACCCTCCCACCTGATCGCGATCGGGTGGCAACGCCGCGCGTCCACCGCTCCTTCGTTTGTCTCGAGGCCCATGCCCCCGCCGTCCCCCTCCACGATCGATGTGACGCTCGCACTCGGCGCCCTGCCCGGGCTGTTGCGCGACGAGCCGGCCCTCACCCAGGTGCTGGGCACATCGAGCGCAGTGCTGGCCGTACCCGAGCCGGCCCGGGCCGTCGTGGTGGCGGGCCTGGCTCGCCTCACCAGCCGCCAACCCATCGTGGTGGCCGTACCCACCTCGGCCGACGCCGAGCGCCTGGCCCATGACCTGGGGGCCTTCCTCGGCCCCGACGAGGTGGACCTGTTCCCGGCGTGGGAGACGCTGCCGTTCGA